>DAIRFN010000258.1:0-8248 GCA_036795065.1 Vicinamibacterales bacterium
GTGCGGCACCGGCTCGCCAAGATCGATGATCAGCGTCTGCCCCAGCGGATCCTCGCCCGGGAACATCAGCGCGGCCAGCGATTGCGTGATCACCGTCACCCGCGGCCGGTCCGCATCGTCGGTGTCGGCGATGTCGCGACCCGCGACCAGCGGCATCCGCATCGCCTCGAAGTAGCCGGGCAGGACGGCACGGAAATCGGCGGAGCGATCCATCGTGGAGCTGGCCGCCTCGCCAGGCCGGCGCAGGTAGAGGTTGCCGCCCGGGTGACGAATGGGAAGCTGGCTGACGAGCCCCACGGCCTGCACCCCCGGCAGGGTCTTCACCTCGTCCACGAACGACGTGAAGAACGACGTGCGCGTGGCTCCGGAGGGGTAGTCCTGCTCCGACACGGTCACTCCGGCCGTGAGCACCCCTGCCGGCTCGAACCCGAGGTCCACCCCCATCTGCTTCGACAGGCTGCGAATGAGCAGGCCGGCGCCGATGAGCAGCACCACGCCGAGCGCCACCTGCACCACCACCAGGCCGCTGCGCAGGCGCGAGCCCGATCGTCCCTCGGTGGTCCGCGTGCCCGATTTCAGCTGGCTGGCCACGTCCACCGACGAGCCGCGGAGCGCCGGCAGCACGCCGAATACCAGGCCGGTGACGATCGACACTGCGGTGACGAAGAGCAGCACGGTGACATCCAGCTCCGCGCGAACGATGCCGAGGCGGCTCACCGGCACGAGCTGGATCAGCAGGCCCTGCAGGGCGAAGGCCAGCGCCAGGCCGGCAATGCCAGACACCAGGGCCAGCAGCAGGCTCTCGGAGAGGAACTGGCGCACGATCGAACCCCTTGACGCACCGATGGCCGTGCGCACGGCCACTTCCGTGAGCCGCCGCTGCCCGCGCGCCAGCAGCAGGCCCGCGACGTTGGCGCAGGCCATCAGCAGAACGAGCGTGACCGCGCCCATCAGCATCCAGAGCCTGGGCCGCACGTCCTCGACAAGGGCGTCCTGCAGTGAGGTGATCCTCAGGGCCTTGTTCCGGTTCGAGTCGGGATACTGCTGCTCGAGACGGGCGGAAATGAGGTCCGCCTCGCTCTGGGCGCTCGCCAGCGTCGCTCCGGGCGCCAGGCGGCCGACGAGCAGCAGGTTATGGAAGCGCCGCGCGTTGGCCAGTGGGCCGTCACGGTAGGTGAGGCGCCACACGTCCACGTCGAACATGAAGTGGAAGGTGGCCGGCATCACACCGATGATGGTCGCGGGCCTCCCAGTCACGGTGATGACGCGGTTCAATGCATCGGCCGAGCCGCCGAGGCGGCGCTGCCAGTAGGCGTAGCTGATGATGACGACGTCGTCATGGCCGCTGGCGGCGTCCCCTGCGGCGAACGATCGCCCGAGCACCGGCGCCACGCGCAAGGTGGGAAAGAGATCCCAACTCACGAAGAGCGCGTTCGCGCGGTCGGGCTGACCGTCTACCAGCACCGTGGTGGGGCCGGCCCCGCCGCCCATCGACGCCAGCGCCTCGAACGACCGGCTCTGGTCGCGGTAGTCGTAGTAGTCGTAGCCCGAAACCGTGGGGTTGATGCGGCCGCTGAACGTGGCGCGGCCGAAGACCAGCCGGTCGGGCTCGTCGAAGGGCAGCGAGTGGAGCAGCGCGCTGTTGATCAGGCTGAAGATGGCGGTATTGGCGCCGATGGCCACGCCGAGCATCCCGACGACGGTGACGGTGAAGCCGGGTTGTCTGAGGAGAGAGCGGAAGGCGAGGCGCCAGTCACGGGGCAGGGCCATTGATGGTTGGACGGACAGGGAGAGGCAAAACGTTGGCTGATCTACCGCTCCTCGCTGTCGAAGTCGACCACGCGCCCGTCGCGCGTGAGGTGGAACCGGAAGACGTGGCGCGCGTCTTTCGTGTCGAGCGCGAAATACACGACACGCTCGACCGAATCCCCACGCAGCACGACGGGGCGCGCCGACAAGTCGTCCTCGCCGAGGAATCGGAACGCCGTCATCTCCGTGAGGCGCCGCCCCGTGATCCGGCGCTGGCTCGCCTCCCGGCGGCTCCCCGAAGCCGTCTCCGCCAGGCCCTTCGCCATGGCCGGGGGCCGGCGGTAGCCCGCCCAGGCATCGAGCACGTCCCGCAGGCGCGCCGTCCGTGCGGGGTCGGGATCGCTCTCGGTGCGCGCGGGATCCGGCCGTCGCAGCGCCGGTTCGAGCAGCCCGGCAATCTCGTGTGCCATCGTCTCGGGCTCGGCCTGGGCCAGATTGGCCAGAACCACCACGGTGAGCCCTTGCTCGACGTAGCGGGCGATGGCGGTCCGGAACCCCTGCCACGATCCGCCGTGCTCGATGAGGCGATGTCCGCGCTGCTCCCCGATGCCCCATCCGAATCCGTACGGAAAGGCCGTTCCGCTTTTCAGCGACACCGGCGTCCACCAGGCCTCGAAGCTCTGTGGCTTCATGAACGTCCGGGCATGCAGTGCGGCTTCCCAGGCGGCGAGGTCCTTCACCGAGAAGTACAACGCCCCGTCGGCCAGTCGGTTCAGCGATGGCGCCACCCACTCCTGGTTCTTTACGTCGCCCTTCTCGTCGAGGTCGTAGCCGGCCGCGCGATTCCTCACGATGTCGCGCTCGGAGATGATGCGCGTGGTGGCCATGCCCAGGGGCGTGAAGAGCCGCTCGGCCTGGAACTCGCTCCAGTGCTTGCCGGCGAGCCGCGAGGTGAGCACGCCGAGGAGGAGATACCCGGTGTTGCTGTAGCTCCACTGCGTGCCGGGCTCGAACTCGAGCGGGACGTTCCGCGCGACCTTCAGCAAGTCGTCCTCGCCGTAATCCCGGCGAAAGTCGATCTCGTCCGATCCGTAGTCCTTCAGGCCTGAGGTATGCGTGAGGAGGTGACGCACGGTGATGCGGTGCCAGCTCGACGGCCCCTCGGGAAAGTGCTTCGACAACGGATCGTCGAGCGTCAGCTTGCCGTCCTCGGCCAGCAGCAGGATGCCTGCGGCCGTGAACTGCTTGCCGAGCGAGCCGGACTGGTGGATGGTGTCGGGCGTCGCCGGCGCGTCGAGCTCGAGGTTCGCGACGCCGTAGCCTTCGGCCTTCACGACCCTGCCGCTGCGCAGGATCGCAATCGAGACTCCCGGAATCTTCTTTGCGGCCATCACGCCGCGGACGTAC
The DNA here is from genome assembly GCA_036795065.1 of Vicinamibacterales bacterium. Taxonomy (GTDB): domain Bacteria; phylum Acidobacteriota; class Vicinamibacteria; order Vicinamibacterales; family UBA2999; genus VFZN01. The sequence continues at coordinate 3,157 of DAIRFN010000258.1, forward strand.
TCGTCGATGGGATCGGCCGCCGTCGCTGGAGCGGCGGCGAGGAGAAGCGCGAGGGCAAGAAACGGGCGTCGCATGCGCGTGATTTCCTCTTCCTGACTGGTTATCTGCCCACCTTCAGCGTCATCACCGTGATGTCGTCCGACTGAGGCGCCGTGCCGGCGAAGGCCTTCACGTCCTGCAGCAGCCCGGCCGTGAGGGTCGAGGCCGTGCCTCCCGCGTCGCGTGTCGTTGCGGCGATCAGCCGCTCGGGGCCGAAGAAGTCGCCCGAGGGACTCTGCGCCTCCGAGACCCCGTCCGTGTACATCACCAGGGCATCACCAGGGGCGAGGGGGATGGTGCAGACGGGGTAGTCGCCGCCCTCGAGCAGACCGAGGATGCGGCCGCCTTCGGTCTCGAGCGGTTGGCAGTGCCCATCCACCCCGCGCACCAGCACGGGCGGTTCGTGTCCAGCGGCCGAGAAGCTCAGCGTGCGTGCGTCGAGATCGAGGACGCCGCACACCGCGGTGACATACATGCCCGCGTCGTTCTGGCGGCAGAGCCCGCGATTGAGTGTCGCGAAGACCGCGCCCGGATCGTGTTCGGTGGCCGCGACGGTGTCGAACAGCGTCTTGGCGCGCGCCATGAACAGCGCGGCGGCGACGCCCTTGCCCGACACGTCGCCCACCAGGAAGAACACGCGGCGCCCGTGCTGGAAGTGCGCGAAGAGGTCCCCCCCGACGGCCCGCGCGGGCACCAGCACAGCCGCGAGCTCGTAACCCTCGGCGGCGCCCCCGGCCGTCGGCGCGGGCAACATGTCCGACTGGATGCGGTGCGCCGCCCGCATCTCGCTCTCGAGGCGCTCCTTGGCGGCCGTGGTCTCCTGCAGGTGGCGGATGTGAACCTTCAGCGAGTCGCGCATGTGGTGGAACGCGCGGGTGAGCGCGCCCACCTCGTCTTGCGACGCCGCGGTCGGCAGCACCGTGTCGAGGTCCCCCGTGGCCAGACGGTCCGCGCTGGCGGCCAGGGCCACGATCGGCCGCGTGATGCGGCGTGACAGGACCACGATGGCGCCGGCGAGAATCGCCAGCCCCCCCAGGGCCAGCAGCACCTGGGTGTTTCGCATCGACCTGACGTTCGCCAGCAGCTCGTCCTCGGCGTAGCCGGTCGCCAGGAGGCCGCCGGTCTGGCCGATTTGACGGATGGTGAGCCGGTACATCCGTCCATCGACCGGAATGGCGGTGAACGCCGCTTCGCCTGCCTCGGCATGGCGGACGATGGGCTCCACCTGCGCGCGCAACTCCGGCGACAGGTTCGCCACCGGATCGAACGGCGTGTCGATCGCGAGCCGCGAGTGCGCGACGAGCAGGCGATGGCGCGACACCGCGAGGGCGATGCCGCTGTCGCCGAGCCGCACCTTGCGGAGGACGGCCGACAGGAAGTCCAGACGGACGCTGGCCGCGGCCGCGCCCATCGCCGTTCCATCGGCTCCACGCACCGGCGCGCCAAAGGTGATGACGACGGCGTCCTCGAGGTCGGGGCTGCGGTACGGCTCGCTCCATCCTGGCGTGCCTCGGTCGAGCGTCTCGCGAGACCAGGCAGGGGCCGCCGCGTCCCCGGTTCCGGCCAACCTGACGTCGTAGCGCGCCACCACCGCCCGGTTGTCGGCGTCGAACCGGGTAACGAGACGATCGAGCGCCTCCGGCGACGGCTCGGTCTCCGACACGGCTCGCACCAGCGAGGCGACGCTCTCTTCCACACGGCCGAGCACGCCCTCGATCTCCTGCGCCGCGGCGTCGGTCGCGGCGAAGGCCTCGCGCTGGGCCGCGGCCAGGGCCGCCTGCCGTCCCACGCGGTTTGAGAAGAAGATGGTCGCGAGGAAGATGGCGCCGGTGAGGGCCAGACCCCAGACGATCAGGCGGGCGGTGAGGCTGCGGGGCATGTCACTGCCCGCCATGTTATCGCGGCGCACGAGATTCATCAGACTCTGCTAGAGTCCCCGCACGGGAGGCGCTGTGGCAGACAAGCTGGTCGGCACCGACTACATCACGCCGGACATCGTGGCCAAGGTCACGGGCCGGGCGCGGTACGCCGAGGACTTCCGGGCCGAGGGGATGCTCTTCGCCAGGCTCCTCCTGAGCCCCATGCCGCACGCGCGTGTACGGCGCCTCGACACGAGCCGCGCGATGGCGCTCCCCGGCGTGCGTGCCATCCTCACCGCGGACGAACTCCCCGACCTCGGCGGCGCCGAGCGCGCGCTCACCAACGAGCCGCTCTATGGCGGCGAGCCCATCCTGGCCATCGCGGCCGTGGACGAGCACACCGCGGCCGAGGCCATCGAGCTCGTGGACCTTTCCCTCGCGCCGCTGCCCTTCGTCATCGACCCGCTCGACAGCCTGCATCCGCAGGGACCGGACGCGCGCGTGGAAGGGAATGTCTGGGGCGCGCCACCGCCGGCCGTTCCCGGCGGGCCGCCCGCGCGCCCGGGCATCGAGCGGCTGAAATGGACGGCGGCCGACTTCGCCGAGGCCGCCGAGGGCCGCCTGCCGATGGGCGAGGCCACTGAGGAGTGGACCGTCGGCGACGTCGAGGCGGGCTTCGCCGGCGCGGACCTCGTGCTGGACGAGACGTTCGTGGTGCAGTCCACGGGACACCACCCGCTCGAGACCCGCAGCGCCATGGCGTACTGGCAGAACGGCAAGCTCTACCTGCACTGCTCGACGCAGAGCGTGGTGCGCACCGTGGACGGGGTGGCGCGCTGGGTGGGCATCGAGCCGTCGCAGGTGGTGCTCATCAGCGAGTACACGGGCGGCGGGTTCGGCAGCAAGGGCGGCGGGTCGGTGACCATGGCCATCCCGGCGCTGCTGGCGAAGAAGGCGGCCGCGCCGGTGATGATGCGCGTGAGCCGTGAAGAGGAGAGCTACTTCGGCCGCGCGCGGACCAGCATGACGGGCCGCGCGAAAGTGGGCTTCGCGAAGGACGGCCGCATCACCGCGCTCGATCTGTTCATCGTCCAGGACAACGGCCCGTACGGGCCGATGGGCGATCACAGATCGGCAGGCCTGGCCGCGTCGCTTATCTACCAGCCGGGCGCCATGCGATGGCGCGCGGTGAACGTGCTCACGAACACGCCGCCACGCACGCAGCAGCGCTCGCCCGGGCCGATGCAGGCCAATGGGATCATCGAGCCGGTCGTCACGAAGGCGGCCAAGGCGCTCGGCATCGATCAGGTGGCCATCCGCCGGATGAACTCGCCCGAGGGGAAGGCCCAGTTCGGTCCGCCGGAGTCGAGCGGCCAGCGGCGCCACGTGACGGGCGCATTCGTCAAGGAGGCGCTCGACCGCGGGGCCGAGCTCTTCGACTGGCCCACGCGCGTGGCGCGCGCGGGGAAGCCGCGGGGCGGCAAGGTGCGCGGCGTGGGCGTGACCATCGGCCCGCACGGATCGGGGTCGGTGGGCTACGACGGGCTGATGACCATCCGCCCGGACGGGAAGCTCTACGTCCAGTCGGGTGTGGGGAACCTCGGCACGCACTCGGTGATCGACCTGGCCCGCGTGGCGGCCGACGTGCTGGCCATGCCGTGGGAGAAGGTGGAAGTCGCGTGGGGCAACACCAGCAACGGGCTGCCGTGGACCTGCATGTCGGTGGGCAGCCAGACCACGCACGCCATGACGCGCGCCAACCATGCCGGGGCGATGGACGCGAAGCGCAAGCTGCAGGAGATTGCGGCGCGCGACCTCGGGGGAGCGCCGGACGACTACGACCTGGGGAACGAGCGTATCTACCGCAAGGGTCAGCCCGGGCGCGCGCTCACCTACGCGCAGGCCGCGGAGCGGGCCATCGAGCTGGGAGGGCGCTACGACGGCCACGAGCTGCCGCCGGACATTCACGCAGTGACGAAGAACGCGGCCGCGGGGCTGGTGGGTCTCGGACTGATGGGCGTGGCGAAGGACACCTACCCCCGCGACGGCGCGACCTACTCGTTCGTCGCGGGGTTCGCCGAGGTCGAGGTCGACCTCGAGACGGGCGCGGTGAGACTGGTGGACTTCCTGAGCGTGGGCGACGTGGGACTGGTGGTGAACCCGCGCAGCCTCGTCGCGCAGATCAACGGCGGCGTGTGCCTCGGCATCGCGCACGCGCTCTACCAGCGGCTCGTCTACGATCCGCACTATGGCCTGTCGCTGGCGCGCCGGTTCTACAGCAATCGTCCGCTCACCATCCTCGACGTGCCGCACACGATGCCCGCGTCGGCGCTGGGCATCCCCGATCCGGAAACGCCCGTCGGCGCGAAGGGCGTGGGCGAGCCGCCCGTGGGCGCGGGCTACGGCGCCGTGCTGAACGCCATCGCCGACGCGATTGGCGTGGATGCGTTCCGCCGCGCGCCCGTGACGTCCGACGTGGTGCTGATGTCGATCACGCACGGAAAGCGGATGCACGACCCCCTGCGCGCGCATATTTAGAAAGGAATCAGGAATCAGGAATCAGGAATCAGGGATCAAGACCCAAGACCCAAGACCCAAGACCCAAGGAGCCAGCCATGCGCCGTGTGTCTCTGCTCGTGGCCGTCGGATTGCTGATCGCGCTGTCGGGCGTGCGACCCGGGGCGCAGACCTCCACCTGGCGGCCGGTGGTCCTGTCGGACACGGGCATGGTGGCCTCGGGCCACGCGCTCGCGTCGGAGGCGGGCATCAGGATCCTGAAGGCTGGCGGCAATGCGGTGGACGCGGCCATCGCGGCGTGGGCCGTGCAGGGCCTCGCCGAGCCCGAGATGACGGGTCTCGGCGGCGACATGTTCATGCTCATCTACCTCGCGAAGACCGGCGAGGTGAAGTTCATCAACGGCACGGGCGTGGCGCCCATGGCGGCCACGGTGGACTTCTACAAGTCGAAGGGCGGCCTTCCGAGCGACGGCGTCCTGTCGGTGAGCGTCCCCGGCGCGGTGGCCGGGGCAGAGCTGGCCGCCAAGACCTATGGCAGCAAGCCGCTGGCCGAGGTCGAGGCGCCCGCCGTGGAGCTGGCCGAACGCGGGTTCCCCGTCACCGAGGCGCTGGCCAGCGCGCTGCGCAGTTCGCGCGACAAGCTCTCGCCTTCGTCCCGGAAGATCTGGTTCAAGGGC
>DAIRFN010000259.1:0-8243 GCA_036795065.1 Vicinamibacterales bacterium
CCCACCGATCCGCGCGCATCGTCACCCGGGGCCACGCCGCCGCGCAGCAGCACGACCCGATCGGGCTTCAGGGTCTCGAGCAGGCGCACCAGGCCTCGCTGACCGAACTGCGACTGCCCCACCCACGCGATGGACACCGCGCCAGGCGGGCGCGGCGTGCTGGCCTCTGCCTGTCGCCGCACCGCTTCGAGTACCGCGGTCGCGGCCGCGCGATATGAGACGGCCACGCCCGCCACGCGCCCTCCGCCAATGCTCGCGGCCCGCTCGCGCAGCGTCACCGGATCCAGCATGCGGATGCCGAGCGCCGCTACGTCCTCGCGTGACGAGGCGCCCACGTCGATCCAGAGGTCGTCCACTGTCTGGATGCGCGCGCGATCCTCCGCGCTGCGGAACCCGCTCAAGTGCGTGGAGGGGGTCGATGTCACGCCTGGCACGAAGCGGCCGTCCGACGTGCGAACGAGGACGGGTTGCCCGACGAAGAACTGCGCGCCCAGCGGATGCGACGGCGCCGGCGTGTGCCGGTGCACGCGCAGGTAGCCATCGTCCCGAATGGCGGAAACGACGAAGCCCGGCTCGTCAAGTGGCGCGACGATCAGCAGGTGCGGCCCGGTGTTGCCGCGCCGCACGATGGTCATCGAACCGAGGTTGTCCGCCCGCACTCGCGCGGACGCCGGCAGCGCCATCTCGATGGCCTCGCGCACCGCCGCCTCGTGCCCGGCCGTGCCGGGGATGGAGGCCAGATGCAGCAGCCGGGCAGCAGGATCGGCATGGGCAGGGGCCGGCCAGGCGAGGGCAAGCGTGATCAGGACACGGGCAGCAAGGGGGCGGCGCATGGGCCCTCGATTCTATCCACCACCGCCATCCTTCCGTGTTTGATTTCTCCCGACGACGATGGCATCGTCGTCATCGGAGCGAGCGCATGAGCGAGCGTCAGACGGTGGGCACGTACCTGGCCGGGCGGGAGACCTTGCGTCGACGCGAGCTCGTCTGGGGCTGGGCGCGCGAGCCGGCGGCGCCACGCTGGGGCCACCAGGAAATCGTCACCCGCATCACCGTCCTGCTCTACCAGCACGTGCACCAGCGGCGGCTCGGACGGGTGTGTGCCTCACCCATCGACGTGGTGCTCGACGAGGCGCGGGCGCTGGTCGTCCAGCCGGACGTGGTGTTCGTCTCGAACGACCGCGCCGGCATCATTCGCGGGCAGGTGTGGGGAGCGCCAGACCTTGTGGTCGAGGTGGAATCCCCCGGCACGTGGCGGCGGGATCGGGTCTGGAAGCGCCGATGGTACCGGCAGTACGGGGTCCGCGAGTACTGGCTGATCGATCCGGTCGGGCGATCGGTGACGGTGCTGACGTTTCCGGTGAGGGGCCGTGTGCGGCGGCGCAGCTTCCGGGGCCGCGCCTCTATCGAGTCGGCGGTGCTGCCCGGACTGCGCGCCGCCGCGGCCAACGTCTTCGACGACGAGCCATGACGCGTCGCGAGGCGGTGGCCCTGGCGCTGGGCTCGTGGGTGATGTCGGGCGTTGCCTCCAGCGTCGCGTTCGCTCGGGGCGCCACGGTCGCGGGGCAGGGCGCGCAGGAGGGGCTCACCACGCTGTCGATCCGCGACCTGGTTGAGCGCATCCGGCGAAGGGAAGTCGCGCCGATTGAAGTCGTCGACGCCTATCTTCGCCGCATCGATCAGCTCAACCCCGGCCTGAACGCGTACGTCCTGGTGACGTCCGAGCAAGCCCGGGCCCGGGCCCGCGCCCGACAGCTCTCCGCGGAACTGGCGGCCGGGGGCCGCGACGGGATCGCGCTTCCGCTTGCTGGCCTCCCGATCGCGCACAAGGACCTGTTCGACACGGCCGGCATCCGCACCACCGGAGGATCGCGTCTCTATGCCGACCGCGTTCCCGCGCGGGACGCCGCGCTCGTGGCGCGCCTGACCGCGGCCGGGGCCATCATGCTCGGTAAGACCAACACCCACGAGCTCGGTGGTGGCGTGACCACGATCAACCCGTTCTATGGGACCACGCGAAACCCGCGGGATCGAGCGCGGGTGGCAGGAGGGTCGAGTGGCGGATCTGCGGTGGCCGTGGCCGCGCACCTGGCGGCCGCGGCCACGGGTAGCGACACGGGTGGCAGCATCCGTATTCCCGCGGCGTTCTGCGGGTGCGTCGGTTTCAAACCCACGTTTGGCGTGCTCGGCACGGCGGGATTGCTCGGCGCGTGCCCCACGTTCGACCACGCCGGGCTCCTCGCGCGCACCGTGGACGATGTCTCGCTGTTGCTCACGGTCACGGCCGAAGGCAAGCTGCGCGAAGTGCCGAGCACGCCGACGGTCCCCACGGCCAGGCCGGTCGCTCGCCTGCGCGGCCTTCGCGTCGGTGTGCCTCGAGGCTACTTCCTCGATCGCCTGGACGACGACGTCGCGCGCGCGTTCACGAGCGCGCTCGATCGGTGCCGCGAGGCTGGCGCCACGGTCCGCGACGTGTCCGTCCCCGTGGACGGTGCGATGATGGCTCGCGTGTTCGATCCCATCGTCGTGTCGGAGATCCGCGCGACCTACGACGAGGCGTGGCGCGAGACGCCCGGGGCCTTCTCGAAAGACTTCGCAGCGGTCTTCAGCGAGCCGCTGCCTGACCCGGTGGCGCTGGCTGCGGCCCGGCGCGCGCTGCAACAGTTCCAGGCTGACATGGCCCGCGTGTTCGACGAGGTGGACATTCTGGCAATGCCGACGGTGCCCACGACGGCGCCGCGCATCGACGGGCCGGTCGATGGCATGCGCATCCTGCGCAACACGTGGCCGTTCAACGCCGCGCGCCTGCCGGCGTTGTCCATCCCCTGCGGCCCGGCGGACCAGTTGCCCGTCGGGCTGCAGATCGTCGGCCGCGCGTTCGACGACGGGCGCGTACTGGGCGCCGGGGCCGCAGTCACCGCGCTGCTTCGACAGCGCTGACAAACCCAGGCATCCGGGCGTCGGCGCGTCGGCAAACACAGGCAACGACGGCGCCAATCCGCGCTAAAGTGTCGGGGTTGAGGATGCCTATGCACGCCAGACTCCGTTCCCTTGTCCTTCTTGCCCTGACGCTGACCATTGCCGCCTCCGGGGCGCCGAGCGCCCAGACGGCCACGGCCACGCGTGCCGCGGCGGCCGCCCCGGCGCCGCTGAAGGTGACCACGCCCGAGCAGTTCTTCGGCCACGAGATCGGCGAAGACTACGTGCTGCCGAACTACACGAAGTTCACCGAGTACGTCCGCAAGCTCGACGCCGAATCGAACCGCATGGTGGTGCAGAGCATCGGCAAGACAGCCGAGGGCCGCGACCAGTTGATGGCCATCATCACGGCGCCGGAGAACTTCAAGCGCCTGGACCGCTACCAGGAGATCGCGCGCCGGCTGTCACACGCCGAAGGGCTGACCGACGACCAGGCGCGCGCGCTGGCGAAGGAAGGCAAGGCCGTCATCTGGATCGACGGCGGGCTGCACGCCACCGAGGTGCTGGGCGCGCAGCAGCTCACCGAGACCATCTACCAGTTCGTCAGCAAGACCGACGAAGAGACGATGCGGATCCTGCGCGACGTGATCATCCTGGCCGCGCACGCCAACCCGGATGGGATGGAGCTGGTGTCCGACTGGTACATGCGGAAGGACGATCCGAAGGCCCGCAGCACGGGCGCCATCCCGCGGCTCTACCAGAAGTACGTGGGACACGACAACAACCGCGACTTCTACATGATGAACCAGCCCGAGTCGGTGAACATCAACCGGATGCTCTACCGCGAGTGGTTCCCGCAGATCGTCTACAACCACCACCAGACGGGGCCGACCGGCACCGTGATGTTCTCGCCGCCCTTCCGCGATCCGTTCAACTACGTGTACGACCCGCTGGTCGTGAACATGCTCGACCAGGTGGGCTCGGCGATGCACGCGCGCTTCGACCAGGAAGGCAAGCCCGGCGTGACCACGCGGTCCGGCGCCAACTACTCCACGTGGTGGAACGGCGGACTGCGGACGATGCCGTACTTCCACAACCAGATCGGCCTGCTGACCGAGTCGATTGGCAATCCGACGCCGGTGCAGATCGAGTTCGTGCCGGATCGCCTCCTGCCACGGGGCGACCTTCCGGCGCCCATCGCGCCGCAGACCTGGCACTTCCGCCAGTCCATCGACTACTCGATCACGGCCAACTACGCGGTGCTCGACTTCGCCCAGCGCTACCGGGAGACGCTGCTCTACAACACGTACGTGATGGGGCGGAATTCCATCGCGAAGGGCAGCACCGACACGTGGACGGTGTACCCGCGGCGGATTGCCGAGGTGAAGGCCGAGATCGCGAAGACGATGAAGACCGAGGCCTCCGACCCGCGCACCGTGGCTGGCGGCCGCGCGCAGCCGGTGCCCACGCAGTACTACGACCTGCTGCGCAAGCCCGAGTGGCGCGACGCGCGGGCGTACATCCTGCCGGCCAACCAGGGCGACTTCCTCACGGCGACGAAATTCGTGAACATCATGATCAAGGCGGGGCTGACCGTGCACCGCGCGACTGCGCCGCTGACGGTGGGCGGCAAGACCTACCCGGCCGGCTCGTTCGTGTTCAAGGCCGCGCAGGCGTACCGGCCCCACCTGATCGACATGTTCGAACCGCAGGATCACCCGCACGACGCGCAGTATCCCGGCGGGCCGCCCATTCCACCCTACGACAACTCGGGCTGGACGCTGGCCTACCAGATGGGGATCACGTTCGATCGCATCGTCGAGAACGTGGACGGGCCGCTCGAGAAAATCCCGGACGTGGTGAGGGCGGCGGCGGGCCAGGTGACCAACGCGCAGGGCGCGGTGGGCTTCACCGTCGCGCACCGGATGAACGACGCGTTCACGGCCGTGAACCGGCTGCTGAAGGCCGGTGAAGAAGTGTTCTTCGTCGGCGACCGGTCCTGGCAGAGCGCCGATGGCACCGGCGTGATGTTCATCACGACGCGGCCCAGCACCGCCGCGGTGCTGCAGAAGGCGGCCGTGGACCTGGGGCTGAGCTTCACGGGCGTGACGAGCCGCCCGACGGGCGCGATGTACAAGCTGACGAAGCCGCGCATCGCGCTGTGGGATCAGTACGGCGGGTCGATGCCGTCAGGCCACGTGCGGTGGCTGCTCGAGCAGTTCGAGTTCGACTTCGACGTCATCTACCCGCAGGCGCTGGACGCGGGCGGGCTGAAGGCGAAGTACGACGTCATCCTCTTCCCCGACGGCGGCATCCCCGAGACCGACAACGCCGGCGGAGGGTTGGGCGGCTTCGGCGGGCAGCCGCGCGCCGAGGACATCCCGGCGGAGTATCGCGGCCACCTGGGCCGCGTCAGCATCGCGCGCACGGTGCCCGAGCTGAAGCGCTTCGCCGAAGAGGGCGGCGTCATTGTCGCGTTCGGCGGGTCCGCGGTGCTGGGCCATCACCTGGGCCTGGCGATGGGGGACCACCTGGTCGAGTCGCTGGCGGACGGCCGCGAGCAGCCATTGCCGCGGACGAAGTACTTCATCCCGGGATCCATCCTGCGCGTGGCGGTGGACAACACCAACCCGCTGGCCTTCGGGCTCGAGAAGCAGATCGACGTGTTCTTCGACAACAGCCCGGTGATGCGGCTGGCGCCCGATGCGACGCTGCGCGGCATCCGGCCGGTGTCGTGGTTCGACTCGAAGGAGCCGCTCCGCTCGGGATGGGCGTGGGGCCAGCACTATCTCGAGGGCGGCACGGCCGCCGTCGAAGCCGCGGTGGGCAAGGGCAAGGTGTTCCTGCTGGGACCCGAGATCACCTTCCGCGCGCAGCCGCACGGCACGTTCAAGTTCCTGTTCAACGGAATTCTCTACGGCACGGCCCAGGAAGTGGGCGGGCCGGCGCGGGAAACGATGGGGCGATAGGGTTCCGGGGTTCAGTGCCATAATCTGTCCTCATGGACTACGGCGCTAAAGACATGGCAGAGAGCTTCCGGACCGTGCGCAAGAACACGATCCAGGTGGCGCAGGACATTCCCGAGGACAAATACGACTTCCGCGCGGCTGAGGGCGGGATGACGGTGGCCGAGATGCTGGCCCACCTCGCCACGTCCACGCACTGGGCCCAGCAGTTGCACTTCATCGAGAAGAAGAGCGACGTCAGCTACGAGGACTTCGGCCGCTACATGGCCGAGGGCAAGGCTCGGGCCGAGTCGCTGAAGACCAAGGCCGACATCATCGCGGCGCTCGAGTCGGGCGGCCACGACTTCGCCTGCCGGCTCGAACAGGCGACCAACGCGCAGCTGGCCGAGGACGTGGCCTTCCCGGCACCCATTCAGCCGCCCACCAAGTCGCGGTTCGAGATGCTGCTCTCGGTGAAGGAACACGAGATGCACCACCGCGGGCAGCTGATGCTGATCGAGCGCATGCTCGGCATCGTCCCGCACCTGACGCGGGCGCGGCAGAACCGGTAAGGCCGCGCGACGTCAGCGCGCCAGTGCCTTGATACGGGCCAACAGCGCCGGATCCTCCGGGAACAACCCCGCCGCCGGCAGCCGCTCGAGCATCTCGAGCCACAGCGGCTCCTTCGCGAACACCGCCTTGAAGATGGGCGCGGCCTCGGCCTCACGGCCGATGGATGCCAGCGTCACCGCGTGCCAGAACGGCAGCTCCACGACCTCGGGCGCCAGCTTGCTGGCGGCCGCGTACTCGACGAGCGCCTCGTCCACCTTCTTCTCCGTCATCAGCTCGTCGCCGCGGTTGGCGTGTCCGTAGGCGCGCTGCAGTCGCAGCAGTCGGCGGAGTTCGACGAGCGGCTGCGGATGATCCTCGATGCGCAGCTCAAACAGCTTGTCGGCGCCCACCCAGGGCCTGCCCGTCCCCTTCGCCTTCACCACCACCAGCGCCGCGGACTGTCTGCCCCGGGCGTCACCGCCCGCTGCCTGCGCGGCGTCGAGCGCGGCCAGCATCCGATCCGCCAGGTCACCTGACGTCCTGCGATAGGCCTCGGCCATGGCGGGCCATACTTTCGCGTTGGCCATCATGTTGGCCTGCACCGAGAACTGCTCGCCGACGATGTGCCCGGCTGCGGCGACGGCCGACTTGCCCGTGTAGGCGTCCACACGTCCCTGTGTGTCGATCATCGCCACCTGCCGGCCGTCGGGCTGTGGATCGTCCTTGACCAGCTGCTTCAACGCGTCCGGGGCGCTCGTCCCGCCGCGCATCAGGCCCAGCCCTTTCAGCCCGTACCCGGGGTCCACGAACGACTGCGTGGCGACGGCCCCCACACCAGCTTCGGCCCAGCTGACGATGGAGCCGACGGAGAACCAGTGGGACTGCACGGCCACACCCATATCGCCCGTCTGCGGGTCGCGCGCGACGATGGAGAAGGTATGCACGAGCGGGTCCGCCCCGCGTGTCGAGGCGCCCGAGAGGCCGACCAGGAGAACCAGGGCCAGGAGTGAACGTCGAGCCATACGGAAGAGTGTAGCCGCTGCGGCGTTTCCGCCCCGATGGGGCCTGGCACGATCACCAGGTTTTTGACGCCGTTTCTGCGTACAATGCCCCGTCACCACTCAGGAGGTCCCATGAAACTCGGTCGTCGCGAATTCCTGGCAGGCGCCGGCGCCCTCGCCGTCACGCCGCGGTCCCTCTTCGCCGGCGGCCAGGCCGTTGCCGCACGGCCCATGGGCCTCTTCCCGGCTTCGGTGCGCGCCGACTTCCCATCGGTGCTCACGCAGACCTACCTGAACTCGGCCGCGCTTCACCCGGTAGGCGCCTTTGCCGCCCGCGCAATGCAGCAGGTGATCGACTTCCGCCTGCACGGCCCCGGCGAGGGGCGCGCGGACTTCAGCGCCGCCCGGCAGGCCGACCTCAAGGCGCGCTACGGGAAGCTGATTGGCGCCACCGCCAACGAGATTGCCTATACGGCCAGCACCTCCGACGGCGAGAACATCGTCGTCATGGGCCTCGACCTGCCACGGAAGAAGGGCAACGTCGTCATCGACGAGCTGCACTTCACCACCTCGCTCTACATGTACAAGGAGCTCGAGAAGCAGGGCGTCGAGCTGCGGATCGTCAAGCACCGGAACTGGGCCATCGACCCCGCGGACATGGATAAGGCCATCGACCGCAACACGCGCCTCGTGTCGCTGGCGCTGGTGTCGAACGTCAACGGCTACATGCACGACTGCAAGGCGGTGAGCGACATCGCGCACGCGCGCGGCGCGCACGTCTTCGCCGACATCATCCAGGCCGCTGGCGCCGTGCCGCTGGATGTGA
>DAIRFN010000260.1:0-3742 GCA_036795065.1 Vicinamibacterales bacterium
TCCGATTCGGTCAACCCGGCGGGCAACATGGCGTGGACCGAGCTCGAGCAGTCGTTCAACGGCATCCCGGTGTTCCAGGGCCTCGTCCGCGGGGGCTTCACCGCGAAAGGAGAGCTGGCCCGGACGACCGGCGTCCTGGCCGCGGGCATCGATGCGTCGTCGCTGGCCACCACCCCGCCGGTGAGCGGCGCCCAGGCGGTGGTGCTGGCGGCGCGGAGCGTCGATTGGGCGGTCGGTGAAGCCGACCTGGAACCGCGTCCGTCCGACAGCGCCAATTACATGAGCTTCTCGCCCGGGCCGATGGCGCGGGATCCGGATGCCCGACTGGTCTATTTTCCGCTCGCCGATGGCGTGGCGCGACTGGCCTGGGCGACGCAGATCATCGGCGACCCCGATGCATACCTCTCGGTGATTGACGCCGAGACCGGGACTCTGCTGTTCCGCAAGAACCTGACGAACTACCAGACGCAGGGCGCCACCTATCACGTCTACACGAGCGACAGCCCGGCACCCGCCTCGCCCACACCGGCATTGCCTGGGGCCGACTACCAGGCGCCGGTCGTCGGCCGCACGCCGGTGTTCGGGATCGGCAACGAGGGCCCCTACGCCTTCAACACCCTCGGCTGGATGACCGACAACGTCAACGGCGGGGATGGTCACACCGATGGCAACAACGTCGAGGCCGGGATGGATCTCGTGGCGCCTGACGGCGTGGACGCACCGGTGAGCGGCACCAACCGCGCTTTCAACTTCTTCTACAACCCGGCGCCCGGCGATCCTCCGCCCGGACATTCGCCCGTGTTGTCCACGTATCGCAACGGCGAAGTCGTGAACATGTTCTTCTGGACGAACCGGTTTCACGACGCCACCTACCTGCTTGGCTTCGACGAAGTGGCGCGCAATTTCCAGCACAACACCTTCGGGAGGGGCGGACTCGGCGGCGATCGCATCAGCGCCGAGGGACAGGACTACTCCGGCACGAACAACGCCAACTTCATGACGCCGGCCGACGGCGGGCGCGGCCGGATGCAGATGTACGTCTTCACGGCGGGCACGGCGCAGAACCGATCGTCCGGCCTCGACCAGGAGATCATCATCCACGAGCTGACGCACGGGTTGTCGAATCGCTTGCACAACAACGCCTCGGGTCTGGACACCACCATCGCGAGGGGACTCGGCGAAGGGTGGTCCGACTTCTACGCCCGCGCGCTGCTGTCGTCGCCGGACGAGAACGTCAACGGCGTGTACGCCGCCGGCGCCTGGGCCACGTATCAGTTGGACCCGGTCGACCCCAACTACCGTGACAACTACTACTACGGCATTCGTCGTTTTCCGTATGCCGTGCGCACGGCCACCGGAGGGCCGCTGAACCGCCCCCACAATCCGCTGACGTTCGCGGATATCGATCCCGCACAGATCGATCTCACCGACGGCGCGTACGCACGGGGGCCAGCGGGATCGGACAGCGCCTTCCAGGCCCACAACATCGGCGAGGTGTGGGCCAGCGCGTTGTTCGAGGTGCGGGCGCGGTTCATCACCAGGCTCGGGCACGCGACGGGAAACCAGCGGATCCTGCAGTTCGTCACCGACGGAATGAGACTGGACCCCGTGAATCCCACGCTGCTCCAGGGCCGCGACGCCATCCTCGCCGCGGCGAACGCCGGCGGCGGCACCGCGGCCGACATCGCCGACATCTGGATGGGGTTCGCCATTCGCGGCATGGGCACCGGCGCCATGGTCGTCAACCCGGCGGCGGGCACGGTGGTCGAGAGCTTCGCGACACCCGGTGGGGTACTGCCGACGGTCACCATCAACGACGTGGCCACGGCGGAGGGCGGCGCGGGCACGACGGCCCTCACCTTCACGGTGGGCCTCCCCACGATCAGCGGGCTCGAGGCCCGCGTGTCGTATCGGACGGCCGATGCCACCGCCGCGGGGTCCGCCACCGCCGCCAACCCGGCGACGATTGTCGTTCCCGGCGAGGGCCCCGCCTCACCGTACCCATCCACCATCACGGTCTCGGGGGCCGGCACCGTCCAGTCGATCGGCGTGCGGCTGCACGACGTGTCGCACGGCTTCCCGGCCGACCTCGACGTCCTGCTGGTGGGCCCCGGGGGCCAGTCGGTGGTGCTGATGTCGGATGTGGGTGGATCGACGCCGGTCGTGAACGCGTCGCTCGAATTCAGGGATGGTGCTCCAGGCATCGCCGGTCCGCTGGCCGCGGGCCTCTACCGGCCGACGAACCTCACCGCCGGTGATCCGTTCCCGGCCCCGGCGCCGGCAGGACCGCACGGCGCATCGCTCTCGGTGTTCGATGGCACGAACGCCAACGGGACGTGGAGCCTGTATGTCCTGGACGACTTCGCCGTCGACGCGGGATCGATCGGCGGCTGGTCGCTGCTAGTCACCACCGCCAGCACCGCCGACTACATCGCGCAGGCCGGCGAGCTGGTCTTCCCGCCGGGCACGCGAAGCCGGCCGATCACGGTGCTGGTCAACGGAGATGCGACGCTCGAACCCAACCAGACGTTCGCCGTGAACCTGTTCAATCCGGTCAATGCCATCATCAGCGACGGTCAGGGCATCGGCACCATCCTGAACGACGACACGGGCACACCGACGTCGGTGAACGATGGCTATGCGACGCCGTTCAACACGCAGCTGGTCGTCACGGCGCCTGGCGTGCTGGCCAACGATGCCCACAACGGAGGCGGGGCCATCAGCGCCGCGCTGGTGACCGCGCCCGCGGGCGGTAGCGTCGCGCTGAACGCGAACGGCAGCTTCTCCTACACAGCCAGTCCCGGAACCGTGGGACCTGACACGTTCACCTATCGGGCGATCAACGCGGCCGGCCTCGGCAACGTGGCCGAGGTCACCGTCGTGCGGCAGCAGCCGACCAGCGTGCAGCCCCCTTCCAACCTTCGGGTGCAGTCGGTGTCGGGCAACACCGTCACGCTGAGGTGGGACGCGCCGGCGATTGGCCCAGCGCCGGCGCAGTTCGTCCTGGAAGGCGGAGTGGGCCCGAACGAGGTGCTGGCCAGCCTCCCGACCGGCAGCAGCGCACCCATCTTCACGTTCACGGCGCCCACCGGATCGTTCTTCATCCGCCTGCATGCGCTGCTCGGCGCCGGGAGGAGCGCGGCCTCGAACGAGATTCCGCTGTACGTCAACGTGCCGGTGGCGCCCTCGCCACCGGTGGACGTGACCGGACTGGTGAATGGATCGACGCTCAGCCTGGCGTGGCGGAACACCTACGCAGGCGGGCCGCCGACGGGATTGATGCTGGACGTCACCGGATCGCTGGCGGCATCGCTTGGCCTGGGCCTCGCAAACCAGTTCACCTTCGCCGGTGTGCCGGCAGGCACGTACACCCTTCGGCTGCGGGCCACCAACGCGGGCGGGAGCAGCGTGCCGTCGGCCCCGGTCACGCTCACGTTCCCCGGAGCGTGCGCCGGCGCGCCGCAGCCGCCGGCCAACGTCCTCGCGTATCGTGTGGGCACGACGATCCACGTGCTGTGGGACGCCCCGGCAACCGGGCCTGCGGCCACGGGGTATGTGCTGAGCGTAACCGGGTCGTTCGTGGGGAGCTTCTCCACGGCCGGCCGTTCGCTCAGCGGCGCCGTGAACCCCGGCACTTACCACCTCACCGTCGTCGCGAACAACGCGTGTGGGACGAGCGGGGCCACGCCCGCGCAGGTGGTCATCGTGCCGTAGCTGCGCAGCGGGCTCGCGGGATGGGCGC
>DAIRFN010000260.1:3842-8216 GCA_036795065.1 Vicinamibacterales bacterium
TTCTCGACGACGAAGAAGTTGTTCTCCGTCTCCTGGATCGTCACCTCGATCCGGTAATCGATGCCACGGTCGGGATACTTGCCGCGAATCGTCTCGACGACGTGCTCCCACACGTAGACGGCGACGTTCTCGACGCTCGGGCCCTTCCCCTTCATCACCACGATGCCCTCGGGCTCGAACAACTCAGGGTTCATGAACGTCGTGTCGTTCGGGGTGACGAGGATCTTGTGATCCAGGTCGCGCATGATCTTCTTGATGTGGCCGAAGTCGAGCGACATGTCGAGCTCGTCGCGCGGGAACTCCTCGGTGCTGATGGCCACGGTGCCGCGCCACGTGTGCCCGTGGACGAACCGGCACTCGCCGGGGTAGCCGAGCTGGCGGTGCCCGGTGTGGAACTTGGCGTGAACGATGATCTTTTCCATGATCGGTACTGCTGGTCCCAGTATATCGATCGCGAAAAGAACCCCGAAGACACGAAGGGGACACCAAGTCTTCGTCGCGCCTGCGCGGTTTCTCTCTACTCGTACCGCAGTGCCTTCATCGGATCGATGCGCGACGCGCGCCAGGCGGGCAGGTACCCGGCCGCGAGCGTGACCACGACAAGGACGACAATGGACACCGAGAGGACCAGCGGGTCGTAGCCCTTGATCTCGAACAGCAGTGACTGCGCCGCCTGCCCGATGCCGACGGCGGCGGCCAGGCCGACCAGGCCGCCGATGACGGCCATCACCGCCACCTGCCGGAGCACCATCCCGCGCACGCGGCCGCCGTCGGCGCCGAGCGCCATGCGCAGGCCGAACTCGCGCGTGCGCTGTGCCACCGTATAGGCCAGCACGCCGTAGAGGCCGATGCCCGCCAGCAGCGTCGCGAGCACGGCAAAGCCCGTGGAGAGCACGCTGATCATCCGGTCCATGAAGACGTTCTCCTGGATCTGCGTCTCCATCGTCTTCAGGTTGTTGACCGGCAGGTTGGGATCGAGTTGCTTCACGACGTTCGGGATGGCCGTAAGCAGCTGCTCGGGCTCGAGCGCGGTGCGCACGTAGAAGAAGCCGAACCCCAGGGACTCGGACTGCCGGTAGGGGGTGAAGAACTGCGCGACGACCGGGCGCTTGACGTCGCTGTACTTCGCGTCCCTGGCAACGGCGATGATCTCGAGATCGAGCGGGCCCTCGCCACGGCCGACCCGCATGCGCGTGCCGATGGCGTCGGCGCCGAGGTTGAACCGTCGCGTGAACGCCTCGTTCACGATGGCCACTTTCGGGCGCCCCTCGACGTCGGCCGGCGTGAACTCGCGCCCCCTGACCAGCGGCATGCCAACCGCCTGGAAGAATCCCGGGCCCACGCTGTTGAAGGCCACCGACATGTTCGTGTCCGGGCCGGCCTCGAAGCCCTCCACCGACACGGGGCTGTTCCAGTTCGATCCCGCCAGCAGCGGCACCATCGAGTACACCGCGTCGGTAACGCCGGGGAGCGCCGCCAGCCCGGCTTCCAGGCGATCGAACAGCGTGCGCGTACGCGGCGTGTCGTAGCCGTTCAGCAGGGGGGCGATCGAGAACACGACGAGGTGGTCCGACTTCACACCGAGATCCACGCGGCTGACGTTCGCCAGGCTCATGGCGAAGAGCCCGGCCGGCACGAGCAGGGCCATCGACAGGCCGATCTGCGCCGTCGCCAGCGAGGCGCGGAACCTTCTCGCGGCCTTCGCGCCGGACGGCTGGCCCGCCTGGTTCTTGAGCGTCGCCGCCAGCTCGGGGTTCGTGCTGTGCAGCGCGGGGAACAGCCCGAAGACGAGCCCCGTGACGACGGCGAGCATCCCCGCGAAGGCGAGCATGGCCGGGTCCAGCGTGAACGCCACGAGCGCGGCCGCCTCGGACGGGACGAGCGAGGCGATGACATCCAGCGTCCATCTCGCCACGAGCATGCCGAGGATCGCTCCCAGGACCGAGAGCAGCACCGACTCGGTGAGCAACTGGCGCACGAGCTGTCCCCGGCTGGCCCCGACCGAGAGCCGCACGGCCATCTCCGCGGCCCGCCCGGCGCCGCGCGCGAGCAGCAGATTCGCGATGTTGGCGCAGGCGATGAGCAGCACCGTCCCCGTCACGACGAAGAGGATGATGAGCGGCGCGCGTGCCTCGCGGTGCACCTGGCTCTGGCCCCGGGCCCCGGGCTCCAGCCTCACCTCCTTCGCGCGGAACTGCGCCATGGCCTGGTCGCTCATGCCGGTCTGCAGCGGGGCCTCGACGTCGTTGATGATGGCGCGGTAGATGCCGTTCACCGCCACGCGCGCCTGGTCGATGCTCACGCCAGGCTCGAGCCGCGCGAACAGGTAGGCCCAGTACGCCCGCCGGTTGTCGAGGCCCGGCTCCTGAAATGCCTGTTCCATCGTCCCGCGCATCGTCAGCGGCACGAACACGCTTGGCTGCGAGCCCAGTGTCGTGCCCTGGAACCCGCGTGGCGCGACGCCGGTGATGGTGAGCGGGTGGCCGTTCACCACCAGCGTCCGTCCCAGCACCGCGGGATCTTCCTGGAACCGGCGCCGCCAATAGTCGTGGCTGAGCACCACGATGGGGTGCCCGCCAGGCGTGGTGTCGTCACTGGTCGCGAATAACCGGCCCACGGCCGGCTGGATGCCGAGCACCGGGAAGTAGCTCCCCGAGACGAGTGTGCCCTCGACCGACTCGGTCTGACCGTCGTACGCAAGGTTCGCCCCGAAGATGCGGTGCGCCGCGATCCCGGTGAAGCTCGCCTGCTCGCGCTCGAGATCCCGGAACATCGGGTAGCTGAAGATCTCGTCGCAACTCCCCGCCTGGTTGCACGACGTGGAGCCCTGCCTGGGCCCGGGCGCGCCCAGGTTCACCAGCTCGTGGGGGGCCGGCACCGGCAAGGGCCGCAGCAGCATCTGGTTGAAGAGCGAGAAGATGGCCGAGTTGGCGCCGATGCCCAGGGCCAGCGACAGGATGGCGACGAGGCTGATGAACGGTGCGCGCGCCAGGGTTCGCAACGCCAGTCGCAGATTTCGCATCAGGTGGCTCCGGGAAGCCAGGAAAGGACTCTACTCGTAGCGCAACGCTTTCATGGGATCGATGCGCGAGGCGCGCAGCGCCGGCAGGTAGCCGGCCGCCAGCGTGACCACTGCGAGCACGGCCGCCGACAGCGAGAGCACCACCGGGTCGTAGCCCTTGATCTCGAAGAGCAGCGATTGCGCGGCCTGCCCGATGCCCACCGCGACCACCAGGCCGACGAGGCCGCCGATGACGGCCATCACCGCCACCTGGCGCATCACCATGCCGCGCACGCGACCGCCGTCGGCCCCCAGGGCCATGCGGAGGCCGAACTCGCGCGTGCGCTGCGCCACCGTGTAGGCCAGGACACCGTAGAGGCCGATGGCCGCCAGCAGCGTCGCGAGCACGGCAAAGCCCGTGGACAGCACGCTGATCATCCGGTCCATGAACACGTTCTCCCGAATCTGCATGTCCATGGTCTTCAGCTCCTCGACGGGCAGGTTCGGATCGAGCGCCTTGACCACGCCCGGCACGGCGGTGAGCAGTTGTTCGGGGTCGAGCTGGGTGCGCACGTAGAAGTAGCCGAACCCCAGCTCCTTCTGCTGCCGATACGGCGTGAAGTACTGCGCCCCGATGGCGCGCTTCACTTCGCTGTACTTGGCGTCCTGCACCACGCCCACGATCTCCATGTCCGGCGGGCCGTCGCCGCGGCCTTCCTTCACGCGGCGGCCGAGTGCGTCGGCGCCGAGGTTGAACTTGCGCGTGAAGGCCTGGTTCACGACCACCACCTTCGGCGCGCCCAGGCCGTCGGCGTGGGTGAAGGCGCGTCCCGAGACGAGCGGCATGCCCATCGTGCGGAAGAAATCAGGGCCGACGCTGTTGTACGCCCCGTTGGTATTGGTGTCGGGGCCGGCCTCGAAACCCTCCACCGTCAGGTCGTTGTTCCAGTTGTCGCCGGACAGGAGCGGGATCATCGAGAAGCCGGCGCTCGAGACGCCGGGGAGCGCGGCGAGATCCGCCTCCATCCGCTCGAAGAGCGTCCGCGTGCGCGCGGCGTCGTACCCGTTCAGGATGGGGGACACCGAGAAGGTGACGAGGTGATCCGGCTTGATGCCGAGGTCCACGCGGCTGACGTTCACCAGGCTCATCGCGAAGAGGCCCGCCGGGACCAGCAGCGCCATCGACATGGCGATCTGCACTGTGGCGAGCGTGGCGCGGAAGCGCTTCGCCGCCTTCGCGCCCGAGGGCTGGCCGGCCTGGTTCTTCAGCGTGGTCGCCAGCTCGGGCTTGGTGCTGTGCAGGGCCGGGAACAGGCCGAACACGAGACCGGTCACCACGGCCAGCACCGCCGCAAAGGCCAGCATGGTCGGAT
>DAIRFN010000034.1:0-24667 GCA_036795065.1 Vicinamibacterales bacterium
CCGGGGACTGGCTGCGGGAGGCCATGGAGCAGTACGAGCTGGCCGAGGACCAGCAGTCGCCGGGCAACGACGAGGCGCGCCTCCGGTGGAACGCCTGTGCCCGGGTGCTGAACGCGCACCCGGAACTGGCCGCCGCCGAGCACGAGCGCACCGCGCCGCTGATGCTGGAATAGGTGCGCGCCTCTGCACGTCGCGGGACTGCCGGAAACCCGCAAGGATGGGGTAGTCCCGCGGATGACAAAGGATTACAATCGCCGGAAAGCCGTCCATCGTATCCTTTTGGTACAACGACAGAGGGGAAGCACCGGGTGGGGCGTCTCCAGTGAGCCGCAAAACGCCTCACCCGGCTTTTTCGCTACCCCGGCGGCATTGGTAAAAGGGAGACAGCGTCCATGTTCGAGAACGAAATCGGGAAGAGCCTCGACCGTCGTAGCTTCCTCCGCGGTTCCGCCCTGTTCGCAGGCGCCCTCGGATTGGCCGTGGTCCCGGCGCTGGCGCAGCAGCCCCAGCAGCCTGAGAAGAAGGAAGAGCCGAAGGATCCGTTCGCCGAGGGCGAGAAGGACGGCGAGAAGAAGCTCGTCGACAAGGACGGCCGCGAGTACCGTATCTGCCCGCAGTGCGGCTACAACATGTACAAGCAGGGTCGCATGTGGGTGTGCGACAACTGCGGCTACTCCTACGTGGAGTAGGGAAGACAGTCCGGATTCACCGAAACGCCCGGTTCCGCGAGGGACCGGGCGTTTTGTCTGTACGGGGGCGCCATGTCACTTCGCCGTCAGACCATCTTCATCACGGGGGCCAGCCGGGGCATTGGCAAGGCCATCGCCCTCCGGGCCGCCGCCGACGGCGCGCGGGTCGTGATTGCCGCCAAGACCGTCGCGCCCCACCCGACGCTTCCCGGCACCATCCACACCGCGGCGGCGGAGGTTGAGCAGGCCGGCGGCGAGGCCCTGGCGGTGGCCGTGGACGTGCGCGACGAGGCGCAGGTGCAGGCGGCCGTCGAGACCGCGGCGGGCCGCTTCGGCGGCATCGACATCCTGGTGAACAACGCGTCGGCCATCAGTCTGACGGGTACCGAGCGGACACCGATGAAGCGCTTCGACCTGATGCACCAGGTGAACGCGCGGGCCACCTACCTGTGCACCCAGAAGGCGCTACCGCACCTCCGCCGCTCCGCCAACCCGCACGTGCTGAACATCGCGCCGCCGCTGCACTCGACGTTGACGCCGAGGTGGTTCGGGGCGCACCTGGCTTACACGATGGCGAAGTACGGCATGTCGCTCTGCGTGCTGGGGATGGCGGAGGAGTTCCGCGGCGAGGGCATCGCGGTGAACGCGCTGTGGCCGAGGACGGCCATCGACACCGCCGCCATCGGCTTCATCATGGACGAGGAGGCGCGCCGCCGGTCGCGCCTGCCGGCCATCATGGCCGATGCCGCGCACTGGATCCTCACCCGGCCCGCGCGGTCGCTGACTGGTCAGTTCCTGATGGACGAGGACGTGCTGAAGAAGAGCGGGGTGACGGACTTCGCGAAGTACCGCCACCCCGGGGTGACCGAAGACGAGCTGATTTCGGACTTCTTCGTGTAGCGCGTCACGGGAACACGAAGGGCACGACCGAAGGCCATGACCTCCCGACGCGATCAGAACGCTCCCGCGGCCGTCCAGCGTCCGTATTCGTTGGAGAACGGGCGGAACGTCACCTCTTCGCGACCGAAGGTGCAGTGGCCCTGGAGCGTGTCGAACAGGTAGACGTTGGGCGAGCCCTCCGGTGCGTCGCTGCCCCAGTGATAGGCAATCTCGTCGCCCGCCACGATCGCATTGGTCCGAGTCGGTTTCGCGTTGTAGCCGAAACGGGGGTCGAACTCGCGGAGGCGCGCCACCACGAAATCGATGTAGGCGTTACGTTGCGTCTTGCGCGCCTCGATGTCGCCCGGATCGAATCCCGGACGCACGGGGCAGGAGAGGGAGGCGTCGATCCGCCCACCCGCCGCGCTCCCGGCTGCCAGCACCAGGTCCCGTACGTAGAACCACGGCAGCCTGCCCGATGGGGCGTCCGGCGTGGGCACCGCCGCGGCCCCGTTGGGCGCCGTGACGACGATCTCGTTCGAGGCGGCGCTGGTCCCGCAGGCCGTGGAGGCATAGACCCGGACGAAGTAGGTGCCGGTCGGCACCGCGGCGACGTTCAGGTAAGGGGTGGGCGTGCCGAGCGCGGCGATGACCGGGCCGTTCTGCTGGAAGCTGGCATGCACCGTGTAACTGGTTGGCAATCCGCCATTCCCGGGGTTCCAGGCCAGGAACACCGTAGTGCCGCGCGTGATGGCGGTGAAATCGGTCGGGGCGCCTGGCGCCTGGCAGCCGCCCGTGACCGGGACCGCGATTTCGTTCGAGGCCACACTCTCACCCGCGCCGTTCACGCCCTTCACGCGCACGTAATAGGTGCCGTTGGCGACGCCGCTGGTGGCGAACAGGGACAGCAGCTGCGGCAGCCTCAACGGATCGACCAGCTGGTGGCTGTCCCAGATGAAGAAGGGCGGCGCGCCCGCCGCCGGCGCCGCTTCGAGCCGGTAGTAGCTCAGCAGGCCCGAGCTGTTGATCCAGTTCAGATAGACCGTGCGCCCGTCCACCTGGTAGACCAGGTTGGCCGGCGCGCCAGGGACGCCAACCTGCGCGGTCAGGACAACACCGGCGGCCACGGCCAGGGTCAGGGCACACGAGACGACGACACGACGAACGCTCATCTTCAACAGGCCTTTCCGGGGGACATCACCGACAACACCGCTCCATTGTATGGGAACGCGCGAGCCCTGCCATATTCCGGCAGAATAACGAGACATGCGTCCCGCGCCGCTGACCGCCGCCAACCTCCACGATCCCATCCTTCCGCTGGCGCGGCCGGTGCCGGTCACGCTCGTCGCCACGCAGACCATCGCCGAAGCGCTGCCCGTGGTCAGGAGCAGCATCACCACCTCGGACATCCACTACTTCTACGTCGTGGACGACGACCGGCGGCTGGTGGGCATCGTGCCGGCCCGCCACCTGCTGGCGGCGCTGCCCGACCAGCGCGTGGCCGAGGTCATGATCGGCGACGTCGTCGCCATCCCGAGCTGGGCGACGGTGCTGGTCGCCAGCGAGTACTTCGCCACGCGGAAGCTGCTGGCGTTCCCGGTGATCCACGACAACGGCGAACTGGTGGGCGTCGTGGACATCAGCCTGTTCACTCATGAGGTCATCGACCTCGCGCGACGCACCTACGACGACATCTTCCAGCTGCTGGGCGTGCACGCCACGGCCATGCGAACGCCGTGGACCTCGTTCCGCGACCGCTTCCCGTGGCTGCTCTCGAACATCGCGGGCGGGCTCGTCTGCGCGGTCATCGCTGCCCAGTTCGAGGTCCTGCTCGACAACATCGTCGTGCTGGCGCTCTTCATCCCCATCGTGCTGGCCCTGGCCGAGAGTGTGAGCATGCAGTCGGCCACCCTGACGCTGCAGACGCTGTCGGACGATTCGCTGAAGCCGCGCCGCATCGCGTCGGCGCTGTGGAAGGAGGCGAGGACGGCCGCGCTGCTCGGGGTGGCGTGCGGGGGAGTGGTGGCGCTGGTCGTCATCGCGTGGCGGCGAGACCTCCTTGGGGCCGCGGTCATCGGCGGCGCCATCGCCGCCTCCATCGTCACGGCCTGCGTCTTCGGCGTGCTCTGGCCGACGGCCATTCGCGCGCTCAAGGCCGACCCGCGGATTGCCGCCGGGCCGCTGGTGCTGGCCAGCACCGATGTCGCGACGCTGTTGTTCTACCTGAGCCTGGGAGCGGCGTTGTTCACCTAGGCGCGCGCGTCGGGAGGAAGGGGCACGTCCAGCCTTGGCGGAGGCGGTCAGTCCCGCCGTCGTCGCCCGTATCCCGGGAACGCGCGATTCAGTTCCGCCTCGTCGACCACCCGCCACGCGCGGGGCGTCAGCGCGCCCAGCTCGAGGCCGCCAATCTGCACGCGGCGCAGGCGCGTCACCTCGTGGCCGATGGCCTCGAAGAGGCGTCGCACCTCGCGGTTCCGGCCCTCGGTCAGCGTCACCACCACGTGTGACTCGCGGGACGACGCCTTGCGGAGCGTGACCGCGGAAGCGGCCAGAGGTTCGCCACGACTCTCGACGCCGCTCGTGAGCCGCTCGACGTCCTCGTCCGTCACGCGCCCCCGCGCCGTCACCAGGTAGACGCGCGGCACTCCAGAGCGCGGGTCGGTGAGCCAGTCGGCGAAGCGCGTATCGTTGGTGAGCAGCAGCAGCCCGCTCGTGGCCAGGTCCAGGCGCCCGACGGGCACGACGTGCGTGCCGAGATCCTCGATCAGCGAGTAGACGGTGGGCCGCCCCTCCGGATCGGACCGCGTGGTGACCACGCCCCTGGGTTTGTGGAGTGCCACGACGAGGCGCGAGGGGTTGGCGGGCTCAGCGCCGTCGATGCTGATACGGGCGCGTGCGGGGACGACCGGCGCAAGCGGGTCCACGACCACGCGGCCGTTGACGGCCACGCGCCCGGCCGCGATCAGCCGGCGCGCCTCCGCGCGGCTGGCGAGCCCGAGCTTCGAGAGCGCTCGTTCGAGGGACACCCCCCTGCGCTCGCGTGGATTCATGCGCGAGCCTCGGGGTCCGCACCTAACGATAGTTCCCGAACTGCAGCGCGATGCCGAAGTCCTTCGCGCGGAGCGCGCTCATCGCGGCCTGCAGATCGTCCTTGGCCGGCGCCGAGACGCGGACCTGGTCGCCCTGGACGGCGGCCTGCACCTTCTTCAGCTTCAGGTCCTTCAGGTGCTTGACGATCTCGCGGGAGGCGTCGGTGGGGATGCCCACCTGCAGCGTGATCACCTGGCGCACCGTGCCGCCAGCGGCCGGCTCCACGTCGCCGCGCTTCAGGTTCTTCACCGCGACATTGCGGCGCACCATGCGCGTGGCCAGGACCTCCCACAGCGCCTCGAGCCTGAACGCGTCCTCGGCGGACAGCGTCAGCGTGTTGGCCTTCTGATCGAGCTCGATGGCGGCCGTGGAGCCCTTGAAGTCGTAGCGCTGGGCGAGCTCCTTGCGCGCCTGGTTGATGGCATTGTCCACCTCCTGCATGTCGATGGTGGAGGTGATGTCGAACGAGTAGGTCGCGGCCATAGCTCGATCCTAGCCCATCCGCGCAGTGCGGCTGTGCTTGACGGGCGCGATCCGGCAGGCGCTATACTCCCCGCCGATGCACGCCGAACCGGTCCCCCCGGTCCCCCCGGTCGCACCGCTCGTGCTGGTCGTGGACGACTACGCTGACGCGCGTGAGATGTACGCCGAGTCGCTGCTGGTGTCCGGCTTCCGCGTGGCGGAAGCGGCCGACGGGTCGAGCGCCATCGAACAGGCCCGCGCCCTCTCGCCCGACGTCATCCTCATGGACCTCTCGCTGCCCGGCATGGATGGCTGGGAGGCCACGCGGCGCCTGAAGGCCGACCCGCGCACCAGCCACATCCCTGTCGTGGCGCTCACCGGCCACGCCATGGCCAGCGCGCTCGAACAGGCCCGCCTCGCCGGCTGCGATCGTTTCGTGGCCAAGCCCGCCCTGCCCGACGTGGTCGTCGAGGAAGTGCGCCAGGCCATCTCGAAGAAATCGCACGCCCTGCAGTAGACGGCTTCGGCGCCAGCCGTCGCCACGCCGCGACCACGGCGGTCGCGGAGGCATAATGACGCAGTGGTGCGCATTGGAATCTCCCGCTGCCTGCTGGGCGACGAGGTGCGGTGGGACGGCGGGCACAAGCGCGACGCCTACCTGGTGGACATCTTCGGCCCGCAGGTCACCTGGGTGCCGACCTGTCCCGAGATCGAGTCGGGCCTGCCGGTGCCGCGCCAGACGATGAGGCTGGAGCACTCGCCGGAGGGGGGCACGCTCGTCAACGGCATCCTCGTGCGTCTCATCATCCCGCGTTCCGGGGGCGACTGGACCGACGAGATGGCCGGCTGGTCCGCACGAAAGACGAAGGCGCTGGCCGCCGAGCACCTGGATGGCTTCATCCTCAAGCGCGACTCGCCAAGCTGCGGGCTCGAGCGGGTGAAGATCTACGGCGGCGGCGGGGGTGTGGGGGAGCGCAAGGGCCGGGGGATCTTCGCCGAAGCGCTGCTATCCGCCTGGCCCGACCTGCCGGTGGAGGAGGAGGGCCGCCTCACGGACGCGCGGCTTCGCGAGAACTTCATCGAGAGAGTCTTCGCCCACGCCAGGTTGCGCGCGCTGTTCGACGGGCGCAGGAGCGTGGGTGACCTGGTGCGTTTCCATACGGCCCACAAGCTGACGTTGCTGGCACACCGTCCGGCGACCTACAAGGCGCTCGGCGTGCTCGTGGCACAGGCCAAGGGCCGGCCCCACGCGGAAGTGCGCGCCGAGTACACGCGCGCGTTCATGGCGGGGCTTCGGGTCGTCGCGACGCCGGCGCGTCATGTCAACGTGATGCACCACATGCTGGGCCACTTCCGCGGGCTGATGGACGCGGAGACGCGCGACGAGCTGCTGGGCAGCATCGAGGAGTACCGCCAGGGCCACGTGCCGCTCGTGGTGCCCCTGACCTTGCTCCACCATTACGCGAAACGCTGCAGGGTGGACTACCTTCTGGGGCAGACCTACCTGCAGCCCCACCCGCGCGAGCTGGCGCTGCGCAACCATGTCTGATCGCGATACGCGCACCTACGCGAGCATCCGCGTCGGCCCGGGCGGCGGCCCGCGAGACGAGGTGGTGGCCGTCGAAGAGCCCATGGAAGTGCGCGTGAACGGGTCGCCGTTCGCCGTCATCATGCGCACGCCCGGCGCCGATCGCGACCTCGCCGCCGGCTTCCTGCTGGCCGAGGACGTGGTCCACGGCGTGGAGGAGATCGGCCTCATCGAGTACTGCCTCGATGCAGACGAGGAGGGCCGGGACAACGTGATCAACGCCACGGTCACCGGAGACGCGATCGCGCGACTGGACGAGCGGCTCGCCGGCCGCCGCCAGGTGATGATGACCGCGTCCTGCGGGTTGTGCGGCCGCCGCACCATCGAGTCGCTGCAATCGCGCGTGGCCTCGGTGGACGGCCACTGGACCGTGCCTGCCTCGGTGATCGCATCGATGCCGCCCGCGCTGCGCGAGGCCCAGCCGGTGTTCGAGACGACGGGCGGGCTGCACGCGGCGGGCCTGTTCGACCTGGAGGGGCGGCTGCTGCTGGTGGCCGAGGACGTGGGGCGCCACAACGCCGTGGACAAGGTCACCGGCCGCATGCTGCTCGAGCGGCGCCTGCCGCTGTCACAGGCCATGCTGCAGGTGTCGGGCCGCACGTCGTTCGAGCTGGTGCAGAAGGCCCTGCTGGCCGGCATCCCGCTCATCGCGTCGGTCTCGGCGCCGTCGAGCCTCGCCATCGATCTCGCGCGGGAGGCGGGAATCACCCTGTGCGGCTTTGTCAGAGGCGGCGGGTTCAATGTCTACGCGCATCCCCAGAGGATCGGGTGAATTGGGGCGAATCTGTCGACGTCTTGATGTGGTGATCTCTTGAACGATCTGGGGATCTGTTGATCGCTTGATCTATCTGTTGATCCATCTGTGCATCTGCGGCTTCATCATCTGTGCAATCTGCGGCTTCGCCGTTCTGCCCCATCCGCGGCCTCAATCAGTGTTGGCAGTGCGCGCACCAGAACGTGGCGCGCGCGTCGAGACCTCTCTTCGCGGATGCGATCGGCGTCCCACACTTACGGCAGGGCTTGCCTCCGCGTCCGTACACCCAGACGCTCTCCTCCGGCGATGCGCGGCGCATCGCGTGTCGCAGGCCTCGATACGTGACGATCGGGCCGCCGGCACGGGCGCCCGTGTTGGCGCGCATCACCTTCAGGGCGGTGTCGATGATGCTCACGCGTTCGTCGTCGCCGAGGCTCGAGGCGGGACGGTCCGGGTGCACGTGCGCAAGGAACAGCACTTCGGACTTGAAGATATTGCCGATGCCGGCCACGACGCCCTGATCCAGCAGCGCCTCGGCGATGGAGCGGTCGCCGGCCGCGGCCAGGCGACGGAGGCCCTCCGCGCGATCGAAGTCCGGTGACAGGAGGTCCGGGCCCAGCGACGCCAGGGCCCGCGAGCGCGGCAGATCGCGCCCGCGCAGGAACTCTGCCACCGGTACGTCGAACGCCACCGCCACCCAGGCGTCGGTGTCGAGCCGGACGCGCATCGCGCGCGCCGGGCGCTGCCACCGCTCGGCCGGGCGATAGAGGTGCCACGACCCGCTCATCCGCATGTGCGTGCGGAGCACCAGGTCGCCCGAGAACCAGATCAGCAGGTGCTTGCCCACCGACTCGCACCGCTCGATGGTGCGTCCCGTGACCGGCGTGTCGTCGTGCACCCGCGCGAGCGGGGCGAGCGCGGTGTCGAAGCCGGTGACCGTGCGCCCGGCGAGCGCGCGATGGAGCGCCGCGGCGGCGCGGAAGATCGTGTCGCCCTCAGGCACCCTCCACGACCTCTTCGTCGCGGGCCTGCTGCTCCATCTCTTCGCGCCTCGTGCGGCGCCAGTAGTCGGTGAACGACTCGTCGTGCCGGCCCTTTCCCTTCCGCGTCGGCACCCTGTTCATGGCGCGCACCAGCACGGCCGGCGGCTCCTTCGGCTCCCACTGCGGCAGCAGGCTCCCGAGATCCATCATCGCCTTGAGGACGAGGAACAGCGTGAAGAACCACGCCGGCCGATCGAACGCCATGAACAGGAACATCCCGACGAGGATGCTCAGGTGCACCGCCACCACCCGCCCGAGCACCCACTCGGTGCGGCGGCGGATCTCCGCGAACGGCCAGCCGCTGATCCGCCACAGATCGAACGCCAGTGAGGCCACCTGCGCCGCCAGCATCCATTGCACACCCTTCACGACCTCGTCGCGGACGATGGAGCCCCCGGGCAGCCGCGCGATGACGATGGCGAGGAACACGCCGTGAACGAGCGTGAAGGCGAGCGAGGTCAACAGGAACATGCGAAGGAACCCGCCCTCGTGGCCGCGCATGCGCGTCGCCTGCCAGTGAGCCGCGATGCGGGCGGCGATGAACAGGCTGAGGACGAGGTTCTCGAACCAGAACACGACCAGCAAAGTGCCGGGTGCCCAGCCGCCCAGGAACCACCCGGACAGCGGCACGGCATTCTGCCCACCGGCGAGAAAGAGACGCGAGAAACGGTTCATGGCTGTGACGTTCCCAGTTCGGACGGCGAGCGCTCGCCGCTCGCGGGGCGCCGCGGCACGCGCAACTGCAGCCCGCCGCTCGTCGCCGCGAAGCCGGCCTCGACCAGGTAATCCGCGACGGGGCTCGAAGCGGCAGGCACGCCGTTGATCTCGGCCAGCAGCCAGCCGCGACGGTCGTCCGGCGCATCGTATGCCACGCGGACCAGCTCGCGTGCCAGCGCGCGTCCCACGCGCGAGCGTTCCGGCTCGTCGGGCGGCAGCGCCGCCAGCATCTGCCGGTTGCCGCGGGCAATCCATCCGGCGAGCAATCCGTCCACCAGCACGACACGCGCGCCGGCCGAGCGCGAGGCCCGCAGCGAGTCGGCGCCCGGCCATGCGGGCCAGGCCACCAGCGCGCCGTAGGGGCTGGCCGGGTCGGTGGCGGCGAGCGTGGCCACCTGTGGCTGTTCCCGCTCGTCTCGCGCCGCGCGCAGCAGATCCACTGCACCGGGCTGCGCGAATTGCGCGCCGCCGAGGCCGGCCACGAAGTAGCCGCGCCGCACGCGTCCGGTTTCCTCGAGCCGCTTCAGCACCGGATACACGGCGCTGAATCCGCCCGGGAGCGGCTCCACGGAGGTGACGTCGCGCGCCACGACGCCGTGGCGGGTGAGGAGCTGTTCGGTGATGGCCGCGGCCCAGGCGGTGGGCGTGGCGCGGCCGGTGAGGCCCACCAGGGTCCAGCGCCCGTCGGCGGAGGGGGGAACCAGCCGCCGCGAGCGGAAGGGCGTGGACCGTGAGGGCCGGCGCGCCTTCTCGGGTGCCGCCGTATAGGTGCGCAGGGGATGCAGCGTGTCGTTGGTCACCAATCCCTTCCAGACGAGCGACCAGAGGGCGTTCACGGTCTCCTGGGGGAACCCTCCGCCGGCCGCTTCGTGCAGCGGGCCGAAGAACGAGGCGCCGTGCCGGGCCAGCCACGCGACGATGTGTGCCTCGCGGGCCACCAGGCCACCCTGCGCGTCCGTCGCGTGAGGCGGAACGAGCGCCTTCAGGTGATCGGCCAGGTACAGTGCGACGCGGCCATCGCGCTCACCCAGCGGCTCGACGCCCAGCCACACCACCTCGCCGGCGGAGACCAGCGTGTCGAGCAGCGACGGCTCGTAGCGCTCGATGCGGGCACCCAGGATCTGCGACTCGAGCACCGAGGCCACCAGCGGCGCACCCTGCAGCTGCTCGACCACATCGAGCAGCGCATCCAGCCCGCGGCGCTTGTGAGCGAGGCCGTGCCACGACACGAGGAAGCGACCCAGCACCTGCGGCTCGACGGGCTCCACCTCGTGCCGCAGCTTCGCCAGCGAGCGCCGGCGCAGCGCCCGGAGGATCTCGGCATCACACCATTCGCGGCCGTGGCCGCCCGGGCGAAACTCGCCCTCGATGACGCGCCCGCCGAGGGCCAGCCGCTGCAGGGTCGCGGCCACGATGCCGCCCCCGAGGCCAAGCCGGGTGCCGACGTCCGCGGGCGTGAACGGTCCGTGCGTGCGCGCGTACCGCCGCACGAGGTCGCCCACCGCGTCGGCCGCCGGCTCGAGCAGCGACTCGGGCAGGCCGGGTGGCAGGGGCGTGCCCAGCCCGTCCCGGTAGCGCGCGGCATCCTCGACGGCAATGGCCCGCTCTTCGCCGGCCACCCGCGCCAGCAGCACGCGGCGCTCGGCGACCAGATCCTTCAGCGCCAGGTCGGCCACCCCGGGCAGGGCCCGCGCGGCCAGCTCGTCGCGCGACAGGTCCCCCAGGCGCAGCAGCAGGTCGTGCACGCCGTCGGTCGAGCGCGCGTGGAACCGTTCGCTCAGGCACTGCGCGTCGAGCTCGATGGCCGAGAGCGCGTCGGCATCCACCAGCTCGCGCAGCTCGCCCTCCCCAATCAGCTCGCGGAGCTGCGACTGGTCCACGGCCAGCGCCTGCGCGCGGCGCTCGGCCAGGGGCGCGTCGCCGTCGTAGAGGTAGTTGGCGACATAGCCGAAGAGCAGCGACGCGGCAAACGGCGAGGGCGTCCGCACGTCCACGGTGGACACGCGGATCGCGCGGCTGCGGACGCGCGACATCAGGTCCACCAGCGCCGGCAGGTCGAAGATGTCGCGGAGGCACTCGCGGTAGGTCTCGAGGATGATCGGGAACGATCCAAATCGCGCGGCCACGGCCAGCAGGTCCGCCGCGCGCTTGCGCAGCTGCCACAGCGGGGCGCGGGCGCCCGGCCGCCGGCGGGGGAGCAGCAGCGCGCGCCCCGCCGCCTCGCGGAACCGCGCCGCGAACATCGCGGTCGACCCGAGCTGGCGGACGACCAGCCGCTCCACGTCCTCGGGGTCTGGCAGGAACAGGGCGCTATCGAGCGGCTCGTCGCCTTCCGGCACCCGGACGACGAACCCGTCGTCGCTCCACATCACCTCGACGTCGAGGCCGCGCTCGTCGCGCAGGCGCGCCGTCACCGCCATGGCCCACGGCGCGTGGACGCGGCTGCCGAAGGGCGTGAGCACCGAGATGCGCCAGTCGCCCAGCTCGTCGGCCGATCGCTCGATGAGCACCGTGCGGTCGTCCGGCACGGCGTCCACCGCGCGTTGCTGATCGTCCAGGTACTGCAGCAGGTTCTCGGCGGCGCGGTGGTCCAGGCCGTGATCGCGCTGGAGGCGCGCCAGCGACGCCTCCGGCGCCGCGGCGCGAAGCTCGCGCGCGAGCTTGCCGATGGCCATCCCGAGCTCGATGGGACGGCCCGGGCCTTCACCCTTCCAGAACGGCATCTTCCCGGGCTCGCCCGGGGCCGGCGAGACCGTGACGCGGTCGTGCGTGATCTGCTCGATGCGCCACGTCGAGGCGCCCAGCACGAACGTCTCACCCGCGCGCGCCTCGAACACCATCTCCTCGTCCAGCTCGCCGACGCGCGCCACGGCCTTCTCGGCGCCCGCGAGGAACACGCCGTACAACCCGCGGTCCGGAATGGTGCCCGCGTTGGCGATGGCCACCCGCTTCGCGCCCTGCCGCGCCGTGACCGTGGCGTTCACGCGGTCCCACGTGATGCGCGGCCTGAGCTCGGCGAATTCGTCCGATGGGTAGCGGCCCGAGAGCATGTCGAGCACGCCGTCGAACGCGCGGCGGCCGAGGTCCGCAAACGGGGCGGCTCCCCGGACCAGGGTGTAGAGCTCGTCCACCGCCCAGCGGTCCATCGAGGTGATGGCCACCAGCTGCTGCGCCAGCACGTCGAGCGGGTTCCGCGGGTAATGAGATGGTTCAACCTGCCCGCGCGCCATGGCCCCGGTGACGGCCGCGCACGCCAGCAGGTCGCCGCGGAACTTCGGGAAGATGATGCCCTCGCTCACCTCGTCGATGCGGTGGCCCGAGCGTCCGATGCGCTGCAGGCCGCTTGCCACCGATGGCGGCGCCTCGATCTGGACGACCAGGTCGATGGCGCCCATGTCGATGCCGAGCTCGAGCGACGAAGTGGCCACCAGCCCGCGCAGGCGGCCGGCCTTCAGCAGGTCCTCGATTTCGGTGCGCTGCGCGCGGGCCAGCGATCCGTGGTGCGCGCGCACCAGCGCTTCCCCTGCCAGCTCGTTGAGCGCCGCGGCCAGGCGCTCGGCCAGCCGGCGGCTGTTGACGAAGATCAGCGTCGAGCGATGCGCGAGCACCAGCTCCAGGAGCCGCGGGTGGATGGAGCTCCAGATGCTCTGCACGGGCGAGCCCTGTGCGGCGGGGCCGCTGGGCTGCTCGACGGGCATCCCCACCCTGGCCATGTCGGCCATGGGCACTTCCACCGTGATCGACAGCTTCTTGGGCTCGCGCGCGTCCACGATGGTGACGGAACGGGCGGTCGGCTCTTCGCGCTCGGCCGTGAGCTCGGCGTGGAGCTCGCGCTCGAGATCCCGCGGTCCCTTCGCCGTGCCGCGCGACCGCCGGGCGCGCGGCGCCACCGTGCCTCCGAGGAAGCGCGCGATCTCATCCAGGTTCCGCTGCGTGGCCGACAGCCCGATGCGCTGCAGGTTGCGTCCCGCCAGGTGCTCGAGCCGCTCGAGCGACAGCGCGAGGTGCGCCCCGCGCTTGGTCGAGACCAGCGCGTGGATTTCGTCGACGATCACCGTCTCGACGAAGCGCAGGCGCTCGCGCGCGTTCGACGTGAGCAGCAGGAACAGCGACTCCGGTGTCGTGATCAGGATGTCGGCGGGCTCGCGCTGGAACCGCGCGCGCTCGGACGCGGGCGTGTCGCCCGTCCGGATGAACACGGCCGGCGCGTGGAACCGATCGCCGCGCGCCTGGGCGACATTGGCGATGCCGGCCAGCGGCGCCCGCAGGTTGCGCTCCACGTCCACCGCCAGGGCCTTCAGCGGCGACACGTACAGCACGCGACAGCGGTGGACGGGGTCGGGCACCGGCTGGAACATGAGCCGATCCAGGCACGACAGGAAGGCGGTGAGCGTCTTGCCGGTGCCGGTGGGGGCGAGAATCAGGGTCGAGTCGCCGCGCGCGATGGCGGGCCAGCCCTCACGCTGGGGACGGGTGGCCCGCTCGAACGCCGACTCGAACCACTGGGTGACCGCGGGGTGGAACCGGTGCGCCATCGGGGTGCGGTGTTCCAGTGTGCCTCATCTGGCGGACCAATTCATGGCATCATCGGGGATCATTCATTGGGAGCGGACTCATGGCATCGACTGGCGACGCGCGATTCGACTGGAACGATCCCCTGCGGCTGGACAGCCAGCTGACCGAAGAAGAACGCATGGTGCGCGACACCGCGCACGCCTATTGCCAGGAGCAGCTGGCGCCCCGGGTGCTCGAGATGTTCCGGCACGAGCGACCTGCCCCCGAGATCTTTCGCGAAATGGGCGCCCTCGACCTGCTGGGCATCGTCATTCCCGAGGCCTACGGCGGCGCCGGCATGGGCTACGTCAGCTACGGGCTGGTCGCCCGCGAGATCGAGCGCGTGGACTCGGGCTTCCGCTCGATGATGAGCGTGCAGGGCTCGCTGGTGATGGTGCCCATCAACGCGTTCGGCACCGAGGCGCAGAAGCAGAAGTACCTGCCGAACCTGGCCACGGGCGAATGGATCGGGTGCTTCGGGCTGACCGAACCCAATGCCGGCTCCGACCCCGGCAGCATGACCACGCGCGCGACGAAGGTGGACGGCGGCTACGCGCTCACCGGTACCAAGGCGTGGATCTCGAACAGCCCCATCTCCGACGTGTTCATCGTGTGGGCCAAGGACGACGAGGGAGCCATCCGCGGCTTCATCCTCGACAAGGGGATGAAGGGCCTGAGCGCCCCGGCCACGCACGGCAAGGTCGGCCTGCGCACCAGCATCACCGGCGAGGTGGTCATGGACAACGTGTTCTGTCCGGAGGAGAACGCCTTCCCGGAGATTCGCGGGCTGAAAGGCCCCTTCACGTGCCTCAACAGCGCCCGCTACGGCATCGCCTGGGGCGCGATGGGCGCCGCCGAGGACTGCTGGCTGCGGGCCCGTGAGTACGTGCTGGACCGCAAGCAGTTCGGCCGCCCGCTCGCGGCCAACCAGCTGATCCAGAAGAAGCTGGCCGACATGCAGACCGAGATTGCGCTGGGCCTGCAGGGCTGCCTGCGGCTGGGCCGGATGAAGGACGAGGGCACGGCGGCGCCCGAAATCACGTCGATGATGAAGCGGAACTCGTGCGGCAAGGCGCTGGACATTGCCCGGTTGGCGCGCGACATGATGGGCGGCAACGGCATCGTGGACGAATTCGGGGTGATCCGGCACCTCGTCAACCTCGAGGTGGTCAACACCTACGAGGGCACCCACGACATCCACGCGCTGATCCTCGGCCGCGCGCAGACCGGCATCGCGGCTTTCGCGAACTGAGACGGCCCGTCGTCGTATAATGGTGGGCTCATGGGTGATGCCGCTGAAGGACTGATCGACGCCGATGCGCGCCTGCAGGAGCGCATGGAAGAACTGGAAGAGAGCCGCAAGGCCGCGCGCGACCGCCGGCCGAAGATCGACCCCGAGCGCGCTCGCGCGTTCGAGTCGTTGAGGCTCGCACGCACCGAACTGCAACGCCAGTTCGAGGCGACCGCGCACCCCGCGCGGCGCGAGCAGATTACGCAAGCCGTGGCCGAGATCGACCGCCGGCTTGCGGCCATGAACTGACACCGGGACCGATTCCGGGTCCCGCGTTTGCTCGACCGCGGCGGCTCGACGCTACCGCGACGGCAGCGCTTTGCCCGCGACGTCGCCGTGCCGGGCGCGGCCGCGAGCCTCGCCCTACTCCCGCGCGCCTCACCAGGGCAGCGCCCCGATGCCGATCTCTGCGAGAATCCGCTTCGCCGTGCCTGTGCCGTCGTCCACGAGGTGCGCGGGCAGGGGCGGGTGCGGCGCCGGCCTCGCGGCCGCGTCGGTGATCAAGCGCTCGTAGGCGTCGGCCATCTGCGGCAGCGTGTGATGCGCCTCCCAGTACGCGCGTGCGTTCGCGCCGATCGACTGGCGGCGCGCCGGACTTGCCTGCAGCGTCGCCAGCACGCGCGGCAGCTCGCGCGGCTCGTCCAGTGGATCGACCGCCACGGCGACCGCGCGTGTTCCGTCCGGGAGGTCCACCTTACCGTCCGGCCCTGCCGCCACCAGCGGCACGTCCTGCAGTTGCGCGAGCGCCGTGACCAGCGTGGGCCGCCCCGCGCCCAGGCATCGCAGCCACGAGGCCGACGTCTCGCCGTTCGAGGGCCAGCGCAGGCAGCAGCACACATCCGCCGCGGCCAGCCAGGCCGGCAGTTCTCCATCGGGCACGTAGCCCGCGATGTGGACCCGAGCCTCGAGAGCCAGCGCGCGAACGTCCGCATCCACGTCGTAGTGGAGCGCGCGTTGTCCCACCAGCAGCACGTGCATCGCCGGGGCGTCCGGCGCCTGGGCGGCGACGGCCTTCAGCAACTCGGGCACGCGCTTCTCTGGCGTGATGCCACCGTAAGCGCCCACGACGCAGGCATCCGGCGGGATGCCGAGGCGCGCGCGAATGGCGAGAGCCTCGCGGGCCACGGCGTCCGCATTGGCCAGTGGATCGGCCACGCCCATGTCGAGGGCGGTGACGGCGGCGTCGGGATACGCCGCCCCCAGCCTGCTCGCCAGGTGCCGGCTATGGACCACGGTCAGGCGCGAAGCGCCGAGCACCAGCGAGACGAGCGGCCACAGCCGGAACAGGTGCCCGCCAAGGCCTGCCGCGAAGAGCCATCCGAGATCGGCGGGCGCCTCCGGGTGGTTGGCGCGAAGCTCCGCGAGATAGTCGTCCAGCCGGGGCTCGAGGCGGCGGAGCAGCCACAGCGCGCGAGCCTGGTGGACCTGGGCATCGTGCAGGACGACGAGGCCCGGATAGCGGAAGAGATAAGCCCAGATGAAATCGTGGGACGCCGAGTTGCCGAGCTGATAGACGATCAGGTCGTAGGGATGACGGCGATGTGTCCAGACGAAGTCGCGGGCGGTGTCAGTCGGGCGCTCTGTGTAAAGGTCAAGTGCCCGAAAGCGGCGGCGCAGGAGCGGTGTCACCTCGGCCGAATACGCCGCGATGCCGGAGGAGTCTGGAGGCAGGGGGGTGAACCAGGCAACGCGCATCGGTCCTCATTGTGCCGCACGGTGGCCGTGATACCATCAACACGTTTGTTCATTCCTTCACAAGCGCCGCCATGGCGCCTGGGCTGATCTTGTTCTACTGGGGCGACTGAGACATGGAAGGTTGGGGCGGCGTAGCGCTGATGGTGCTCCTGGGCACGACCGTGGGCCTGGGCGGCATTGTCATCTCCAATTTCCTCGGCCCGAAGAACCCCACCCCCGAAAAGGAAGCGGCCTACGAGTGCGGCATGCCGCCGGTGGGCGACGCGCGCGAGCGGCAGTCGGTGAAGTTCTATCTCATCGCGATGATCTTCCTGCTGTTCGACATCGAGGTGGCGTTCCTCTACCCGTGGGCGATGGCCATGCGCGACCTCGCCTGGCCGGGGCTCCTGCAGATCACCGTGTTCTTCAGCATCCTGGTGGTCGGCTACATCTACATCTGGCGCAAGGGGGTCCTCGACTGGGGGCCCGAGTCCGATCCCGACTACAAGCATCCGCCGCGGCCCGGTCCGGCGCTGGTGAAGAGATATCGTTATGGGACTCGAAACTGAGTTTGAAATCCCCGTCCTGACCACCACCGTCGAATCGGTGGTGCAGTGGGCCCGCAAGTCGGCGATCTGGCCGGTGACGTTCGGGCTGGCGTGCTGCGCCATCGAGATGATGGCGATGGCGTCGAGCCGGTACGACATCTCGCGCTTCGGCGCCGAGGTGTTCCGCGGCTCCCCGCGGCAGAGCGACCTGATGATCATCGCGGGCCGGCTGTCGCGGAAGATGGCGCCGTCGCTCAGGCGCATCTATGACCAGATGCCGGAGCCCAAGTGGGTGATCTCGATGGGCGCGTGCGCGTCCTGCGGCGGCGTGTTCGACAACTACGCCATCGTCCAGGGCTCGGACCAGGTGGTGCCGATCGACGTGTACATCCCCGGCTGCCCGCCGCGGCCCGAGTCGATCATCTACGCCATCGTGCAGCTGCAGAAGAAGATCTCGGCCTCGAAGATGGACCAGACGCCGAAGGTGCGCATCGCATGAGCGCGGCCGACATCATCGCGGCGCTGGCCGCGGTCGTGCCGGGGGCCGAGTACCAGGCGCTGGAGTCCGCCGATTCGGACGTGACGCCGGTCATCCTCGTCCCCGTCGAGCACCTGATGGCCACGGCCCGCGCGCTGCAGGCCACGCCAGGGCTCGAGTTCCACGCGTTCTCGGACGTGACGGCGGTGGATTTCCTTCCGCACCGCGAGCCGCGCTTCGACGTGGTGTACCACCTGGTCTCGCCGCATCGCCGCGCGCGCGTGCGCCTGAAGGTGCGCGTGGCGCGGGACCAGGCCGTGCCGTCGGTCACGCCCGTATGGGCGGGCGCCGGGTGGATGGAGCGCGAGGTGTTCGACCTGTTCGGCATCGTGTTCGAGGGCCACGGCGACCTGCGCCGCCTGATGATGCCGGACGACTGGGAAGGGCATCCGCTCCGGAAGGACTACCCGGTGCAGCTGCGCAAGGACGCCGCGACCTACATGCCCCTGCAGGTGACCGCAGAGGAGTTCCGGGCGAATCTCGAGCGCGATCGCACGGTGCGGCCGCGCCCGAAAGAGGGAGTTTAGGAAAGACACCACGAAGACGCGAGGGACACGAAGACGGCACGAAGCCAGTTTCTCTGTCGCCGGACAGCCCAGAGAGCCTTCGTGAGACCGTCGTGCTCGTCGTGCCTTCGTGGTTTCTTGTGACTGTGTGACCAATGGCTGAACTTCGCACCGAAACGATGACGGTGAACATGGGGCCCCAGCACCCCAGCACGCACGGCGTGCTGCGGCTGGTGTTGGAGCTCGATGGCGAGACCGTCGTCTCCGTCAGCCCGACCATCGGCTTCCTGCACACCGGCATCGAGAAGACGGCCGAGCAGAAGAAATGGCAGCAGGTGATCCCGCTCGTCGAGCGCATGGACTACCTGGGCCCGCAGTCCAACAGCCTGGCCTTCTGCCTGTCGGTCGAGAAGCTCCTCGGCATCGAGGTGCCCGAGCGGGTGAGGGACATCCGCGTGCTCCTCGCCGAGCTGCAGCGCCTCTCGAGCCACCTGGTGTGGTTCGGCACGCACGCGATGGAGATTGGCGCCATCACGGGGATGCTCTACGCGTTCCGCGAGCGCGAGATTCTGATGAATCTCAACGAGCTGCTCGCCGGCTTCCGGTTCTTCCCCAGCTACATCCGCGTCGGCGGCCTGCGCGAGGACATCCCGCGCGGCTACAAGGAAGCGGTCACCGCGTTCCTGGATCGCTTCCCGGGCAAGTTGGATGAGTACGAGACGCTCATCACGAAGAACCCCATCTGGCTGGATCGGACGCGCGGCGTCGGCGTGATCACGCTGGCGGACTGCTACCAGTGGGGCCTCTACGGTCCCATCGCGCGCGCGGCCGGCGGCGACTTCGACGTGCGGCGCGCGTTCCCGTACTCCGGCTATGAGACGTACGACTTCGACGTCATCGGTGCGAGCAACGGCGACGTGTACGACCGCTACCTGGTGCGGGTGGCCGAGATGCGCGAGAGCGTGAAGATCTGCCGCCAGGCCCTCGAGCGCATCCCGCCGGTGGGCGAGTGGGCGGTGAACGATCGCCGCATCGTGCCGCCGCCCAAGGACGAGGTTTATACCGAGATGGAAGCGCTCATCCAGCACTTCCTGATCTACTCGCAGGGGTTCACGGTGCCTCCCGGTGACGCCTACGTGCCGGTCGAAGGGCCGCGCGGCGAGCACGGCTGCTATGTCGTCTCCGACGGCAGCAACCGCCCGTGGCGCGTGCACATGCGCGCACCATCGCTGATGGCCTGCCAGGCGCTGCACAAGTTCATCGTCGGCGGCATGATCGCGGATGTCATCGCGGTCATCGGCTCGCTCGACGTGGTGATGGGGGACGTGGATCGATGAGCTTTCACCCCGCCATGCCCTACGGCACCGAGCAGTGGCACCGCTCGCAGCGGGCCACGCTGCCGGAGGGCCCCGAGTTCCAGTACACGGCGGAGAACCGCGCCCGCTTCGAGGAGTTCGCGTCGCACTATGCGCCCGAGCACCGCAAGTCGGCCGTGCTGCACGCGCTCTACCTGGCGCAGGAGCAGCAGGGCTACATCTCGGCCAACGCCGCGCGCCACGTGGCCGAGGTCGTGGGCTGTACCTCCGCGGAGGTCGAGGACGTCGTCTCCTACTACGTGATGTTCCACCGCACGCCGGTGGGGACGTTCGTCCTGCAGGTGTGCACGACGCTGTCGTGCGCGTTGGCCGGCGCCGAGCGCGTGGTCGAAGAGCTCGAGCACAAGCTGGGCATCAAGCGCGGACAGACCGATCCGGCCGGCATGTTCACCATCATGCCGATGGAGTGCCTGGGCGCGTGCGACAAGGCGCCCGTGATGATGGTCAACAACGACCACTGGCACGAGTGCCTGAAGCCGGAGCAGGCGGGCGCCCTGGTGGACCGCATGAAGACCGAGGGCCTCAAGGCCCTGGGCGGCTGCCACCTCGACATCGAGCACCTGCCCGAGAGCGCTTACCGGGGCAAGACCACGACGCCGGCGAAGCCCAAGGCCGCTCCCGACTACGAGCCCGTGCTCACGAAGTACGCGTTCACGCCGGGCGGCAACACCCTGGAGCACTACACGCAGCACCAGCAGGGCTACGAGGGCCTGAAGAAAGCGCTCTCGATGACACCCGAGGCGGTGATCGAGGACGTGAAGAAATCGGGCCTCCGCGGCCGCGGCGGCGCAGGCTTTCCGACGGGCCTGAAGTGGCAGTTCGTGGACAAGAAGTCGCCGAAGCCCAAATACATCGTCTGCAACGCAGACGAGAGCGAGCCCGGCACGTTCAAGGACCACCTGCTGATGGAGCGCAATCCCCACCTGCTGGTGGAAGGGTGTCTCATCGGCTGCTACGCCATCGGGTCGAGCGCCGCCTACATCTACATCCGCGGCGAGTTCTACCACCTGTTCCCCGTCCTGCAGAAGGCGATCGACGATGCGCGCGCGGCGGGGTTGGTGGGGAAGAACATCCTCGGCAGCGGATTCGACTGCGAGGTCTACCTGCACCGCGGCGCCGGCGCGTACGAGGCTGGCGAGGAAACGGCCCTGCTCGAGTCGCTGGAGGGCAAGCGCGCGCAGCCGCGCTTCAAGCCTCCCTTCCCGGCCGTGGCCGGCGCGTGGGGTTGCCCGACGGCGGTGAACAACGTCGAGACGCTCTGCAACGTGCCGCTGGTGATGACGCGCGGCGCCGAGTGGTACGCGGCGCTCGGCCCCGAGAAGAACGGCGGGCCGAAGCTGTTCTGCGTCAGCGGCCACGTCAAGCGCCCCGGCGTGTTCGAGGCGCCGATGAAGGTGACGCTCAAGGAGCTCATCTTCGACTACGCCGGCGGCATCCGCGACGGGCACACCCTCAAGGGCGTCATCCCGGGCGGCTCGTCGGTGCCGATCCTGCTGCCGGACCAGATCGACGTCCCGGCCAGCTTCGATGCCGTTCAGCAGGCGGGGTCGCTCCTGGGCTCGGCGGCCATCATGGCCTTCGACGAGACCACCGACATCGTGTGGCTCGCCGAGAACCTGCTGCACTTCTACCAGCACGAGTCGTGCGGCAAGTGCACGCCGTGCCGGGAGGGCACCGACTGGCTCTATCGCCTGCTGCACCGCATGCTGATGGGGCAGGGCTCGCCCAAGGACATCCCGCTCCTGCAGAGCGTGGCCTCGCAGATCAACGGCAAGACGCTGTGCGCGTTCGGCGACGCGGCCGCGACGCCCGTGCTGACCACGCTCAAGTGGTTCACGCCCGAGTTCGAGGCCTACGCGAAGGGTGACATCCCCGCGCCGGCCGACTACCGCGCGCGACAGGTGGTGGAGACGCACTGACCATGGCTGGCCTTCTCGACTGGCTCACCGCCCCGCAGACCATCTTCTTCCTCACGGTCACGATGGTCGTGTTCGTGGCGCTGCAGCTCTCCGCGGCCGTGATGGTGTACGCCGAGCGCAAGGTGGCGGCGTTCATGCAGCAGCGCTACGGCCCCTACCTGGTCGGCCCCAAGGGCCTGCTGCAGCCCATCGCCGACATCGTCAAGCTGATTTTCAAAGAGGAGTTGAAGCCGAAGGCGGCGGACACGCTGCTGTTCGCGGCCGCACCGGTCATCTCCGCCATCGCCGCGTTCACGGCCTTCGCGCCGGTGCCCTTCGGCGCCTCCACCACGTTCTTCGGCTTTCTCGACGAGCCGATGCCGCTGGTCGTGGCGGACATCAACGTCGCGGTGCTGGTCATCTTCGCCGTCACGTCGATGGGCGTCTACGGCATCGTGCTGGCCGGCTGGTCCAGCAACTCGAAGTACTCGCTGCTGGGCGGCCTGCGCAGCTCGGCGCAGATGATCAGCTACGAGCTGGCCTACGGCATGTCGCTGGCCACCATCGTGATGCTGGCCGGCTCGCTGTCGCTTCGGGAGATCGTGGACGCGCAGCAGGGCTACTGGCTCGGATTCATCCCGAAGTGGTACGCGTTCATCAACCCGATCAGCTTCCTCGTCTTCGCCACCGCCGGCATCGCCGAGACCAACCGCGCGCCGTTCGACTTCCCCGAGGCCGAGCAGGAGCTGGTGGCGGGCTACCACACCGAGTACAGCTCGATGCGCTTCGCGCTGTTCTTCCTGGCCGAGTACATCAACATGGTCACCGTGGCGGCCGTGAGCACGAACCTGTTCCTCGGCGGCTGGCACGGCCCGTTCATCCCGGAAGCCTACGGGTGGATCTGGTTCCTCATCAAGCTGGCCGTGCTGTGCTTCGGCTACCTGTGGCTGCGATGGACGCTGCCGCGCTTCCGCTACGACCAGCTCATGTCGTTCGGCTGGAAGCTGATGCTGCCGCTGGCCACCATCAATCTGCTCGTCAGCGCGGCGGGGGTGCTCTACTTTGGGCTTTGATCAACTGCTCTTCTACGTGTTCGCGGCCGTAGCGGTGCTGGGATCGCTGCTCGTGATCGGGCAGACCAGCCCCATCTACAGCGTCCTCGCCCTCATCGTCGCGTTCTTCGGGCTCTCGGGGCTCTACGTGCTGCTCGAGGCGCCGTTCGTGGCGGTGGTGCAGATCATCATCTACGCCGGCGCCATCATGGTGCTGTTCCTCTTCACGGTGATGCTGCTGAACGTGCCGCGCGAGGGCGCGTCCGACTGGGACCGCGCGCATCCGCACGTGCGGGTGTGGCCGGTGCGCATCGGCACGGTGCTGGGTGTGGTGATGGCCGTGCAACTGATCTGGGCGCTGTCGCGGACCGTGGGCCTGGGCGCCGGGGTCGCCGACCAGCGGCCGGCGGCGTCCGAGGTGTCGGAGCTCGGCCGCGTGCTCTTCACCGACTACATGTTCGCCTTCGAGGTCACCTCCATCCTCATCATCGTCGCCATGGTGGGTGCCGTGGTGCTGGCCCGGAAGCGGGAGAACTGACCCATGCCCCTTGGCCACTACCTGGTGCTCTCGGGCCTGCTCTTCGCCATTGGCGCGACGGGCGTCTTCGTGCGCCGCAACATCATCACCCTGCTGCTCTCGGTGGAGATCATGCTGAACGCCGTCAACCTGGCGTTTGTGGCCTTCGGCCGGCAGTTCGGGACCGTGGACGGCCAGATCATCACGTTTTTCGTCATGACCGTGGCCGCGGCGGAAGCCGCCGTCGGCCTCGCGCTGGTCATCGGGCTGTTCCGCCATCGGGAGTCGCTCAACCCCGAGGCCTTTACCTC
Source organism: Vicinamibacterales bacterium (assembly GCA_036795065.1). Lineage (GTDB taxonomy): Bacteria > Acidobacteriota > Vicinamibacteria > Vicinamibacterales > UBA2999 > VFZN01. The sequence continues at coordinate 23,488 of DAIRFN010000034.1, forward strand.
GCTCAAATGGTGACGCGGTGCTAGCGCTCATCCCCCTGCTTCCGTTCGCCGGCTTCCTCGTCAACCTGACGATGGGGAAGCGGCTGCCCAAGAGCGTGTCGGGCGGCCTGGCGTGTGCCGTGATGGTGGCGTCGTTCCTGATCGCCGCGACCCAGGTGTGGGCGCTCTTCGGCATGGCGCCGGAGAACCGCCAGATCACCCAGACGCTCTTCACGTGGATCACGTCCGGCGACTTCTCGCTCGACCTGGCCTTCCGTCTCGACGCGCTGTCGTCCGTGATGATTCTGGTCATCACCGGCATCGGCTCGCTCATCCACATCTACTCCACGGCGTACATGCACGAGGAGACGGACCCCGAGTACGCGCGCTACTTCTCGTACCTGAACCTGTTCGTCTTCTTCATGCTGATGCTGGTGCTCGGCTCGAACGTCCTGGTGATGTTCGTCGGCTGGGAGGGCGTGGGCCTCTGCTCGTACCTGCTCATCGGCTACTACTACCAGAAGAAGTCGGCCTCCGACGCCGCCAACAAGGCGTTCATCGTGAACCGCGTGGGCGACTACGCGTTCATCCTCGGCTCGCTGCTGATGGTGGTGACGCTGGGGTCGCTGGACTTCGTCACCATTGCGCAGGCGGCGAAGGCGATGCCGCCGGAGGTGACCTTCGGCACGCTGTCGCTGATTACGCTGCTGCTGTTCATCGGCGCCACCGGCAAGTCGGCGCAGATTCCCCTGTACGTCTGGCTGCCGGACGCGATGGAGGGCCCCACGCCGGTGTCGGCCCTCATCCACGCCGCGACCATGGTCACGGCGGGTGTCTACATGATCGGCCGCCTGGCCCCGGTCTTCGAGCTCGCGCCCATCACGCTGGGCATCGTGGCGGTGGTCGGCGCGGCCACCGCGCTCTTCGCCGGCACCATCGGCCTGGTGCAGAACGACATCAAGCGCGTGCTGGCGTACTCGACCGTGTCGCAGCTCGGCCTGATGTTCCTGGCGATGGGCGTGGGCGCCTTCGCCGCGGGGATCTTCCACCTCTACACCCACGCGTTCTTCAAGGCCCTCCTGTTCCTCGGCTCGGGCAGCGTGATGCACGCTATGGGCGGCGTCATCGATATGCGCCGCTTTGGAGGCCTGCGGAAGCTGATGCCGATCGAGGATCTGATCGCCGGCGTCGGTCGAGCAGA
>DAIRFN010000261.1:0-8092 GCA_036795065.1 Vicinamibacterales bacterium
GTTCCCCATGCGCTACGAGGACCGCAGCCGCATGCAGCCGATCATCGGCCTGCGCCCCGGGCAGATGGCGGCGGTCGGCGGGGAAGTGCTCTCCGCGCACCTGCAGCAGACGCGCCGCGCCGGGTTCCGCCTGTTCACCGCGCTGGTGCAGGACGCGAGCGGGCAGGTCCAGGTGGTGTGGCCCAACCAGGCGTTCCTGAAGGACGTCATCCGCCCTCATCAACATCTCGTCCTCTTCGGGAAAGTGGAGCTGTGGGGATCGCGCGGGCTGCAGATCACGGACCCCGAGTTCGAGATCGTGGACACCGTCCCGGACCCCTCCGAAGCGCCCACGGGCCAGCCGCACGAGCAACTCCACACCGGTCGCATCGTCCCGGTGTACGAGCGGACGGGCAGCGTCACCACCAACATGCAGCGGCGCTTCGTGTGGCAGGCGCTGCACCAGCTGCCCGAGACGCTGTTCGATCCGGTTCCGCAGGACGTGCTGACGGCGCATCACTGGCCGCCGCGCCGCGCGGCCCTGCTGCAGGCGCACTTCCCGGCGAGCGACGTGCCGGTGGATGCGCTGAACCGCTTCGAGACGCCGGCGCAGCGCCGGCTGATCTTCGAGGATTTCTTCGTCTTCCAGTCGGGCCTGGCGCTCCGGCGTCACGAGAACGCGCAGGTGAACAAGGCGCGCGTCTGTCACGTGACCGACGACGTTCGCGCGGCCGCTCGCGCCGTCCTGCCGTTCAAGCTGACGCCGGGGCAGCGTGACGCGGTGGCGGAAATCGTCGCCGACATGCAGCGGACCTGGCCCATGCAGCGCCTGCTGCAGGGCGACGTGGGCGCCGGGAAGACCATCGTGGCGGTGCTGGCCGCGGTGGTGGCGATGGAGAACGGCTACCAGGCGGCGTTCATGGCGCCGACGGAGATCCTGGCCGAGCAGCACTACCGCACCGTGATGAAGTGGCTGGACGGCACGAAGTATCGCGTGCGCCTCCTCACCGGCCGTGTCACGGCCGCGCAGCGACGCGATCTCCTGCCCGCCATCGAGCGCGGCGAGATCCACTTCGTCATCGGCACGCACGCGCTCGTGCAGGAGCACGTCACCTTCAACGCGCTGGCGCTGGTGATCATCGACGAGCAGCATCGCTTCGGGGTCATCCAGCGCGGGACGCTCGCCGCCAAGGGCGGCAACCCCGACGTGCTGGTCATGACGGCCACCCCTATCCCGCGCACGCTGGCCCTCACCGAGTGCGGCGACATGGACGTCTCGGTGATTCGCGGCCTGCCGCCGGGGCGCAAGCCCATCAGGACCATCGTGAAGCCCGACTCGCGGCGCGACGAGGTCTATGCCCTCATCCGCCAGGAAGTGGCCCGCGGCCGCCAGGCCTATATCGTCTATCCGCTGGTGGAGGAGTCCGAGAAGGTCGACCTGCGCGCGGCGACGGCCATGGCCGAAGAGCTGACGCGCGTGTTTCCCGAGTTCACGGTCGCGCTGCTGCACGGCCGGATGAAGGGCGGCGAGAAGGACACGGTGATGCGCGCCTTCGCCAGCGGGCAGCTGCACGTGCTGGTGGCCACCTCCGTGGTGGAAGTGGGCGTGGACGTGCCAAATGCCACGGTGATGGTGGTGGAACACGCCGAGCGCTTCGGGCTCTCTCAACTGCACCAGCTGCGCGGCCGCATCGGCCGGGGCGATTACGAGTCCACGTGCGTGCTCGTCTACCAGGCGCCGTGGTCGGACGACGCGCGCGAACGGCTGAAGGCGATGGCGTCCACGAGCGACGGCTTCGTGATCGCGGAGAAGGACCTGCAAATCCGGGGACCTGGTGACTTCTTCGGCACCAGGCAGTCGGGCCTGCCGCAACTCCGAGCCGGCGACCTCACCCGCGATGCCGACCTGCTGGAGCAGGCCTTCAACGAGGCACGCGCGCGGGTGGAGGAGGGGCGCCTCACAGCCGCGCAAATCGACTACGTGCGCGCGGTGTGGCAGCGCCAGTTCGGGCTCATCACCGTCGGCTAGCCATGCGCATCATCGCGGGCGCCCATAAGGGCCGCATATTGAAGACGCCCACGTGGGCCGGCCTGCGGCCCACCTCGGACAAGCTGCGGGAGACGCTCTTCAACATCCTGGCGCCGCGCGTGCAGGGGGCACGTGTGCTCGACGTCTATGCGGGCACCGGCGCCGTAGCGCTGGAGGCGCTCAGCCGGGGCGCCGAACTGGCCGTCTGCGTGGAGCAGCACCGGCGGGCGCAGGCCCTCATCGAGGAGAACCGGGCCCGCGTGGGCGAGGAGGCCCGGTGTATGATCGTCGGCGGCGATGCGCGTCTTGCGCTGCAGTCACCCATTCCCGGCGGCCCGTTCGATATCGTGTTCCTCGATCCCCCGTACGAGGCCGGGGCGCTGGACGACGTGGTGAAGGCCGGAGCGCTGCAGCGAGCCGACGGGGGGGTGCTGGTCGTGGAGCACTCGTCACGGCGAGCGCCGCCGCCGATTGACGGAACAGGCCCGTCGCGCACCGTGCGCGCGGGCGACAGCGCGTTGTCCTTCTACCTATGAGCGCCACGCCACGGATTGCCGTCTGCCCCGGGTCGTTCGACCCGATGACCATGGGCCACGTGGACATCATCGAGCGGGCGGCGCGCCTGTTCGATCGCGTGGTGGTGGCCGTGCTGGTCAACGCGGAGAAGGCGCCGCTGTTCTCGTTCGACGAGCGCGTGGCCATCATCCGCGAGGTCTTCGCCGGACAGCCGAACGTGGAAGTCGAAACCTTCCAGGGCCTGCTGGTGGACTACGCCCGGCAGAAGCAGGCGTCGGTCATCATCCGCGGCCTGCGGGCGGTGTCCGACTTCGAATACGAGTTCCAGATGGCGCTCATGAACCGCCACCTGGCGCCGCCGATCGAGACCATCTTCATGATGCCGGCCGAACAGTACACCTACATCAGCTCGCGGCTGATCAGGGAGGTGTTCTCGCTCGGCGGGCAGATAGACGGGCTGGTGCCGCCCGTCGTCGAGGCCCGACTGATGGCACGGCGCAAGGCGCGCCCCCTTCCCAACGCGAGAACGACATGACCTTCGCCGCCCGAATGCAGCAGATCGCGCCGTCTCCCACCCTGAAGGTGACGGCCGAAGCCGACCGGATGCGCCGCCAGGGCATCGACGTGGTAGACCTGGGTGCCGGGGAACCGGACTTCCCGACGCCGGAGCACGTGAAGGCCGCCGCGCACCTCGCGCTCGACCAGAACTTCACGAAGTACACACCCTCGGCCGGCATACCCGAGCTGCGCCAGGCGGTCTGCCAGCGCTATGAGACCGACTACGGCGTGGGGTTCAAGCCCGAAGGAGTGATCATCACCGCGGGCGGCAAGCAGGCCCTCTACAACACGGCGATGGTCCTCTTCGACCATGGCGACGAGGTGATTACGCACGCGCCGTACTGGCCGACCATCCCCGAGCAGGTGAAGCTGGCGGGCGCGCGGCCGATCATCGTGCAGACCTCGCCGGAGGATGCGTTCGCCATCCACGCCAATCGCATCATCGAGGCCATCACGCCGCGCACCAAGGCCATCATCATCAACTCGCCGAGCAACCCGGCGGGCGCGCTCATCTCCGAGGAGGGCCTGGCGTCGATTGCGGACGAAGCCGCGCGGCGCGGCCTGTGGGTGATTGCGGACCTGACCTACGAGCGATTGATCTACGACCCGGTCGCGCACAACCTGCCGCGCGTGCTCACCGAGAAGATGCGCGATCGCGCGGTCATCTGCAGCGCCGCGTCGAAGGCCTACGCGATGACCGGCTGGCGCTGCGGCTGGACGATTGGCCCGAAGGCCTTCATCGCGCAGTGCAACTCGCTGCAGGGACACTCCACCTCGAACGTCAGCTCCATCACGCAGAAGGCCGCCGTGGCGGCGCTCACCGGCCCGCAGGACGGCGTCACGATGATGCTGAACGAGTATCGCCGACGGCGCGACGCGGTCTGGGGCTGGCTCACGGCCGATCCCCGCATCACGTGCGTGAAGCCGCGCGGGGCGTTCTACCTGTTCCCGTACGTCGCCGATGTGCTCGAGGCGGCGGGCTTCAAGAACACGAACGAGTTCGCCGAGGCGCTGCTGGCCGAGGCCCACGTGGCGGTGACGGCGGGCGAGGGCTTCGACGCGCCGGGGTTCTTCCGTCTCTCGTACGCGACATCGATGGAGCGGCTGAAGGAAGGCACCGACCGGATGCACGCGTTCATCGCGCGCCGCTCGGGGCAGGCCGCCGGCGCGGCGACCGCCCGGAGCTAGCGGGCCGTGGGCATCGCCCCTGACGCCCGGGCCGCTCTGGTCTCGGTGGTGGGCGCCGCTCACGCGCGCGAGGACCAGGACTCGCGCCTGAAGTACGGTACCGACGCGCTCCTCCGGGGTGTGCCGGCCGATCTCGTCCTCATTCCAGGCACGGTCGAGGAGATCGCGGCCATCGCGCGGCTCTGCAACACCCACCTCGTGCCGCTGGTGGTCCGCGGCGCGGGCACGGGCTACACCGGTGGATCAGTCCCGGTGCAGGGGGGCGTGCTCCTCTCAATGGAGCGCTTTGATCGCATCCTCGAGATCGACGAGGGCAACCTCCTCGCGGTCGTGCAGCCCAACGTCCTCACTTACCAGTTGCAGGATGCCGTCGAGGCGCGGGGGCTGTTCTATCCGCCGGATCCGGCCAGCCTGAAGACCTCCGCGCTCGGCGGGAACGTCGCCGAGTGCGCCGGCGGCCCGCGCGCGGTGAAGTACGGGACCACGCGGCGGTATGTGCTGGCGCTGCAGGCGGTGCTGCCGACGGGCGAGATCATCCGCACGGGCTCGAAGGCCGTGAAGAACGTGGTGGGCTACGACCTCACGCAGCTGCTCGTCGGCTCCGAGGGCACGCTGGCCATCCTCACCGAGATCACGCTGCGCCTGGTTCCGAAGCCCCCGGTGTCGGCGACGTTGCAGGCCAACTTCGCGGACATCGGTACGGCGGTGGGCGGCGTCACGGCGCTGCTGGCGGCGCGCGTCGTCCCCTCGACGATTGAGATCGTGGACGCGGGCTCGCTGGCGGCGGTCGAGCGGTACCTGGGACGCGCCGTGGCTTCGTCTGGCACCGGCGCGATGCTGCTGATCGAGGTGGACGGCGTGGCCGGTGGCGTGGCGGACGAGGTGAGGCTGGTGGAGGAGGCCTGCCGGGCGGCGGGTGCGCTGGCGGTGCATCGCGCGGCGACCGGGGCCGAGCGCGAGGCGCTCTGGGAGGCGCGGCGCGAGCTGTCGTACGCGCTCCGCGCGTCGGCGCCGCGGAAGATCAATCACGACGTCTCGGTCCCACGGGGTCGCGTGCCCCAGCTCTTCGAGCTGCTCGCGCGCCTCGAGCGCGACTACCGGCTCTCCATCCCCAGCTTCGGCCATGCCGGGGATGGCAACATCCACGTGAATCTGATGGTGGACCCAGCCAACTCGGACGAGATGGCCCGGGCCGATCTGGCGGCGCAGGCGCTGTTCGAGGGGGTCGTGCGGCTCGAGGGATCGATCAGCGGCGAGCACGGCATTGGCTTCTCGAAGGCGAAGTACCTGTCGCTCGAGCTGGCGCCCGAGGTCATCGCGCTGATGCAGCGCGTGAAGGCGGCGTTCGATCCGAACGGGATTCTGAACCCGGGGAAGATCTGGGAGTAGAAGGTGTCGGGAGGCGGGAGTCGGGAACCGGGAGTCGGGAGTCGGGCACCCGGAGTCGCGACCCTGAGATGCCCGTGGCTGCCAGGCGCCCCACGACGCGCCGTGCCGCGGGTTCCCATGTCAGGCTGCGGCCGCGCGCAGCCTAATTTCGGAAGGGGCGGCGAACGCCCCGTAACTCGTGGCCTCCACGCGGGGTCGGGCTCCGCAGCGCAGGCCGAGCGGCGCGATATGCGGACGTGTCTGGCGGCCTGAGGCCGATGCGGCGTGCGCCGGGCTCGCGACCTACTATGAGTCAGCCAGACACAAATGGAGGGCCTTTTCTCTGGGCTCGGCGTCAACCACGAGCGACGTTCGGCGCTGGGCGAGCGCGGTGCTGCTCACGACACCAGCCGGACCACCGGCATCTGTGGCACGCGCGACCGGCGCTGCGTCTGCGGGCGAGGCGTCGTTCCGGAGAAGGCACCGAGGTCACGACGATCAGCCGGGTGTTCTGAGGCAGGCGGCGTGCTCCCCGAGGCCGAGTGGCCCGTGCGACGGCGCGCCCCGGCGCGCGGTCCATCGATCTGCTGGCTTGTGGCGGTGATGGGTCTTCGAGACAGCTTCGATCACCCGCACAGGGGCGCGCCTGGGTCGGTGCTGGTCTGAACGTCCGGGTTCGCGCGACCATTCGGTCGGCGATCCCCGCGTCCACCCGCTGGCTAACCACGCGGTGCAGCTGACCAGCGGCGCCATCACCGTGGTGGTGCGCCCTGGCCGCGTGGTAGGGCGATCCTCCGGTGGCGTATCATCAGCGCGTGCGCGGTCACGGCGGCGAGGGGCGCCGCTGGCAGCTGACCGCGACTCCGTTAGACCGCGAATCCTCCCCACACGCTGTAGGGGCGTTCATCATGTCCGCTGATCACAGCCAGCTCAGCTGCGCGGCGCTGCTCCTCGTACTGGCAGTGAGCGTTCCCATCACGGGAGAGGCTCAAGACGTCGCTTCCTCGCTTGATGACCTGCGCGAACTCGTGAGAGTCGGCGACGAAGTCATCGTCACTGATCTGCAGGGCCGGCAGACGGAGGGGCGCGTCGTCGGGATCTCCTCGTCTTCCCTCGGCCTGATGGTGGGTGGAGTCCGGACCGACTTTGCAGAAGACGCTCTCGACACAGTCAGCGGGCGGGACTCGCGATGGAATGGAACGTTGTGGGGGCTCGGAGTCGGTGGTGTGCTGGGGGCGTGGCTCAATAGGGGCCTTGTGAAGGAGTACGGGCGCGAGGACATCGGTGTGGGCGAGTCGGTCGCGTTCATCGTCGGAGCCGCGGGAGTCGGCGCTGGCATCGGATTCGCGGTCGACGCGCTGATCAAGGGCAGGCGATTGATCTATTCGAGGTCACAGGTCTCGATGCGCGGGAGCGTCACGCTCTTGCCAATGTGGGTCGGCCGGCGTAAGGGCGTTTACGTGTCACTACGGCTTCGATAGTGAAGTAGCGGCTCATTCGGAACATTAGCCTACAAGACTGCGACCATTTGCCTCTCATGGTACGCTTCAACTGAATCGCGATGAATCAAGTCCTTCGGTTCTCCGGTTCGGTCAAGCGCGATCCTGCCATCAGTGCCTGGATGGACGAGCATTCAGGTGAATTGGGCGCTATCGCGCGGCATTGGTTCGAGGTCATCCGCGATTGCGGAGATGATGTGCGCGAATTGCTGCACGACGGCTGCCCTACCGCGTGCGTCGCTGATGCCGCATTCGCTTATGTCAACGCGTTCACAGCCCATGTCAATGTCGGATTCTTCCGTGGCGCCGAACTCGCGGACCCGGCGGGCCTGCTGGAAGGGACGGGCAAGTACATGCGCCACGTCAAGCTCGGGACGGACGGCGACCTCGATGCCACGGCGCTCATCACGCTCGTCGAAGCTGCATACACTGATATGAAGCGGCGCCTCGAGGCAGAGCAGTCTCGCGGCGGCACGCTGGCGGGCGACCCATCGCCCGGGAACCGAGAACGGTGGTAGGCTGACGCCGTTCGTACGACATCACGTCGTCCCCACAGCCCGAGGAGGCTTGTCGTGAAGTCTTCGCGCATCTCCCGCCGGCAGGCACTCGCCGCCGGCACGGCCGGCGTCGTCGGCGCGGCCCTTCCCGCGTCGGCGGCCCAGAATCCCGACACGACGAGAGTCCAGGGCCCGCCCGGTCGCGAGATCGGGGCACGGTCGCCCTTCGAGAAGCCGGCGCGCACGGCGTTCAGCCCGGCCCGCACGGCCACCTTCACGCCCCTGCAGGATCTCGATGGCATCATCACGCCCTCCGACCTGCACTTCGAGCGGCATCACGGCGGAGTACCCGCGGTCGACCCGCAGCAGTACTCGCTGCTCATCCACGGGATGGTCGAACGGCCCACCATCTTCACCCTGGCCGAGCTGAAGCGATTCCCGGGCAAGTCGATGATCCG
>DAIRFN010000262.1:0-8068 GCA_036795065.1 Vicinamibacterales bacterium
TTCCAGGAGACCACGCGCGTCCTCACCGAGGCGGCCATCTCCGGGAAGATCGACTACCTGCGCGGGCTGAAGGAGAACGTGACCATGGGCCGGCTCATCCCGGCGGGCACGGGCTTCTGGTGGTACCGGCACGTCCAGATTCCGCCGGACGAGCCGCCGCCGCCGCCGCCCATCCAGCAGCCGAGCGACGAGGACGTCGACTTCGACCGCGAGATGGAGTACCTGGTGGAGCCCGAAGAGGCGCTCGACCGGGGCATCGGCGAAGCGGAGTAGCACGAAGGGTTCACGGCACGGGGGTTCAAAGTACGAAGGGTTCAAAGCACGTTCGGTGCCTTGAACCTCTCGTGCTTTGAACCTCTCGTGCTTTGAACCTGCCGTGTTTTGAACCTGCCTGTGCTTTGAACCTGCCGTGCTTTGAACGTTTCGTGCCTCAAACCTACCGTGGCAACGTGAGGGCCACCAGCGCGGGGACATCGCGCGGCGTGTCCCCCTGCACCGTCAGGGCGACGTACTGCCGCCCGTCGAGCAGGTAGGTCATCGGCGTGCCGATGGCCACCCCGGGCAGGTCCACGGCGGCCAGCTCGCGCCCCGAGGCCTTCTCGAGCGCGATTAGGCGCGGCCCGCCCGAGCTCCCGCCTGTCGTCAGCGCATAGACGAGCAGGGTCTTCGTGGCCAGCGGCCCGCTGTAGGTGCTGTCGCCCCCGAGCGGGGGCAGGTTCAACCCCTTCAGCTGCGGCAGGTTCCGGACCCGCCGGCCTTCGCCCGCGGGGATCATCCACGCATGCTCTCCCGTATTCATGTCGATGGCGGTGACGCGCGAGTAGGGTGGCTTCAGCAGCGGCAGGCCCTGCGGCATCTGCGGGCTGCGCCCGGGCACCTGCATGTAGAGCAGGTTGCTGTTCAGCGCCGGGTCGGGCTTCGACAACGTGAAGGCCGCGAAGCCGTTGCGCGAGGGCACGTAGAGCATGCCGGTCTCGGGATCGACCGCGGCGCCCGACCAGTTGGCGCCGCCCACCGAGCCGGGCCGCGCGACGGTGCCGTCCAGCGACGGCGGCGTGAACAGCGGACCCAGACGGAAACCCTTCACCGCCGCCTGCGCCATCGAGCGAAGCTCGGGCGTGAAGTCCACGAGGTCGTCCATCGTCACGCCCTGGTATTCGAACGGCGCAGGCTTCGACGGGATGGGCTGCGTGGGCGAGGCGCGCTCGCCCGGGACGTCCGATGGCGGTACCGGCGTCTCGACGATGGGCCATACGGGCTCGCCGGTGACGCGGTCGAACGTGTAGACGAAGCCCTGCTTGGTGACCTGGGCCACCGCCTTGATGCGGCGGCCGTTGACCGTGATGTCGAGCAGGTTCGGCGCGGCCGGGTTGTCGTAATCCCACAGCCCGTGATGCACGGTCTGGAAGTGCCAGACGCGCTTACCGGTCTCCACATCGAGGCAGACCAGGCTCTCGGCAAAGAGGTTGTCGCCGGGGCGGTGGCCGCCGTAGAAGTCCGGCGCGGTCGTATTGGTGGGGAGGTAGACGTACCCCAGCTCCTCGTCCGCGCTCATCATCGTCCATACGGTGACCTTGCCCGCGTGCTCCCACGAGCCGTCCTGCCAGGTGTCGTGGCCGGGCTCCCCGGGCCGTGGCACCGTGTGGAAGGTCCAGCGCACGCGGCCGGTGCGTGCGTCGTACCCGCGGATGAAGCCGGGGATCTGCTCCTTCTGCGAAACGAGCGACGAGATGGAGGCGGGCACGATGACGACATCCCGCACGACGATGGGGGGTGACTGCACCGAGTAGGTGAGCGCGTTCAGGTAGTCGCGGTGGCCTCGTTTCGCGCGCGGCAGCCCCTCCATCAGGTCCACGCGGCCGTTGACACCGAAGCCAGGCACCGGGCGGCCTGTGGTCGCGTCCACCGCGATCAGGTAGCCGTCCCCGGTTCCCCAGTAGATGCGCTCGTCCGTGCCCGCGCCGTCGCGCCAGTACGCCACGCCCCGCTGGTTCCAGCGCAAGCTCATCGTCGTGGTGCCGGCTTCGTAGCTGCGCGGGTTGTACACCCACTTCGTGCGGCCGGTCCGCGCGTCCACGGCGGCGCCGATGGAGAGCGGCGTGTTGAAGTACAGCGTGCCGCCCACCATCAGCGGCGTGGCCTTGAAGTTGCCGATGATGGGTGGCTGGTCGTCGCGCCAGCGTTTCGAATCCACGCGGCTCAGTTCCGCGAACACGGCGCGGGCATCCGCGGTCCATTCCCCTCCGCCGGGCATCGTCATCGTCAGCGCACCGTCGGGCGACGGGGTGCGCCAGGCCACCTGCAGCGACGAGAAGTTCTGTGGCGTGATCTGGTCGAGGGGCGAGTACCTGCTGCTCGCGAGGTCGCCGCCGTAGGTCGGCCACTCGCCGGTGGCGGTGGAGGGGGGAGGCGCCGCCTGGAACAGCGCGGAGCCCAGCAGGACGGCGGCCAGGGCGGCGAGAGACTTCATGCGCCGCGGATCTTAGCCCGAACGGCCGTGCTTTGAACCCGCCGCGCTTTAAACCTGCCGTGCTTTGAACCCGCCGTGCTTTGAACCCGTCGTGCCTACGCTTCGGCCATCCCCGGCTTCCGGACCGCGGCCTTCTCGATCGCGGCGGCGCGCAGCATGGCCGTGGCCGTGTAGATGACCACGGCAATGACCAGCCAGCGAACGGCGTCGAGCGGGAGCGACTTCACGATGTACGCCGCGATCAGCACCGCGCCAGGGCCGCCCAGGGTGAACGCGATGGCCGTCTTGAGATGGTACTTCTCCCGGCGGATGAACTGCACGCTACCGGTGGGCATGAGGAACGCGCAGGCGCCCATCATGATCGGAAACGCCGCCGTCGGGTTCATGCCGAGCAGGCTGATCATGATTAGGCACGGCGCGTAGTAGCCGATGCCGAGCATCATCAGCGCGCCGAGCACCGTCGAGATCCCGAACGCGAGGCCCAGCTTCGCGGCGCCCAGTCCCAGCGCCGTGCCCGGCGGCGGCCCGATGCCCAGCAGCGACGCCAGCATCAACGCCGCCGCGCCGAAGAGCGCGGTCCCCATGCCGATCTGCACGCCGCGCCGCGGCAGCCCGGCGACCACGCCCGCGCCCAGGTACGCTCCAATCACCGCGGCCGCGATGATGGTGACGAGCGTGGTGAACTCCACTTCGACGATGGTGATGTAGATGAGCGCCTGGACGACCGTGGGAACCACGTAGCCGACGTTGAGGGTGCCGGGAATCAGCTCGTCCGGCATCACCTTCCAGGCCCGGGCCATGGCCGTGGTCGTGGCGTAGGAGCCGATGCCCAGCGTGTCGAAGAAGTTCGCGACGAACCCGATGGCCAGCGCCAGCGGCGTGGGTCTGGCGTCCTGGGCCTTCGAGCCCAGGGCCTTCCGCTTCCGCGAGACGTTGGCGTACCAGAAGGCGACGTGGCCGATGGCGATGAGGACGAGGGCGGCGAGCAGGATCGTCTTGGCGTCCATGAATGAAGCGATTCTATCCGACGAACTTATAGCCGGATCCGTGAATTGTGAGGATGTGCTCGGGGGCGTGGGGCGCGCGCTCGATCTTCTGTCGCAGCTTCGCCACGAAGTTGTCGATGGTCCGGGTCGTGGGGAACTCCTCGTAGCCCCAGACCTCGTTGAGGATCTGCTCGCGTGTCACCACCTGGCCGGTGTGCTGCACGAAGTAGCGGAGCAGCTCGAACTCCCGGGCCGTGAACTCGATGCGCACCTTGCCGCGCCGGGCCTGATGGAGCTTGAAATCCACCTCGAGATCGCCGATCTTCACCGAGTCGGCGGCGGGCTTCTGCTGGCCCGATCGGCGCAGGACCGCGCGCACGCGCGCGAGCAGCTCCGTGATCGAGAACGGCTTGGTGACGTAGTCGTCGGCGCCGAGCTCGAGGCCGAGCACCTTGTCGGTTTCGGCGGACCTCGCCGTCAGCATCACGATGGGGGTGCCGTTGGCCCGCGCCCGCAGCTCGCGACAGACGTCGAAGCCGCTCTTCCGCGGCAACATGACGTCGAGGATGACGAGATCGGGCGAGGTGGCCGCAGCACGGGCGAGGCCTTCCTCGCCATCGGCTGCCGTCACGACTTCATAGCCCTCGAGTTCGAGGTTGTCACGCAGGCCGAGCAGCATCTGCGGCTCGTCCTCGATCACCAGAATGCGCTTCATCAACGACTCCCTGAGACGCCTGCACGGGAACGGGGAAGTGCAGCGTGAAGGTGGAGCCCTGGCCTGGCTCGCTCTCCACCCCGACGTAGCCGCCATGTCCCCGCATGGTGTGATCCACGATGGCCAGCCCGAGCCCGGTCCCCTGCGGGCCGCCGCCCAGCTCGTGGTGCACGCGATAGAACTTCCGGAAGATCTTCCGCTGCTCGCGGCGGGCGATGCCAATGCCGTAGTCCCTCACCCGCACCACGACCTCGCCGTGTGCCGGCGTGACGGTCACGTCGATGCGGCGGGCATCGCCCGAGTACTTCATGGCGTTGGCCAGCAGGTTCTCGACCGCCCGCTCGACGGCTACGACGTCGGCCATGATGGTGGGCAGGCCCGGCGCGACGGTGGCGCTGACCTCGAACTGGCCTTGCGTGAACTGGCGCTCCATCACCCCCAGCACGTGCTGCACCAGTGCGCCGATGTCGGCCGGCTCGAGTGTGTAGGGACGCAGCCCCGCTTCCATCCGCGAGAAGTCGAGCAGGTTCTCGATGAGTCGCGTCAGTTTCTTCGCTTCGCCGTTGATGATGCGATAGTACTCCTGCGCCCGGTCGGTGCTGCGCACCCGGCCGAGTTCCAGCGTCTCGGCGAAGAGCTGGATGAGGGCGAGCGGCGTCTTCAGATCGTGCGACACCGAGGCGACGAAGTTCGACTTGAGCTCGGCGAGCCGGACCTCGCGGGCCGCGGCGCCGGCGACGAGGAACACACCGATGCCCATGACGCCCGCCAGGAGCAGCATCAGCGCGAACTGCGGCCGGGTGCTGGCGCTCACGATGTCCTGGATCGTGGCGCCGCCGTAGCTGGTCCTGAGGCGCCAGGTCTCACGGTGCGCCTCGTAAGGCGCCGCGAACTCGAGCAGTTCCTTGTCGAAGAAGACCAGGGGGAACGTCCGCTCGTCCACGACGGATTCGACGGCTCCGCCTTCGGTGGGCACCACCAGGTTGCCGTTGTCGTCGACCAGCGTGACGCGCAGCGGCGGGAAACCGGCCGGCTGCTGCAGGGCATTCAGGTGGGAGGTCACCAGGGCGGGAAAATACTCACGGCGCAGGCGTTCGGCGTCCACCGCGAAGGCGACGAAGCTGGTCAACTGCTCGCGCGATTGTGAGGACCACCGCAGCTGCGCCTGGATGTAATGCTTGCGCCCGTGCAGCTCCTTCGTGAAGGCCACGATGGCCCGCTTCATCGTGGCCATGCCCTGCAGGTCGGCCAGCAGGGTGCCGCCGCCGTCGGGAGCCTCGCGGAAGCGCTGCGCCGATGCACCAGAGGCACTGAGGCTGGCCTGATCGAAGACCAGCCAGCGCCCGGTCGGTGAGCCGGGTTTGTCGGCCGTCCAGATGAAGAACTCGTCGATGAACGGGCTCTCCGCGAGGCCCTGGGTGAACACCGGATCGATGAACTCCAGGTCCAGCGGCTCGACGCGGGCCCCGGGGATGCCCAGCAGCACGCTGATGTGGGGGCGCTTCAGCGCGCTCTCAATCTGCTTCGCGAGCCCGTCGACCGTGTCGCTGCTCAACTGCCGCAGGACGACGGCAGAGGTCTGCTCCAGGTCGTTCAGCGAGCGGGACTGGAAGTAGAAGAGCACGGCCACGGGAATGGCGACCACGATCGCCAGCCCCATCGCCAGGCGGATGCCCCGGTCGTGGATCAGTTGGCTCAGTGCACTGGGACGCGTGCCGCTCATGCGCCTCCTTCAAACGAGCTTCGACAACTCGGCATTGACCCAGTCGTGCACCATCTGCCAGCCGGTCATGTCCGGCTTGTGGGTGACCAGCGCCCAAAGTATCGCGCTCGTGTCGGCCAGCAACTGCCGCCGATACTCGCGCGGCATCGCGCTCGTGGCGCGCTGCAACTCGGCCAGGGCCCCCGGCGCATCGCCGATGGCCAGCCGGCACAGCGCCAGCCGGGATGCCTGCACGGGATTCCGATCGGGGTCCCGCGCCTGCCCCTTCGCGTACGCGCCCGCCGCCGCGTGGTAGCGGCCCTGCAGGAACAGAGTGTGCCCCAGATTGTAATGGCCAAACGCCAGATTCGGTTCGAGCTCGATGACGCGCCGGAACGCCGCCTCGGACTCGGGGAGCCGACCCAGCTCGCGCGTGACCACACCGACGTTGTTCGCCGCCTGGGGGCTGTCCGGATCGAGGGCCAGCAGGCGCTCGAACGCCGCGAGCGCCTGATCGGGCCGGTCCAGTTCGCCCAGCGTCGCCCCCAGGTTGCCCCACGCCCCGCCGAACGCGGGAAGCCGTTCGGTCGCCGCGCGGAAGGCGGCCGCGGCCTCCTCCATGTTGTCGAGCCTGAGCCACACCTTGCCACGCTCGAAGCGTGGCGCGGCCCACGAGGGGGCCAGGCCGATGGCCTCGTCCAGGTCGCGTGCGGCGCCCTCGAGGTCGTTCACCTCCTGGCACACGCTGGCCGTCGCCACCAGCACGGGCGGCGTGCGGCCATGGCCGAGTGCCTCGATCGAGCGGCGCAGGCGCGCGGCCGGGTCGGCCTCACGGAAGGCCGCCGCCAGGATGTCGAGGGGCGCCGCCACGCGGTCCCGGGCCTCCGCGGTTTCCGGTTCCCGGTCCGCCGGTGTTCCCGCGCTCTCGTCGGCGACCTCGACGCGCGCCCGCGCGAACACGCCGCGCCGTCGCAGGATCTCTTCGGCATGGCGCACCACCGACGCCCGTTGCACCGTGGCCACGAGGCATGCGTTGCCGTGCGCGGTCAGCGTCGCCTCCCACTCGGTCATCACATATGACGCCTGCGTGGTCACGAGGCGCGTGTTTGCCGTCTGGTGGCTCTCGAACGCGCGATGGGCCTGGTCGGCCCACACGATGACGGGGCCCTCGGGAAGGGTCTCGCCGAGGGGATAGAGGAACGGCCAGTGCTCGGGCGGAGGGGCCACCATCGTTCGCGTCCCGGGACGCTCCTGCTGCAGCTGTTGAAGCAGGGCGTGTCCTCGGTCATGGAGACGGCGCTCGTCTTCTCCAATCACGAACAGCAGGCGGGGCGCCTCGGGCGTGGGGGGCACCCACTCACTATAGGGGAGGCGTGGGTGGCCTAGGGCGCCGGCGGCGCGGTCTTTGGCTCGGCGGCGCCCTGGTGGCAGGTGTAGCAGGTCACCCGGCCGAGCACCGACTCGCCATCCTTCACCTGGTAGTTGGGGAAGTGCTGGACGTTGAGCGCCCGCGTCATCTCGAGCATGCGGCGGGCGGCGCGCTTGGGCGACTTCTCGTCGCTGGCGAAGTTGCCCTGGACGTGGCAGTGGTCGCATTTGACGCCCAGGGCGGCGGAGATGCGCTGCATCTCGGCCCGCAGGGGCTGGCCCTGCAGCTCGGTGAGGACCGTCACGTTCTCCGGGGGGCGGGCCGGGCGGTTTTCCTGGGCGGACGCCGGGCTGACGGCCAGCGCCAGGCCAAGCAGCAGTGTGCAACGTACGGACGGGGTCATGGACAAGCACGCCTTTCTGGGTCCGGGTCGGGAGGGGCGCACGCTCCCGTCCCAGCCGGGCCGTATCTTAGCCGGAGTTGCATGCGGTTGGGCGCGCGTGCTATTCTCGTCAGGTTCTCGTGAGCCTAGGACACCCTATCTAGGCTCAATCGCATCGTGACGCCATCCCGGCTGGAGCGTCCGCCGATGCCGAAAACACGAAAAAGTAGGGTTTTCTGCCCGAGGCGCCAAGTCCTACCGGACTTTCAGGCCTGGGGCGCCACAGCCGCCGTTACGGTGGCCGTGGGAGTTATTGTCGCTTGGAGTGGAGCGAAGCGTGCCGACGATCAGTCAGCTCGTCCGCAAGGGACGCGAACAGATTCGGTGGAAGACCAAGAGCCCGGCGCTGCAGGAGAGCCCGCAGAAGCGCGGCGTCTGCGTGCG
>DAIRFN010000035.1:0-24308 GCA_036795065.1 Vicinamibacterales bacterium
GGGGCTGTGGTAGTGCCGGAGGCGGTCGACACGGAGAGCTGGTCGCCGCGTTCCTCAACGGATCGCTCCCCAAGCCTCGGTGGACGCATCACGCGCACCTGCGCGTGGGGCTCTGGCACGTCCGCAAGTTCGGCGCGGGCGAGGCCGCCCGGCGGCTTCGTGAGCACATACGCGCGTAGAACGAGGCCGTGGGCACGGCCAACACCGACGCCTCCGGTTACCACGAGACGCTGACGGTCTTCTACGTGAGGGCGATTGCAGCCTTCCTGCGAGCCGGCGTGGCGCCGGCGGCCCCGAGAACACCGGCCACCCTCGAAACGCGCTTCATCGAGGCGCTGGGCGACCGCGCGCTGCCCCTCAGGTACTACTCCCGCGCACGCCTGTACTCGCTGGAGCCACGGCGCACCTGGGTGGCCCCAGACCTGCCGCCTCTGCCAGAGTGAGAGTCGGCCCGATCGCTCATTCGTAGATTTTGCGGCTGGCCCGCGCCCTCGTCATGTCCACCGGGTGATCGCCGAACCCACCTGCGCACCTGAGGCCCCTCGTATCTGCGTCATCTGCGGCCCTCCGCGTCAGGCATCCGGCTCCGCCCCCTGTCCGCGTTCTGCCTTGGCCGTGGCAATGATCTTCTGCTGCTGGTGCGCCGGCACCTCGTCGTAGTGCGAGTACTCCATGTGATATGAGCCGCGCCCGCCCGTCACCGACGTCAGGTGCTGCTCGTAGGTCAGCATCTCGGCCATCGGCACCTGCGCCTTGATGACCGTCATCTGTCCGCGTGGCTCCATTCCCGAGATGCGGCCGCGCCGGCCGTTCAGGTCGCCCATCAGGTCGCCGGCGTAGTCGGACGGTGCGTACACCTCGACGTTCATGATCGGCTCCAGCAGCGTCGGCCTGGCCTTTGACATGCCATCCTTGAAGGCCAGCCAGCCCGCGGTCTTGAACGACAGCTCGTTCGAGTCCACGTCGTGATACTGCCCGTCGACCAGGACGACCCGGAAGTCGACGACGGGGTAGCCGGCCAGGTAGCCGCGCAGCCGGGACTCCTGGATGCCCTTCTCCACCGCCGGGATGAACTGTCGCGGGATCGCCCCACCGAAGACCTCGTCCACGAACTCGAAGTCGCCGCCTCGGGGCAGGGGCTCCATGCGGATCTTGCAGTCCCCGAACTGGCCGTGGCCGCCCGTCTGCTTCTTGTGGCGGCCGTGCGCCTCGACGCGGGCGGTGATCGTCTCCCGGTACGGGATCCGGGGCGGCTTGAGGTTCACCTCGACGCCGAAGCGGCGTTTCAGCTTGGCGACCGTGACCTCGATGTGCAGCTGGCCCTGCCCGGCCAGCAGCAGCTCGTTGGTCTGCGGGTCGCGGGCATACCGGATGGTGCCGTCCTCTTCCTCGAGCCGGTGCATCGATGAGCTGATCTTGTCCTCGTCGCCACGGCTCTTGGGCTCGATGGCGTAGGAGAGGACCGGTTCGGGGAACATGATGGGCGCGAAGCTGATGCCCGCGACCTTGTCGGCCAGCGTGTCATTGGTGCGGGTGTCCTTCAGCTTCGCGACCGCGCCGAGGTCGCCCGCCGTGACCTCGGGAACGGGCACCTGCGTCTTGCCCTGCAGCACCGCCAGGTGGCCGAGGCGCTCCTGCGTGCCGCGCGTCAGGTTGGTGACCGTCGAGTCCGACTTGAGGGCTCCCTGGTAGACGCGAAAGAGCGTGATGCGGCCCGCGAACTGATCGGCCACCGTCTTCCACACGAAGGCCGCGCAGGGCGCCTTCTCGTCGGTGGCACGGCTCACGGGCTGGCCATCGCTGAGGGCCTGGAAGGGCCGATCGGCGGGCGAAGGGGCGAAGGCCAGGACGGCATCGAGCAGAGGCTGGGCGCCCACGTTCTGCAGGCCCGACGCGCAGACCACCGGGAAGATCTTCGCGGCGGCCGTGGCCTTCTTGAGGCCCGTGACCAGCTCGTCGTCGGTCAGGGTGCCGGCCTCGAAGAAGTGCTCCATCAGCACCTCGTCGGCTTCGGCCACCATCTCGATCAACGCCTCGCGGGCGGCTGATGCCTCTGCCTCCATGGCGCCCGGCACCGGTCCCTCGGTCATGCGGCTCGAGCCATCGGCCGGGAAGGTGTACGCCTTCAACCCGACGAGGTCGACCACTCCCGTGAAGTGCTTGTCCTCGCCGATGGGCAGCTGGATGGGGACGATGGCGCGCCCCAGGGTCTGGCGAAGCGACTCCAGCGTGCGATCGAGCGAGGCCCGATCGCGGTCGAGCCGGTTGACGCACACCAGGCGAGGCAGGCCCAGCTCGTCGGCGGCGTGCCAGGCCTTCTCGGTCTGCACCTCGACCCCGGCCACCGCATCCACGACCACGAGCGCGGCATCGGAGACGCGCAAGGCCGCCCGCGTGTCGGCGAAGAAGTTGCCGAAGCCGGGCGTGTCGATGATGTTGATCTTGGTCTTGTTCCACTCCGCGTGTGCCAGGGTAGCGCTCAGCGTGTGCTTGCGGGCGATTTCTTCGTCGTCGTAGTCAGTGACCGTCGTGCCGTCGTCCACCAGGCCGAGCCGATTGATCATGCCGGCGGTGAACAACAGCGCGGACACCAGTTGCGTCTTCCCGCATCCGCCGTGGCCGACCACGGCCACGTTGCGGATGCTGGCAGCATCGTAAACCTTCATAGGCGGGAAGCCTCCCCGGGCGCGTCAGACGTCCGTCTTTGGAGGAATCATATGACAGGTGAGGCTACTCGTACCGCAGCGCCTCGATGGGGTCCATGCGCGCGGCTCTCCAGGCGGGCAGCATGCCGAAGAACACGCCGACCGTGGCCGAGAAGCCCAGCCCGAGCGCGAACGACCACCACGGGAGCGAGACCGGGAAGCCCGACACGAGGTTCACCACGAGGCCGATGGCGCTGCCCAGCAGGACGCCCAGGATGCCGCCGACGCTGGTGAGCACGACGGCCTCGATGAGGAACTGGGTGAGAATCTCCAGCCGGCGGGCGCCGATCGCCTTGCGCACGCCGATCTCGCGCGTGCGCTCGGTCACCGAGATGGTCATGATGGCCATCACCCCGATGCCCCCCACCATGAGCGCGATGGACGAGATGACGACCAGGGACAGGAGCACCGCCTGGGAGATCTGTTCCCAGACCCTGAGGATGGCATCCTGCGTGACCAGGTCGAAGTCGTTGGGCTTGTCGAGGGTCAGGCCGTGCCGGATGCGCATCACGGCTTCGACCTCGCGCATGGCGTCTTCGCGGGTCGCGTTCTCGTGCGGCACCACGGCAATCATCACGGCCTGGCCGCCGAAGGGCCCGGTCCGCACGCGCTCGTTGCCGAACTGCTTGCGGAAGGCAGTGTAGGGGATGATGGCGAAGTCGTCCTGGCCAAGGCTGAAACCGCCGGCCGCCGGGCGCTTGTTCACGACGCCAATCACCGTGTAGTCGATCGCACCGATACGGATACGCTTGCCGATGGGGTCGAGGCCCCGGGGCTCGAACAACGCCTGATAGGGCCCGTAGCCGATCACCGCCACGCGGCGGCGGCGCTCCACCTCCTGCTCGGTGAATGTCCGCCCCGCGAACATCGTGGCGAAATTCACGTCCACGAACCGCTCGCTGGTCCCCATCACCGCGGCGGGCCGGGTCCGCTCACCCTCGTAGAACATCCGCTCCATGGTCGGCTGCGGCGGGCCCGCACCGAGCCAGGTGTCGACGATGGCCACCGAGGGGGCGAGACGGCGGATGGCTTCGCCATCGTCCACGGTCAGGCTCGGCCGGCGGATCAACTCGAGGAACGAGGCCCCCGACGAGAAGCTGACCGCGCCGAAGCGCTGCACGAAGATGGTCTTGGGGCCCAGGGCCGCGATGGAGTCGCGCAGCGAGGTGTCGAAGCCGCGGATGAGCGACGTCATGCCGACGATGGACGTGACGCCGATCACGACGCCCAGCACCGTGAGCGCCGAACGGAGCTTGTTCCCGCGCAGCGTCTCGAACGCCATCCGGGCGGTTTCGCGGAGCAGGCCGGCCTGCCGGGTGAGTGAGACCACGGTTATTCGCGCCTCAGCGCTTCGATCGGGTCGAGCATCGCGGCGCGTCGTGCCGGATACCACCCGAAGAACAGGCCGACGAGGGCGGTGATCGCCACGCCGAGTGCCACCGACCACGTTTCAACGGACGCCGGCACCGGGGTGAGCATGCCGATCGTCATCGCGAACATCGCGCCGAGCGCGACGCCGATCACACCGCCCGTCAGCGACAGCGTCACCGACTCGGTGAGCACCTGCGACATGATGTCGCGCCGCTTGGCGCCGAGTGCCTTCCTGAGGCCGATCTCGCGCGTCCGCTCGCTCACCACCATCAGCATGATGTTCATGATGACGATGCCGCCCACCACGAGCGACAGCCCGACGACGCCGACGAGCACGACGGCGATGCCGGCGGTGGCCTGCTGGAAGATGCCGAGGATCGAGTCGGACGCCAGCATTCCGAAGTTGTCCGGTTCCGCGGGCTTGAGCCGCCGCTCGACCCGCAGGGCCACCCGCGCCTCGTCCTTCGCCTGCTGCACGAGCGTGGCGTCGCGCGGTCGTACCATCAGCTGCAGCGACTGACGCGAGCCGAACAGCTTCTGGTAGGCGCCGAGCGGGATCACCGCGAACTCGTCCAGCGAGTTGCCAAAGGCCGCGCCCTTCTTGGCCGAGACACCGACGACGCGGAAGTTGACGCCGGCAATGCGCACCTGCTTGTCGATGGGATCCGCGGTACCGAACAGGCGGTCTGCGACCTGCCATCCGATCAGAGCCACCTGGCGCTTGCGCCGAATCTCGACGGGGCTGATCATGCGGCCGCGCTCGGCGTCGAAGGTGGTGAAGTCCAGATATTCTTCGGTGACGCCCTGCACCTGGATCGAGTCGAGCTCCTCGTCGCGGTAGGCGAGGCTGGTGCGCTGCTGGGCCTGCGCCATCACCGAGCTCACGGCCGTGCTGAAGCGCTTGACGGCGACCGCATCGTCGAGCGTGACGTTCGGGTTGCTGCGCTGGCGCTCGAACTCGTCTTCGTTCTGTGTGAAGCCGGTCCGCTGGATGACGAACGAGTCGGCACCCAGGTCCGACACAATGGCATCGGTGACGGCGCCATTCACGCCGGTGATGAGCGCCACCACCGTGATAATCGACGACACGGCGACGATGTTGCCAAGCAGGGTGAGGAGCGACCGGAGCTTGTTCGCCCAGATGGACGAGAGCGCCAGTCGCACCGATTCGAGCATCTGGGACATCGGTTGGGCCCTACCCGCCCACGCGTACCCGCACTCCCGAATCTCCGCTGGCCGAGGCCGCGTTCGCGTCGCCGGTGTTCACCGCATCGCCCTCGTACATGCCCCGGACCGACTCGAACGGCCCGGTGATCACCCGGTCGCCATCCTGCAGCCCCGAGAGCACCTCGAGATAGCGCTCGCCGGCGATTCCCAGCGTGACCTTCGTGAACGTAGCCTTGCCGTCGCGGATGACGAACACGCCCTCGGTCTCATCGCGCTTCTGCCCGGGCTTGAGCTCGGACGTGGCCGCCGACACGGGGGTGGCTTGCGGGCCGAATTGCCAGCGCGGCTTCGGGGGGCGCGGTTCGGGGATGACGTTGCCCTGCTCGTCGTACAGGAGCTCGCGGACCGTCAGGGCCTGGATGGGCACCGACAGGGCCTGCGCGCGCGTGGCCGTCGTGATCTCGGCGGTGCAGGTGAACCCCGGGCGCACATCGGGAATCTGTCCGTCGATGGTCACCGTCACCTTGAAGTTCGTCGCCGTCCGCGCGGTGGAGCCGGCCGTGGACGTCTGCTGGATCGGGCTGTTGCCGATTTCAGTCACGGTCCCCTTGAAGGCCTTGTCGGGGATGGCGTCGATGGTGACTCGGGCCGGCTGGCCGAGCTGCACGTAGGGGATGTCGGTCTCGTCCACTTCGATTTCGGCTTCGATGACGGACATGTCGGCCACGGTCAGCAGGACGGTCCCGGCGTTGTTCATGGTGCCGACCACCACGTTCTCGCCCTCCTCGATGTTCCGCCGCGTGACGATGCCGTCGAACGGCGCCTCGAAGCGGACCTGCGACAGCGAGTGGCGGCTGCTCTGCAGGCCGGCCTCCTGCTGGCGGGTTTGCGTTTCGCGGTTCTTGATCTCCTGTTCGCGCGCGTTGAGGTCGCTCTCGCGCACCTCCACTTCGGCCTGGGCCCGTTCAAGCGCCTCGCGGGTGGTCAACCCCGACTGGTTCAGCTCCTGCTGCCGCTTGAGGGCCTGCCGCGCGAGGTCGAGATTGGCGCGCGCACTCTGAAGGGAGGCGCGCGACTGCTCGAGCGCGGTCCGGGCGCCCGCGAGCGCCGCCTCATCGCGCCGAACCGCCGCCTCGGCGATGACGGCGTCGATCTGCAGGAGGAACTGGCCGGCCTTGACGCGCTCGCCCTCGTTCACCGCCAGCCGGGTGACCCGTCCCATCGACTGGGCGCTGATGTTGACGGTCTTCTGCGGCTCGATCTTGCCCGACGCCGACACGATGGCCTCGAGGTCGCGATGCTGGATGGTCTCCGCCGACACGGTAATGCCCCGGTCCTGACGCCGGCTCAGGACGAAGGCGGTAACGCCGCCAATCACGAGCAGCGCGATGACCGCCCACACCCATTTCTTGCGAAGCACGCTAGGACCCTCCTACGACGGCCATGCCGACCGCCACCAACAACGCCACCAAGACATAGACGCCCAGAAGCCGAACCAGGTACCGGCGGGCCGCCCGACCCGTGGCCGCCGCCAGGCCGAGGGCCAGCAGCCACATCCACCACAGCCCGAAGAGGTCGATGGTCCCGAATAACCGGGCCGCCACCGTGCCTTCCTCGAGCATCGGCAGGAAGACCGCCAGGTTGGTCGGGCTCGTGACCGACTCCCGCAAGTAGTGGAGCGGCGTCGCCACCAGCTGCTGGAGCACCAGCACCACCGACGCGTGCACGCTGACCGCCAGGGCCGTCACCCACGGCACCGGCGTCAGGTCGAGGCGGCCGAGGACGACGAGACCGGCCGCGACCAGCAGCGTGACGGGAGGCGTCAGCAGGAGCCGCCCACCGCTGGTTACATAAGTGCCATATGGCGGCGAATTCTGTAATCTCGCGTAACTCTCATCGTCTACCGTGCCGCCAAGGACTTCAATCATGCGCACGCGCTCGTCGACGAGGGCCTGTCGGCCGACATCAGTACGCAACAGCCCGGCAGCCAGCGCCATCCAGGTGAGGAGGAGGATGGCCCACGTCGCCAGAAAGGTTGGGGTGGCCACGAGGGCCGCCATGGTGGAGCGGGGACGCCATAAGACGCCCACGATGCGCCGCATCTAGACCAGGTCCTGTTTCTGCTTATACGACAGCCGGGGGCGGGAGGTTTCTTGACAGCCTTTCAAACCGCTGAATAGGATGGACTTCCCGGCTCGACCCCGCCATACCCTGGATCGTTTGCCCGCTCAAAACAGTAGTTTATGAACCAGAAACTCATTAGCGGCCACGCCCTGGCCATCCTCGGTGCCGCCTGGCTTTCGGCGACGAGCGCCCAGGCGCAGTCCCTGGGCACTCGCGCCTCCGGCATGGGCCAGGCATTCGTCGCCGTCGCCGACGACGCCTCGTCGGTGTACTGGAACCCGGCCGGGATGGCGACGGGCGCATATGTCAGCTTTGTCGTCGATTTCGGGGCCGGTGACGCCGATTCTGGCGGTTCCAGTGGTCACGAGGGGGCCTCCGTCAACAACGCCCAGCTGCTGGCCTTCACCCTTCCCCCCCTGGGCCTGAGCTATTACCGGTTGTCGAATGTGGTCGCAGGCCCGGATGAGGCTGCAGGGATGGCGGGGCCAAGCCGAGAAGAAGGACGGCGAAACGTGCAGGGGCTGACGACGTCGCACCTCGGGGTGACGCTGGCCCAGTCCTTGAATCAGTACCTCGTGGTGGCCGGGACGGTGAAGCTGGTCCGGGGCGAGGTCACGCGTGGGCAGGTGGACCTGGCCGATGCGTCCGACGCCCTCGAGGCGGCGGATGGTTTGCCCAGTCGCGGCACGTCGCGGGGAGACGTCGATGCCGGCGTCATGCTGGCCGTGGAGCAGTGGCGCGTGGGGCTGGTCGCGCGCAACCTGACGACGCCGTCGTTTGACGCCCCGGACGAGGGCGCGCCTGTGGAGCTGGGCCGGGAAGCGCGAGTCGGGGCGGCGTGGGGGAGTGGCTGGCCCGGCCTCTCGCGCGTGGTGGTGTCCGCGGACGCGGATCTCACCCGCCAGGCATCGTGGACCGGCGAGCGGCGGGACATCGCGGCGGGCGTCGAGACGTGGTGGCTGGGACAGCGGCTCGGCGTGCGGGGGGGCGTGCGGGGCAGCACAGTGGGCACGGCAAGACCGGTGGTGGCCACGGGCGTCTCTGCGGCACTGGCGACCGGGTTCTACGTGGAGGCGCACCTGGCCAGCGGGGACCAGGACGAGCGTTGGTGGAGTGTGGGGGCGAGATACACGTTCTAGTTCGGGCGCCTGGGCGTCCCGGGATGAGGGTGCGGTAGACAACAGGTCATGGCGGTCAGGATTGGCGAACTGCTTCTCAAGGAGAAGCGCATCTCGGCGGAACAGCTCCAGGACGCCCTGACGTATCAGCGGCAGCACGGGGGGAAGCTCGGCGGCAACCTCGTGAAGCTGGGCTACATCCAGGACGACGAGATCACGGCTCTGCTCTCGAAGCAGTACGGCGTGCCGTCGATCGCGCTCGGGCAGTTCGAGATCGACCCCGCGGTGATCAAGCTGGTGCCCGCGGAGACCGCGCGCAAGTACCAGATCGTCCCGCTCAGCCGGTCGGGCGCCACCCTCACCATCGCGATGACGGATCCGACGAACGTCTTCGCCATGGACGACGTGAAGTTCATGACGGGTTACAACGTCGAGCCCGTCGTGGCGTCGGAAACCGGCGTGGCCGAGGCCATCGAGAAGTACTACGGCATCGCGCCCCCCGTGTCGTCGACCCTGCGGGGCGGGATGGCCGCGGCGCCGGTGAGCACCGAGAGCGCGCTCGAGATGGCCACCAAGGCGCTCGAGGAGATGCCCACGGACGTCGGCGACGTCGAGGTCATGCAGGATCTCGAGGAGATCAGCGCCGAGGCCCTGACCCGCCAGGGCGAGGAAGCGCCGGTCATCAAGCTGGTCAACGTCATCCTGATGTCGGCCATCTCGAAGGGCGCGAGCGACATCCACATCGAGCCGTACGAGAAGGAGTACCGGGTCCGCTACCGCATCGACGGCATCCTCTACAACGTGATGTCCCCGACGCTGAAGATGCGCGACGCCATCACCTCGCGCGTCAAGATCATGGCGAAGCTGGACATTGCCGAGAAGCGGCTGCCCCAGGACGGCCGCATCAAGATCCGGTTCAGCGACCACGGCGTCAGCAAGGACATCGATTTCCGCGTCTCCTGCCTGCCGACGCTGTTCGGCGAGAAGATCGTCATGCGCCTGCTCGACAAGGGCAAGCTCATGCTCGACATGACGAAGCTCGGGTTCGAGCCCGAGTCGCTGCGCAAGCTCGAGACGCAGATCCAGAAGCCGTGGGGCATGGTGCTCGTCACGGGGCCGACCGGCAGCGGCAAGACCAACACGCTCTACTCGTCGATCTCGCGGATCAACACGCCCGAGACCAACATCATGACGGCCGAAGACCCGGTGGAGTTCAACCTGCCGGGCGTGAACCAGGTGCAGGTGCGCGAGAACATCGGCCTGAACTTCGCGGCCGCGCTGCGCAGCTTCCTGCGCCAGGACCCGAACATCATCCTCGTCGGCGAAATTCGCGACTTCGAGACCGCGGAGATCGCCGTCAAAGCCGCACTGACCGGCCACCTCGTCCTCTCGACGCTGCACACCAACGACGCCCCGAGCACCATCAACCGCCTGATGAACATGGGCATCGAGCCGTTCCTCGTGGCCAGCTCGCTGAACCTGGTGTGCGCCCAGCGCCTCGTGCGCCGCGTCTGCGCGAACTGCAAGGAGCCGGAGGAGCTGCCGCCGCCGGCCCTCGAGCAGATCGGCTTCTCGAGCGAGGACGCCCGGACGGTGAAGGCGTTCCGGGGCAAGGGCTGCGACAAGTGCAACGGCACCGGCTACAAGGGCCGCGTGGGCCTGTACGAAGTGATGGAGATCACCGACGAGCTCCGCGAGCTTGTGCTCGTGGGCGCCTCGGCGCTCGAGTTGCGGCGCAAGGCCATCGAGGAAGGCATGATCACGCTGCGCGGCAGCGGCCTTCGCAAGATCAAGGACGGCGTGACCTCGGTCGAGGAAGTGCTGCGGGAGACAGTCAGGTAGGGAGTCTATGGCCACATTGCCGGGGTTGGTTGAACTGCTGAAGATGGCGGTCGACATGGGGGCATCGGACCTGCACCTGTCGATCGACTCGCCCCCGCAGGTGCGCGTGCACGGCGATCTGGTGCGGCTGGCGTTTCCGCCGCTGACGCCGACCGACAGCAAGGCGCTGACCTACAGCGTGCTGAGCGACGCCCAGAAGAAGCGCTTCGAGGAAACGCAGGAGCTCGACTGCTCGTTCGGCATCAAGGGGCTGGCCCGCTTCCGCTGCAACATGTACAACCAGAAGGGCGCGGTCGGCGCGGCCTACCGCCAGATCCCCGAGCGCATCCGTGGATTCGACGAGCTGCAGGTGCCGCCCGTCATCTCCAAGCTCGCCGACCGGCCCCGCGGCCTGGTGCTCGTCACCGGGCCGACCGGCAGCGGCAAGTCGACGACGCTGGCGGCGATGATCGACAAGATCAACACCCAGGACAAGGGGCACATCCTCACCATCGAGGATCCGATCGAGTACCTCCACCAGCACAAGGGGTGCATGGTGAACCAGCGCGAGGTGCACAGCGACACGCAGAGCTTCTCGAACGCCCTGCGCGCGGCGCTCCGCGAGGACCCCGACGTGGTGCTGATCGGCGAGATGCGCGACCTGGAGACCGTCGAGGCGGCCCTCCGCATCGCCGAGACGGGCCACCTGACCTTCGCCACCCTGCACACCAACTCGGCCTCGTCGACCATCAACCGCATCATCGACCAGTTCCCGGCCCACCAGCAGGCGCAGATTCGCACCCAGCTCTCGCTGGTGCTCGAGGGGATCGTCTGTCAGGCGCTGCTGCCGAAGGCCAGCGGCGACGGACGCGTGGTGGCGATGGAGATCATGATTCCCACGCCGGGTATCCGCAACCTGATTCGCGAGGACAAGGTGCACCAGATCTACTCGGCCATGCAGACCGGGCAGGAGAAGCTCGGCATGCAGACGATGAACCAGTCGCTGGCGACGCTCTACTTCCGGCGGACGATCACGCTCGAGACCGCCATCGGCGCGTCGTCGAACCGCGAGGAACTCCACGAGATGATCAATCGCGGCGTGGGCGTGGTGCCGGGGGCGGGGCTGAGCCGTCCGGGAGCGCCGGGCACGGGCATGCGCCCGGGCCGGCCCGTGGGGCAGTAGATGGTCGGACCGACGGGCCTCCCCCCGATCGAACCGATGAGAGACGGAGACTGACATGGCGACGTTTGCGTATTCCGGGAGGACGCGTGGCGGCGAGGCCGTCACGGGCGAGCGGATCGGTGACTCGATGGACGCCGTCGCGGCGGCGCTGCGTCGTGAGCAGATCCAGGTGACGCGCATCACCCCGGTGGCCGCCAAGGTGGCCGCGGCGGCGAAGCTGCGGGCGAAGGGCGTGCCATCGAAGAACCTGGCCGTGTTCACCCGGCAGTTCTCGGTGATGATCGACGCGGGCCTGCCGCTCGTGCAGTGCCTCGACATCCTCGGCAACCAGGAGGACCACAAGTACTTCCGTCAGGTCATCCTGCAGACGCGCACCGACGTCGAGGGCGGCCTGTCGCTCGCCGACGCCATGAAGCGCCACCCGAAGGTGTTCGACGCGCTCTACACGAACATGATCGCGGCGGGCGAGGCCGGCGGCATCCTCGACACCATTCTCAAGCGCCTGGCGGTGTACATCGAGAAGGCTGTCAAGCTGAAGTCGCAGGTGCAGTCCGCGATGATCTACCCAATCGCGGTCATCGTCATCGCCGCGGTGGTGGTGGGCGTCATCCTGTGGAAGGTGATCCCCACCTTCGCGAGCCTGTTCGCGGGGCTGGGTGCCGAGCTGCCCCTGCCCACCCGCATCGTCATCTCACTCAGCAACAACCTGGTCCGCTTCATGCCCTTCCTGATCATCGGGCTGTTCGCGGGCGGGTACGCGGTGCGCCAGTACTACGGCACCGAGAAGGGACGCCGGGTCATCGACGGCCTGTTGCTGAAGGTTCCGATCCTGGGCCCCATCCTCCGCAAGATCGCGGTGGCGCGCTTCTGCCGCACGCTGTCCACGCTGATGGCCTCGGGCGTGCCCATCCTCGACGGCCTCGACATCACGGCGAGGACCGCCGGCAACGCGATCATCGAGGATGCCATCCAGGTGACCCGGAAGAGCATCGAGCGCGGTGAGACGATTGCCGCGCCGCTCAAGGAGACGGGCGTGTTCCCGGGCATGGTCGTCCAGATGATCGGCGTCGGCGAGGCGACCGGCGCGCTCGACACGATGCTCGCGAAGATCGCGGACTTCTACGAGGAGGAAGTGGATACGGCCGTCGCGGGCATGCTGACGCTGCTCGAGCCGGTGATGATCGCGTTCCTCGGCGGCGTCGTCGGCGGCATCGTCATCGCGATGTACATGCCCATCTTCGGCCTGATCAGCAAGCTGGCTGGATGACGGAGTCCTGGCTCCGGCAGCGCCTCGCGGCGCACACCGCGCTGCGGATGGTCGTGGCCACGGTGCTGCTGGGGCTGGCGGTCGTGGTGCAGGTGCGCGCCCCGGGCGCCCTGCCCATCAACCCGTTCTTCGTCCTGATCGGCGCCACGTTCGCCGTCAGCATGGCCCTGCTGGCGTCCCTGCGGGTGGTGGATCGCCACCCGTGGGTGGCCGGCGTGCACTTCGGGATCGATGCCGTCCTGGTGTCGGCCTGCGTCTACCTCACCGGCGGCATCAACAGCCTCTTCACCACGCTGTACGTGCTGCCCATCGTCGCGGCGAGCACGGCGCAGCTCCGCGGGGGCGGCCTGCAGATCGCCGCCCTCAACGCCGTGCTGTTCGTGGCGCTGGTGATCGCGCAGTATGTCGACGCCTCCAGGGCGATCGACCTGCCGTTCCTGGCCGCGGGCCCTGGCGACCTGCCGGATCCCACGGTGGCGCTCTATACGGTCGGGCTCAACGTCTTCGGCTTCTTCGCGGTGGCGCTGCTCAGCGGAAGCTTGGCGGACCGCGCGCGACGAGCCGACGTGCGCCTCGAGCAGGCCACCGAGGAAATCGCGGATCTCCAGGCGTTCAACCAGTACGTCATCGACAACCTGACAAGCGGCCTGGCCACGGCGGACGCGCAGAACCGCCTGCTCACCTTCAATCGCTCCGCCATGAGCATCACCGGCCTCACGGGTGAGTTGCCGATTGGCCGGCCCGCCGCCGAGGTGCTGCGGCTCTCACCCGCCTTCACGGCGAACCTCGACGAGGAGCTCGCGAAGGCACGTACCAGGCGCACGGACTTCGAGTACCGGCGACCCGACGGCAAGGTGATTGAAATCGGTCTCAGCGTGGCGGCCCTGCCGCTCCCGGACGGCGGCCGCGGATATCTCTATACCTTCCAGGACGTGACCGAGGTGAAGCGCATCGAGCGGACCGCCCGCCTGCAGCAGCGCCTGGCGGCCGTGGGTGAGATGGCCGCCGGCATCGCCCACGAGATTCGCAACCCCCTGGCGTCGATGTCGGGGTCGATGCAGATGCTGCGGCACGAGCTGTCGCTCTCCGGAGACCAGGCGCAGCTGATGGACATCGTGCTGAAGGAATCGGAGCGGCTGAACCAGACCATCAAGTCGTTCTTGGCCTACGCGCGGCCACAGAAACTCCAGGTGGCGCGGCTCGATCTCCGGACCGTTGTCCGCGAGACCGGGATGCTGCTCAGGAACAGCCCCGAGGTGGCGGCGAAGCACCGGGTCGAGGTCATCCTCCCCGATCACGAGGTGCCCATGGACGGCGACGAGAGCCAGTTGCGCCAGATCCTGTGGAACCTGGCGACCAACGGCCTCCGCGCGATGCCCGAGGGTGGGGAACTGCGGCTGGCCGCGCGAAGCGAGCGCGCGGGCAACGGGTCGCACTACGCCGTGATGGAGGTGACCGACCACGGCGTCGGTATCCCGCCGGAGGAGATCGACGGGATCTTCCAGCCGTTCCGCGGATCGTTCGGTCGGGGAACGGGGCTGGGCCTGGCGATCGTCCACCGCATCGTGACTGACTACGGCGGCCGCATCGACGTGCAGTCGACGCCGGGCGAGGGCACCACCTTCACCGTGCGCTTCCCGGGCCCGACGCCAGAGACGTCCCCGGCCGGCACCGGCCGCGAGGCGTCACCCGCGCCGGCACGCCTGGAAAAGTAGAATGCGTGCATGCCCCGGATTCTGATCGTTGACGACGAGCAGTCGATGCGCGAGTGGCTGCGCATCATGTTCCAGCGCGAAGGCTTCGATGTGGTCATCGCCGAGGACGGGCTGGCCGCCCGCGACATCGTGGCGCGCGAGTACTTCGACGCGGTCCTCACCGACATCCGGATGCCCCGCATGGACGGCGTGCGCCTGCTTCAGGCGGTACGCGAGCTGGCGCCGGACACGGTGGTCCTGATGATGACCGCTCATTGGACCGAGGATTCGGACGAGTGGAAACACGCGCGCCAACTGGGTGCGGAGGCGCTGTTCGAGAAGCCGTTCGGCAAGGTGGAACTGGTGACGATGCAGGTGCGGCAGCTGCTCGAGTCGCGCCGGCTGCGGCACGAGAACGTCGTGCTGCGGAGCACGACCGCCGACCAAGGCTTTGCGGGCATCATCGGCCGCAGCGCGCCCATGCTGGACGTGTTCCGCCTGGTGGACACGGTGTGCCGCACCAACAGCACCATCCTCATCACCGGAGAGTCCGGCACCGGCAAGGAACTGGTCGCCCAGGCCATTCACCAGCAGTCGCTCCGTCGCGACCGGCCCTTCGTGGCCGTGAACTGCGGCGCCATGCCTGAGGCCCTGCTCGAATCCGAGTTGTTCGGACACGTGCGCGGCGCCTTCACCGGCGCCGACAGCAACAAGAAGGGCCTCGTCGAGGTCGCCGAGGGCGGCACCATCTTTCTCGACGAGATTGGCGAGATGACGCCCGCCATGCAGGTGAAGCTCCTGCGCGTGCTGCAGGAACGCAAGTTTCGCCGGGTGGGGGGCACCGAGGAGACCCCCGCGAACATCCGCGTGATTGCGGCGACCAATCGCGACCTGCCGAAGGCCGTGGCCGACGGCAGGTTCCGCGAAGATCTCTTCTATCGCCTCAACGTCATCCCCATCCGGCTGCCGGCGCTGCGCGAGCGGCCCGGCGACATCCCCCTGATTGCCGAGCACTTCCTGGCGAGGCTCACGCGGGAGATGGGCAAGCCCCTCGAGGGGTTCGCCCCCGAGGCGGTGGCCGCGCTCGAAACCTACCAGTGGCCGGGCAACGTGCGCGAACTCGAGAACGTGGTCGAGCGCGCGGTGGCGCTCGAGCAGGGACGGCGCGTCGAGCTCACGACGTTGCCCGAGCCCATCCAGGCCGGGCGACCCGCCACGCCACTCGGCGGGCCGCGCGAGGCCAACGCTGTGGTGGCACCCACGGCGCTGCCCGAGCTGGGGTTCAACCTCGAGCACCACCTGCAGGCGATCGAGCGCGAGCATCTCGAGCGCGCGCTCAAGCAGGCCGGCGGGGTGCAGACGCACGCCGCCGAGCTTCTGGGATTGAGCTTCCGGCAGTTCCGTTATCTCGCGAAGAAGTACGGGCTGAAGGGGGCGGAGAGCCGATGATGCGGCTGGCCGCGGCGGCGTGTGCGGCCGCGGGCACGGTGGCCGTCGCACCCGTCGTCGGCACGCTCGCGCAGCCCAGGGCCGAGCAGGCCCTGGAGCGCTACCTGCTGGCGGCCGACGCGGGTGCCGCCGCCTCCGCCGCCGAAGCGCTCGCCTCGTCGGGCATGACCGTGAAGCAGGCCGTGGAGCGGCTGAAGGCGGGGCGCGCTTACTCGCCGATGCCCGCCGGCGCCTCCACGATCAGGCTCACGGCAAGCGACGGCACGGTCATCGAATCGCTCGTCGAGGTGCCCGCGTCTTACGACCCCGGACGACGCTGGCCGGTGCGCGTGCAACTCCACGGCGGCGTGAGCCGGCCCGCCTCGGGCGGCGATGCACGTCCCCTCACGCCGAATCGGATCCAGGGCGAGGAGGCCATCTACCTGCAGCCTCGAGGCCACGGCCGAGCCGAGTGGTGGCACTTGAACCAGTTCGAGAACCTGGTGACCCTGCTCGATCGCGTGAAACGCACCTACAACGTCGATGAGAACCTCGTCTACCTCACCGGCGTGTCGGACGGCGCGACCGGGGCGTACTTCTACGCGATGAAGCTGACCTCGCCCTTCTCGGCGTTCCTCCCGCTCAACGGCAACATGCGCGTGCTGGCCACACCCTCCACGCGGGCCAACGGCCAGCTGTACGCCGGCAACATGGTGAACAAGCCGCTCTTCATCGTGAACGGCGGCCGCGACCCGCTGTATCCGCTCGCGGCCGTGACGCCCCATGTCGAGATGCTCTCGTCCCTGGGAGCGACGGTGGAGTTCCGCCCGCAACCCGAGGCCGGCCACGACACCAGCTGGTGGTCGGCCGAGCGCGCGCACTTCGAACGCTTCGTCCGCGCGCACCCCCGCGAGCCTCATCCCGCGTTCCTCTCCTGGGAAAGCGAGCGGACCGACCGCTACAACCGCGCGCACTGGCTGGTGATCGACCAGTTGGGGCGCCGCGCGACCGACGACGCGTCGCTCGCCGACGCGAACGCCTTCGGCGTGCAGGGAGGCGAGCAGCGCATGTTCGCCCGCACCTGGCCATCGGGCCGCGTGGACGCTCGACGCACGGGCAACGCGTTCGACGCCCGCACGAGGGGGGTGGCGGCGTTCCGGCTGCTGCTCTCTCCCGACGTGGTGGATTTCTCGAAGCCCATTACCGTGCGGGTGAACGGGGAGGTCGCCTTCAGCGGAACGGTGGCGGAGGACCTCCGCACCCTGCTCGCCTGGCATGCGCGGGACGCCGACCGGACCATGCTTTACGCAGCCGAACTACCAATTCGTGTGCACTGACAGTTACTGGCACAGAGGGCTGACAGGGACTGTCAGCCCGCCGCGGTTTGGCCCCGGCTCCGGGGGCGGGCCGCCTGCATCCATCTGCAGCTAAGTGCACGTCAGATCACACCTTACGGACCCCTGAAGGCGCACTTCCCGCGGCAGCCTGGCAGTTGGTACGCCGGTTGCTCTTGTCTGGGGCGTGCGGACGCCGCCAACGGAATGGGCGGCGTCGGCGACCGGGAAAAGAGCAGCAACGGGAACTGGGCAGTCAAACGGCATCACCTTTCTACTCTGGGAGACAACGAACATGCGTATTCGCGACAACAAGGGCTTCACGCTCATCGAACTGCTGATCGTGGTGGCCATCATCGGCATCATCGCCGCGATCGCGGTGCCGGGCCTTCTGAGCGCCCGCCGCTCGGGCAACGAGGCCTCGGCCATCGGCTCGCTCCGCGCCATCACCAGCTCGCAGCAGGCGTATGCCTCCACCTGCGCCAACGGGTTCTACGCGTCGGCTCTGGCAGACCTGGCCACGGCCCCGGTGGGCGGTGGCGCGCCGTTCATCAGCCCCGATCTCGGCGGTGTCCCGCCGGTTCAGAAGAGCGGCTACGAGATCGAACTGGTCGCCGGCGCTCCCACCGCAGTCGCCACGATTGACGCCTGCAACACGGTGGTGGCGGCGGATCTCGTCTCCAACTGGGTTGCCACCGCGGAACCCCTCTCGGCCGGCGCGACGGGCACGCGTTTCTTCTGGGTCGGCACGCTGGGCACCATCTACGCTGACACCGCGGCCATCGTCCAGCCCGACGGTATGAGCCAGGCGCCGGGCGGCTCTCCGATTCAGTAACGACATCCTGCGTTGGGAAGGACGAGGGCGCGGTTCCTCCAGGGGCCGCGCCCGAGGCCTGTACGGCCGCCGCACCGGTCCTGTGACGACGCCACCCGGCTTATAATTCGCCCATGTCGCGCTGGTTCCTCGGGTTCGCCGCACTCGGTCTGGCGGCCTCTTCGGCCTCCACGTGGGTGCACTACCGGCTGATCAACGACCCGACTTACGTGAGCGTCTGCGACGTCAACAACACGCTCAGTTGCAGCGAGGCCTACACCAGCGCCTACGGATCGGTCGCCGGCGTGCCCGTGGCGCTGCTGGGCTTGCTGTTCTTTCTGTTCGTACTTGGCCTCGTGGCGCTCTGCAGCCGATCGCCGGGCGCGTCGCAGAACCTGGCCGGCTACGTGTTCGCGGCGTCGACGGTGGGTCTGGCCGTGGTGCTCTACCTGGGCTACGCGTCGTATTTCATTCTCGGGACGGTGTGCCTGCTGTGTGTGGGCGCCTATCTCGCCGTCATCGGGCTGTTCCTCACGTCGGGAGCGGCCGCAAAGGATCCCATGTCCAGCCTGCCTGCCCGTGCCGCTCGCGACCTTCAAACGCTGCTCCGCACGCCGGCCGCCTTGTCCGCGGTCGTGCTGTTCGTGGCTGGAGCGGTCGCCACCATTCTGTTGTTCCCGGGCGGATCGGTCTCCGCGGCGCCGGAGGAGGCGTCCGGGCAGACGCCGGCCGCAGCGGTGCCGACTGCCGACGCCGCACGCGTGCGCGAGTTCGAGGCCTGGCTCGAGAAGCAGCCCCGCGAGCCGCTCGTCGTGCCAAACGACGGCGCGGCGGTCGTCATCGTCAAGTTCAACGACTACCAATGTCCGGCCTGCGGCCAGACACACCGTGAGTACAAGCCGGTCTTCGCGAAGTGGGCAAAGGAGGCGCCGGGCAGGGTGAAGGTCATCGCGAGGGACTATCCCCTCGAGCGCGAGTGCAACGCCGCCATGGCGAGTGACGTGCACCTGGCGGCCTGCGATGCGGCCGTGGCCGTCCGGCTGGCCCGGGAGAAGGGCAAGGGCGATGCGATGGAGGACTGGCTCTTTGCGAACCAGCCGGCGATGACGCCGGCCTCGGTGCGTCAGGCGGCCCGCGACATCGGCGGCGTCACCGACATGGATGCGCGCTACGCCGCGACGCTGGCGCTCGTGCGGGGCGACACGCAGCAGGGCGCACAGATGAAGATCACGGGGACGCCCACCTTCTTCCTGAACGGCATGCGCCTGCCCGGCCTGCGCCCCGAGTTCTTCGACGCCGCGATCGCGTGGGAGCTGCGCCGCGTGGGAGGCGGGGGCAAGTAGGGTGGCGGCGATAGAGACCGAGGAACTCTCGAAGGACTTTCTCGTCGGGTTCTGGCGTCCGCGACCCTACCGCGCGCTCGATTCGTTGACGCTTTCGGTGGACGAAAGCGAGGTGTTCGGCTTCCTCGGGCCGAACGGCGCCGGCAAGAGCACGACGCTCAAGCTGCTGATGCAGCTGCTCTATCCGACGTCCGGCACGGCCCGCATCCTGGGCCGGCCCGTGGGCGACCTGTCGGTCAAGCAGCGCATCGGCTTCCTTCCGGAGAACCCCTACTTCTACGACCACCTGACGGCGGAGGAGCTGCTCTCCTACTTCGCCCGGGTGTTCGGCCTGCGCGGGCCGGATGTGGCGCGTCGCGTGTCGGCGGTGCTCGACGAAGTGGGCATCGCGTCCGAGCGACGGCTGCGCCTTCGCCAGTACTCGAAGGGGATGATCCAGCGGGTGGGTCTGGCGCAGGCCCTGCTGAACGAGCCCGAGGTCGTCTTCCTCGACGAGCCCATGTCGGGCCTCGATCCGCTGGGCCGCCGGCAGGTGCGCCAGATCATGCTGCGCCTGCGCGATCGTGGCTGCACGGTGTTCTTCTCGTCGCACATCCTGTCTGACGCGGAGGCCCTCTGCAGCCGCGTGGCCATCCTCGCCCAGGGACGGCTGGTCGCCTCGGGACGGCTCTCCGAGATCCTCGCCTTCGAGCTGCGCGGATGGGAGCTGGTGGTGGCGAATCTCTCCGACGAACTGCGCGCCACCATCGCGCCGCGCGTGCGCGGCATCGTCGCCGTCGCCCACGGGCGGTTCACCATCGACCTGCCGGCCGAGGAATCACCCGATCGCTTCATTCTCGAGTTGGGCCGCGGGGGCGCCCAGATCATCTCCCTCAACCCCCTGCGCGAGACCCTCGAGGACTACTTCGTGCAGTCCGTGGGCGCCGCCGAGTCGCGCCAGACAGGGTTGTAGCGATGCGAGCCATTGCGCTGGTGGCCCAGGCGGTCTTCAAGGAATCGATACGCGACCGCGTGCCCTATTCGATGGTGGCGTTCGCGGTGCTGGTCATCGCCGCGTCCTATCTCATCAGCCAGCTGACGGCCGGCCAGGACATGAAGATCCTCAAGGATCTCGGCCTGGCGGCCATCTCCGTCTTCGGCCTCCTCATTGCGGTCTTCATCGGCATCAACCTCGTCTCGAAGGAGGTGGAACGCCGGAGCCTGTTCTCCGTTCTGGCCAAGCCGGTGAGTCGCAGCCAGTTCATCCTGGGGAAGTATTTCGGCCTGGTGTTGACGCTGGTGGTCAACCTCACCGTCATGACGCTGGCCTTCTACGCCGTGCTGCTCTACGTGGATCTCACGACGGACGCACTCCTGAAGACCGCATGGCCGGCGCCGGCGCTCGATCCGCGGCTCGTGGTCGCCGTGATGCTGAGCGTCGCCGAGCTGATGCTGGTGACGGCCATCGCGCTGTTCTTCTCGACGTTCTCGAGCCCGCTGCTCTCGGCGCTTCTGACCATCGGCTTGTGGGTGGCCGGTCATTTCAACGCCGACCTGCGCAACTTCGAGGCGGTGCTCGACGTGCAGCCCGTCGCGGTGGTGGCGCGCGGCATGTACTACGTGCTGCCCAACCTGGCGCCGTTCAACATCCGCGCCGAGGTCGTGCACGGCGTGACGGTGCCCGCCACACAGGTCGCACTGACGCTGGCCTACGCGGCGGTGTATATCGTGATCCTGCTGATCGGTGCCATCGCCGTCTTCCGGCGGAGGGATTTCAAATGAGGCCTCGCGCGGCCATCGAGGCGGCGCCGTGAAGCCCCGCAACCGAGGGCTGATCGCGGCCGTGATGCTGTTGTTCGCGGCGTCGGTCGGCATCCAGGCCGTGCGGGATCGCAACCGCGTCCCGTTCGAGCCGCCGGGCGGCATGCTCTGGATCCAGTCGGGCACCGCCACGAAACGCCTGGCGCTCGGGTTCGACACCCTCGTGGCCGACCTCTACTGGATCCGCTCCGTCGTGTACTACGGCGGCCAGCGGCTCCGCGGCGACTCCGAGCGCAGCTACGACCTGCTCTACCCCATGCTCGACCTCGTCACGACGCTCGACCCCCGGTTCAAGGTGGCCTATCGCTTCGGCGCCATATTCCTGACCGAGGCGTACCCCGACGGTCCGGGGCGCCCCGACCAGGCCATTGCGCTCCTCGAGAACGGCCTGAAGCGGGACGGCGAGCGGTGGGAGTACATGCACGACATCGGTTTCATCTACTACTGGTGGCTCCAGGACTACCCGAAGGCCGCCGAGTGGTTCGAGCGCGGCGGAAAGGCGCCCGGCGGTCCCGAGTGGCTGGTTTCTCTGGCGGCCACCACCCTGGCCGTGGGCGGCGACCGGCAATCGTCGCGCACCATGTGGCGCCAGTTGCACGAGAACGCCGACAGCGACTGGATTCGCACGAATGCCGAGCGACGCCTGCTCCAGCTGGA
This sequence comes from Vicinamibacterales bacterium, assembly GCA_036795065.1. GTDB lineage: Bacteria > Acidobacteriota > Vicinamibacteria > Vicinamibacterales > UBA2999 > VFZN01. The sequence continues at coordinate 21,827 of DAIRFN010000035.1, forward strand.
GGCCATGGACGCCATCGACCAGTTGAACGCAATCGCCGAACGCTACGCACGCCGCGAAGGTCGGGTGGCCCAAAGCTGGCAGGCGCTGGTCCGGGGCGAGCGCCTGCGCGGCATCCCCCTCGATCCGGCCGGCGCGCCCTATGTGATCGACCCGGTAACCGGGCGCATCGGCCTCTCGCCCGATTCGCCGCTGTGGCCCCTGCCCGAGGAGCCACGGTCGATCGAGCAGGTCCCCGTCCCGCGGCAGCCCTCATGAGGCCGCCGATGTCGCTCATCGTGCTGGCCGGCGTGCTCGGGCTGGCGATTGGCAGCTTCCTGAACGTGGTGATCTACCGCCTGCCGCTCGGGCAGTCGCTGGCGACGCCTCCCTCCACCTGCCCGTCGTGCCGGACGCGGCTCCGCTGGATCGACAACATCCCGGTGCTGTCGTGGGTGTTGCTCGGCGGGAGGTGCCACCATTGCCGCGCGCCCATCTCCATTCAGTACCCGATCGTCGAGCTCGTCACGGGCCTGCTGTTCGTACTGGTGACGTGGCTGACGCCGATGGGCCCGCTCCTGGCGGCGCGGCTCATCCTGGTGCTCATCCTCATTGTGTTGTTCGGCATCGACCTGCATCACCAGATCCTTCCGAATGCCATCACGCTGCCGGGCATCGCCATCGGCTTCCTGTTCAGCCTCGCCGGCCCGCCGGGCTGGGTCGACAGCCTCCTGGGCATCCTGCTCGGCGGCGGCGTGCTCTACGCCATCGCCTGGGCCTACTATGCCGTGCGGCACGAGGAGGGCCTGGGGATGGGCGACGTGAAGATGCTTGCGATGATCGGCGCCTTTCTCGGATGGAAGGCCGTGCTGGTGACGCTCATCCTGTCGTCGTTCGCCGGGGCGCTGGTCGGGGTGGGGATCATCGCCGTCTCGCGCGGAAGCATGCGCCTCGCGCTGCCATTCGGCACGTTCCTCTCGCTGGGCGCCCTTGCCGCGATGCTGGTGGGCGAGCCCCTGGTCTCCTGGTACAGCGGCTTCTTCGTTCCCTGAAGCGCCCATCCCGCACCCCAGCGGAGGCCACCAACCGTGCCAACCCTGACCATCGCCGGCTACGCGCTGCTCGGCATCACCGCCATCATGGTGCTCGTCCTGATGGCCCTGCTCGTGTCGCTGGTCCGCATGTCGCGCATGTCGAGGCACGCGAAGGACACGCGCGTCGAGACCTCGGTGATGTCTGCCGCGCTGCAGGAGGCGCTGATGCGCCTCAAGGCGCAGGAGCGCGCGATGGCGGCACGGGCCGAGGCGTCGGAGCGGCTGTCCAACCAGATCATCACAGGGGTCGGCGCGGGGCTCATCGTCGTCGACCGCGACGGCGTGGTGCAGATCGTGAACCCGGCGGCCCGGCGCATTCTCGGGGTGAGCGGTGACGGACACGGCGTGACGGTGACCAGCATGCTCGGGCACATCGCGCCCCTGGCCGAGGTCATCACCAACACGCTGCGAAGCGGTGTCCCGGTGACACGCCGGCAGCTCCGTCTCGAGGGGAGGCCCTCGCACCTCGGTGTCAGCGTGTCGCCGCTGACGGGCGGCGGCGGAGACTTACAGGCGGCCGTGTGCCTCTTCACCGATCTCACGGACGTCGTGGAACTGGAGGAGCAGCTGCGGTTGAAGGAGGCGCTGGCCGGCGTGGGCGAGCTGACGGCAGGCCTGGCGCACGAGTTCAGGAACGGGCTGGCCACCATTCACGGTTACGCGCGCCTGCTCGATCCGGCCCGCTTGCCGGACACCTATCGCCCGTACGTGGAGGGCATCCGCCAGGAGACCACCGCGCTCGGCGAGGTAGTCGCGAATTTCCTGAACTTCGCGCGACCTGAGCCGATCAGCCTCGTGCCCCTCGACCTCGCCGCCATCGTCGATCGGGCCGCCTCGGATCTTCCCATCGGAGGGGGACGGATCGAACGCACGGGTGCGTTCGGGCAGGTGCTGGGTGACGAGGTGCTGCTGCGCCAGGCCATCAGCAACCTGCTGCGCAACAGCATCGAAGCCTGTGCGGCGGCCGATATCGAGCCCGTCATCCGGGTGCACGGCGTCGCGGATGCCGCGCACGTGCGCATCACGATCGAAGACAACGGCCCCGGCATTCCACCTGACGCGCTGCCGCGCATCTTCAGGCCGTTCGTCACGACAAAGGCGCAGGGCACGGGCCTTGGGCTGGCCATCGTGCAGAAGGTGATCGTGTCGCACAACGGCCGCATTGCGGCGGCGAACCGGCCCGAGGGCGGCGCCGAGTTCCGCATCCAGCTTCCCCTCGCCACCACGGCGCGATAACTGCGCGCGTCCAAGCCTGCGGTGCGCGCAGTTTCTGCCCTCGACACGACTCGTGCCAGGGGCGGTCGGTCGGTTTCGCGTTCGATTCCGCGAGTCGAGCGGTTCATTTTGCGAGCGGCGCGCCCGTTGCACTGGCCGGGGGCATGACGAAAGACGGTTCGCAGAACGGCCTCAC
>DAIRFN010000002.1:0-54640 GCA_036795065.1 Vicinamibacterales bacterium
GAACTTCTGGATCTGCTCGATGGTCACCGCGCGGTCGTCGTGGTCCAGCACGTTCTTGAGCACGTCCTGCGCGAGCTCGATGGTGAGCGGGCGGCCGGTGAGCGAGGCGTAGGCCAGCAATCGGATGAGAGATCCCTCCAACTCGCGGATGTTCGACTTGATGCGGCTGGCGATGTACATGGCAACGTTGTCGGGCAGCGGCACCGCCTCGGTTTCGGCCTTCTTCTTCAGGATGGCCGTCTTCGTCTCGATATCCGGTGACTGGATGTCGGCGATGAGTCCCCACTCGAACCGCGAGCGCAGGCGTTCTTCGAGCGCCGGGATCTCGTGAGGCGGACGATCGCTGCTGATCACGATCTGCTTCTGGGCGTCGTGCAGCGCATTGAACGTGTGGAAGAACTCGGTCTGCGTGCCTTCCTTGCCCGAGACGAACTGGATGTCATCCACCAGCAAAACGTCCACGCTGCGATACCGCGCGCGGAACTCGAGGATGCGATCGAAACGCACGGCGTTGATCATCTCGTTCATGAAGCGCTCGGACGAGATGTAGGTGAGCGTCAGGGAGGGGTTGTGCTGAACGACGTAGTGCCCGATGGCGTGCATCAAGTGCGTCTTGCCCAGCCCCACCCCACCATAGATGAACAGCGGGTTGTAGGACCGCGACGGCGCCTCGGCCACCGCGCGGCAGGCCGCATGCGCGAACTGGTTCGACGGCCCGACGATGAAGGTGTCGAAGGTGTAGCGGGGATTGAGGCCACCGGGAATGACCGGGCCGGGTGTGGCCGGCTCGGTATCGGCCACGCGTTCCGGAAGGACCGGCAACGCCTCGGACGTCACGGCCGCGGCCAAGGGTGCAGGTGGAGCGGCAGCCGGTGCCCCCGGTGCCGCGCCCACCTGGAACACCAGCTGGGCCTGTGCCCGGCCAACCTCGGCCAGGGCCTCGGCGAGCACCACCGAGTAGTGGCGGGGAAGCCACTCCACGTAGAGCGGCGCTGGCACCCGGACCACGAGCGACCGGCCCTCGTCAACCTTGAGCGACGTCGGTTTGAACCAGGTCGAGAAGCTGTGGGGCCCCACCTTCCCCTCGATGATGGTCAGCACCTGATCCCAGATGTTCGTCGTCGGCATTGGCACAGAAAGGAGAAAAAGCGGCGAAAGACCGGACTTCTGGAGGCGTTCAGGCCTGGATATTCGGGCCTTTTCCACAAGTTTTTCCACAGGTGTGGAAAACTCGGACAGGCGAACGCACACTCTAGCACGCCGATGGGCCTTTACAGGGCAGGACCGGGGGCATACAATCGGAGGTTCGTTCAGAGGGAAAACATGGCCAGATCCAAGAAGGGCAAGCGTACGTTCCAGCCGAATAACCGTCGGCGGGCGAAAACTCACGGGTTCCTGGTGCGGATGTCCACCAAGGACGGACGGCAGGTGCTCAAGAGGCGCCGCGCCAAGGGCCGCAAGCGCCTGACGGTGTCGGACGAAGCCTGAGATGCCCGCCTTTCGCGCGGACGAGCACATCCGGAAGCGCGAAGAGTTCGAGCGGATTTACAACACCGGACATCGCCACTCAGGTCGCCTGATGACGATGTTCGTGATTCCCAATGGTCGGGCTGGCGCACGGCTCGGCATCGCCGCTACCCGGAAGATGGGCTCGGCTGTGGTCAGGAACCGAGCCAAACGCCTGGTCCGGGAGTTGTTCCGCCATCACAAACCTGAAGGCGGGTTCGACATCGTCGTCGTGCCCCGCCGCGAGATGCTCGATGCGTCCTATGTCACTCTCGAGGCCGAGTTCCGAGCACTTCTCGACCGGCGAAACCAGCCCGGACGCCCTCGCCACGTCCGTCCCGGCCCGAGTGGGCCTCGCCCTCATTCGCGCGTATAAAGCCGTGTTTTCGCCATGGTTTGCGGGCAGCTGCCGCTTCGTCCCCGGCTGTGCCGATTACACAACCGAGGCCGTCGCGCGGTTCGGCCTCGTCCGGGGCAGCTGGCTGGGCGCCCGGCGGCTGTGCAGGTGCCACCCGCTTGGCGGCCACGGCTACGATCCGGTGCCCCAGCGGCACTCATATTAAGGTTTTCTGAGGTTTCGGCCCCCCTTCTCAATGGAACGCCGCGTTCTCCTCGCCATCTCGCTCTCGTTTCTGGTGTTGTTCTTCTACCAGAGCTACTTCGCCCCACCCGCCCCGCCTCCGGCGACCCAGCCCGCCGGGGCAGGCGGAACGCCCTCCGCCGGGGCGCCCCTCACGCCGGCGCCCGGCAGCGCTCCTGCCGTGGCTCCTGTCCAACCTGCTGCCGTTGCGACGCCCGCTCCGGCCAGCACGGTCGTGACCGGTGAGGCCGACGAACGGGACATCACGGTCGAGACCACCTCGGTCCGGGCGGTCTTCACCAACCGTGGGGCCCGGCTGCGGCACTGGGTGCTGAAGCACTACCTGGACGATGCGGGCCAGCCGCTGGACCTGGTTCCGAGTGCCGACAGCGTCAACAACGCGCTCACCCCGTTCTCGCTCCGGATGGACGATCCCGCGCAGACCTCGCGCGTCAACGGCGCGCTCTTCCACAGCACCGCCCCGGCGAGCCTGGATGCGACCTCCGCACCCGTCACGCTGTCGTTCGAGTGGCATGATGCGGACGGTCTCCGCGTGACCAAGGCGTTCACGCTCCAGCCGGACGGCTACGTCGTTTCGGTGGCGGTGACTGCGCAACTGGGCACGCAGGCGCTGAACCCGGCTATCGACTGGGGCCCCGGCCTCGGGGATGACATCGCGCACGCCGACCAGGGCAGCTTCCTCGCGCCCAGCTACTCGACGCCCGCGCAGGCGCTGGTTCACCAGGACAACTCGGTAACGCGGCTGGGTGCCGCGCCCGGCACCCAGGACGGCCCCTTCCTGTATGCGGGCATCGACGACCACTACTTCGCCGCGCTCGTGCTGAATGACGGCGAGCAGCCGGCGCCGATGCGCTTCGACCACACGTCGTTCGTGGTGCCACCGAAGACCCCTGACGCGCCGCCGGGGCGCTATGCCGCCTTCGGCGTGCGGTTCCAGTCGCCGCAGGCCACTCAGCGGTTCTACTTCGGTCCCAAGGCGTTCGACGACCTGCGCGCCATCAACACCGAGGTGGTGCGGGTCATCAACTTCGGCATCTTCTCGTGGCTGGCGGTGCCGCTGCTCGGGGCCCTGAAGTGGGTACACCAGTACGTCGGCAACTGGGGATGGGCGATCGTCGCGCTCACGGTGCTCATCAACCTCGCGATGTTCCCGCTTCGTCAGAAGTCTGTGAAATCCATGCGCAAGATGCAGGAGATCCAGCCTCAGATGAAGGCCATCCAGGCTCGCTACGCGCAGTACAAGATCACCGATCCCCAGCGCCAGAAGATGAACGAGGAAGTCATGGCGCTCTACAAGGAGAAGGGCGTCAACCCGGCCAGCGGCTGCGTGCCGATGCTGCTCACCTTCCCCTTCCTGTTCGCGTTCTACGCGATGCTCTCGCAGGCCATCGAGATCCGAGGGGCCGAGTTCCTCGGCTGGATCGTGGACCTGTCGCGGCCCGATCCGCTGTACATCACCCCGCTGCTGATGGGCGCCACGATGTTCTGGCAGCAGAAGATCATGCCGACCTCGGCCGACCCGGTGCAGCAGCGCGTGATGATGATCATGCCGATCATGTTCACGTTCATGTTCCTCGCCTACCCGAGCGGCTTGGTGATCTACTGGACAATCAGTAATCTGTGGGCCATCGGCCAGCAGTACCTGACCATGTCGATGATGCCCCCGACGCCCGCGAAGGCGAAAAATTGAGAGACGCCATGGCCAATACCAGCGAAATCACCGAGTTCGTCCAGACCGTGGCCCAGAAGATGGGTCTCCAGCTGACTGCGTCCGCCGAGGAGATGCCGGACGGGCTGCGCATCAACCTCGACGGCGAGGATGGCAATCTGCTGACGCGTCGCCAGGGCGAGGCGCTGGCGGCCTTGCAGCACGTGGTGTCGGCCATCTTCCGCAACGATGCCACCGAGGGGCGGCGGCTGGTGGTGGACTGCATGGGTTACCGGAAGGGCAAGGACGCGGAGCTCCGGCAGATGGCCCTGTTCCTGGGCGAGAAGGCCAGGACCACCGGGCTGGCGCAGGAGATCGGGCCGCTCAACCCATACGAACGCCGCATCGTTCACCTGGCGGTCTCCGAGATCGTGGGCGTCTCGTCGGAGAGCATCGGCGACGCGTTCGAGAAGACCGTCATCATCTCGGTCAATTAGCCCGCCGCAGGGGGGCCGATGTTCTCCACCGCCGACACGATTGTTGCGGTGGCCACCCCGCCAGGGCGAGGCGGCCTTGGGGTGATCCGGCTGAGTGGCGCCGACGCCGTGCGCGTGGCCACCGCGCTCACCGGCCATACCGCACCGTTCGAGCCCCGGCGCGCCACCTTCTCGCGCCTCAGTACCAGAGCCATCGATCTCCATTCCGCTGTCGGCGACGAGGTGGTGGTCACCACCTTCCCGGCGCCGGCCTCCTACACCGGCGAGGACGTCGTGGAGATCTCCGCACACGGGAGCCCGGTGGTGCTGGCCGCCATCCTGCGCTCGGCCGTGGCGATGGGCGCGAGGCTGGCGGAGCCGGGAGAGTTCACCTTGCGCGCGTTCCTCAACGGCAAGCGCGATCTCGTGCAGGCGGAGGCGGTGGCCGACCTCATCGAAGCGGTGACGCCGCTGCAGGCGCGCGCGGCATTCGATCAACTGGAGGGGACGCTCACCGGCGCGATTGGGCGTATCGAGGCCGGCCTGTTCGATCTCGTGGCGCGGCTCGAGGCCTCACTCGACTTTCCGGACGAGGGCTATCACTTCATCGAAACGGGTGAGCTCGCTGGCGCGCTGGACCACGTGGTCGCGGAGTTCAACCGCGTGCTCAGGGATGCCGGCCGCGGCCGCCTGATTCGCGAGGGCGCGATGGTGACCATTGTCGGGGCGCCCAACGTGGGGAAGTCGAGCCTCTTCAACGCGCTGCTGAACGCCAATCGCGCCATCGTGACCGCCGTGCCGGGCACCACACGTGACCTGCTGACCGAGCGTGCCGACATCGGCGGCCTGTCGCTGGCGCTCGTGGACACGGCGGGCATGCGCGAGACCGAAGACGAGGTGGAGATCGAAGGCGTGCAGCGGGCGCACGGATCGCTCTCCGTGTCGGACCTGGCCATCGTGGTGCTCGATCAATCGCGGCCCATTGGTGAAGAAGACCTGCGCGTGCTCGCGTCCTCCGAACCTCGCCCACGGCTCGTCGTCGCGAACAAGACGGATTTGCCATCGGCGTGGCCCGATGTGCTTCCGCCATGGGGGAACGATGCGCTTCGTGTCTCGGTGCGCACAGGCGCCGGCCTGGACGAACTCGCACGGCGCATTGGCCCGGCGCTGTCCGGAGCCACCGCGTGGCGCGATGCGCCGATCGTCACCAATCTCCGGCATGTCACGCTGTTCGAGGGCGCGCGCGCGGCTGTCCTGCGCGCGCGGCAGGCGCTGGACACCTCCGCGGGCACGCTGCCGGAGGAGTTCCTGCTGGCAGACCTCCAGGAGGCGCTGGACCGGCTGCAGGAAGTGACCGGCCGTCGCTCGTCGGACGAATTGTTGCGGCACATCTTCGAGCGTTTCTGCATCGGCAAGTAGTGGCGGCCGGGCGCCGTCCGCCCTGGCGCGGCGGTCCTTCCCCAGGGGGGTGTGGTAGCGTGTGGCAGGCTTTGATGGATTCCTTCTTGGAATCTCAACAAGCAAATACATGACCAATTTCGATGTGATTGTGGTTGGCGCCGGGCACGCCGGCGTGGAGGCCGCCTGGGCGGCGGCCAGCATGGGATGCCACGTCGCACTCTGCACGCTGTCCAGGGACACAGTTGGTCATATGCCCTGTAATCCGGCGATTGGCGGGACGGCGAAGGGACATCTCGTACGAGAGATCGACGCGCTAGGCGGATTGATGGGCCGCGCCATAGACGCCACGGGCATCCAGTTCAAGTTGCTGAATCGGAGCCGAGGCCCGGCCGTCTGGTCTCCGCGAGCGCAAGCGGATAAAGTGGTTTACGGTCAATGGGTTAGGAACGAACTAGACGCCCGTCCAGGCATCGAATGGCTGGAGGGACGGGCGGGGTCCGTGCTCAGGTCAGCCGGCGAGGTGTGCGGCCTTACCCTCGAGGATGGTCGACGATTCTCCTGTAAGGCGTTAGTGGTCACCACCGGCACTTTTCTCAATGGCCTGGTCCATATTGGACCCGAGCAACGTCCGGCGGGCCGGGCCGGCGAACCTCCTACGCGAGATCTGGCCGAATCGCTCAGGGGCCTTGGCTTCGGTATCGGGCGGTTGAAAACCGGCACTCCTCCCCGCCTCGATTCAGGTTCAATCGACTTCGTCGCCGGAGAGCGCTCAGGCGTGTTCCACGTGGAACATGGAGACAGCGTTCCCGTACCGTTTTCCTACGCCACGAGCAAACCGCTGTCGAATCAGGTTCCGTGCTGGTTGCTCCACACCACTGGGGGCGTTCACGACCTGGTGCGGAAACATATTCACCTTTCTCCCCTCTTCAATGGACAGATAAAGGGCGTCGGCCCGCGGTACTGCCCGTCGTTAGAGGACAAGGTGATGCGCTTCCCGGATCGGGAGCGGCACCAGCTCTTCCTCGAGCCAGAAGGCGTGGGGTCTGACTCCATCTATGTGAACGGCTTCTCGATGAGTTTGCCGAGCGATGTGCAGGAGCGGCTGGTTCACGCGCTGCCAGGTTTGGAGGGCGCGCGGTTGCTTCGGCCCGGGTACGCCATCGAGTACGACTTCATCCAGCCGACGGAGCTGTGCGCCTCCCTGGAGGCGAGGCGCGTGCCTGGGCTCTTCCTCGCTGGACAGATCAACGGCACGTCTGGCTACGAGGAGGCGGCTGGACAGGGGTTGATCGCCGGTGCGAACGCCGGCCGTCGGTCCAGGGGCCTCGAACCTTTCGTCCTCCGACGGGATCAGGCCTACATCGGGATCATGATCGACGACCTGATCACGAAGGGTTGTCTCGAACCCTACCGGATGTTCACCTCTCGGGCCGAATTCCGCCTGATGCTGCGGATCGACAACGCGGATCTCCGCCTGACGCCTGCGGGCCGGGAAGCGGGACTCGTGGGCGATGAGGACTGGGTGCGGTTCCGCGACCGAAGAGACCGATACGAGAGGAATCTGGCGTTCCTCAGGAACGCGACCGTGAAGCTGCCCTCGCAGGGGCGCATCCCGGCTGCCCAGGCATTACGGCAGCCAGAGGTGCGCCTGGAATCCTTGGTAAAACACGGCGACGTGGCGCTCGAGACCTCGCCCGGTTCGTCGGCTGTCGATATCGCCTCGGTCGAGATTAGCCTGAAGTTCGAGGGCTATCTGGCTCGGCAGCAACAGTCTGTGGAGCGGGCGAAGCGCCAGGAAGTCCGTCGCATCCCGGGAGGCTTCCCTTATCGCCGGGTTCCTGGCCTCTCGGCGGAGATGGTCCATCGCTTCGAGCAGGTGTGTCCGGCCACTCTCGGCCAGGCGCTTCGAATTCCGGGAGTAACCCCGGCTGCGGTGGCTGTTCTCGGCGCTTACGTCGCTCGGTACCCCGATGACCACGCGTGAGTTTCGCGACCGCGTCAGGCGACGGGCGCGGCACGCAAATCTGGCCATAAGTCCCGAACTACTGGCGGGTCTGGAGCGCTACTACGCGCTCCTCTCACGGTGGAACGCCAAGGTCAACCTCACAGCGTTCAAACTATCTCCCGGTGGCGAAGACGAGGCGATTGACCGCCTGCTTCTGGAACCAGTCGCGGCCGCCAGACACCTTCCGGCCGACGCTAGACAGGTGCTCGACGCAGGATCCGGTGGTGGTTCACCGGCCATCCCGTTGAAACTGGCCGCGCCCCACCTCTATCTGCGGATGGTGGAGGTGAAGACGAGGAAGGCGGTCTTCCTGCGGGAAGCCGTCCGCGAGCTAGCTCTGGCCGACGCCGTTGTTGAGACCGCACGTTTCGAAGAGCTGCTGTCCCGGCCAGAGCTGCACGAAGCTGTGGATGTCGTGACCATCCGGGCCGTGCGAATCGAACCACGGGTCTTGATGACACTACAGGCGTTCCTTCGCCCTGGAGGTCAAATCTTCCTCTTCAGGGGACCCGGAGGTAGTCACGTCGCGGAGTCCATCGCGCCCCCCTTGGTCTGGAAGGCTACGTTCCCCCTACTCGAATCGCTGCGCAGCCGATTAGTGGTGCTCGAAAAGGTCAGAATCGGGTGAAAATGATCTTGTGCGACCTGTTCCACGTGGAACACGAGTTAAAATAGGGCAAAACCCAGAAACAAGATGAGCATCATCGCTGTCACCAACCAGAAAGGCGGGGTTGGAAAGACCACCACGGTCATCAATCTGGGCGCCAGCCTCGCGGCGGCCGGCCAACGCGTCCTCCTCGTCGACATGGACCCCCAGGCCAACGCCACCAGCGGTGTCGGCTGCAAGGGGATGTCCGCGGTGGCCGGGACGGTCTACGACGCTCTCACTCACACCGAACCCCCGATCCCGCCCTCCGACTTCATCGTCTCGACGTCCACGGAGCGCTTGTTCCTCATGCCGTCCTCGCGCGAGCTCGCCGGCGCCGAAATCGAGCTCATCTCGCTTCCCAACCGCGAACACCGCCTCCGCGAAGTGCTCGACCTCCTCCGCCACGAGTTCGACACCATCCTCGTCGACAGCCCCCCGTCGCTCGGGCTGCTGACGTTGAACGCGCTCGTCGCCGCGGACCGCGTGCTCATTCCGCTGCACTGCGAGTACTTCGCGCTCGAGGGACTGGCCGATCTCGTGGGCACGATGCGGCGCGTGCGTACCGGCCTCAACCCCTCGCTGGACATCGAGGGCGTGCTGCTGACGATGAGCGACGAGCGCACGAACCTCGGACAGCAAGTCGCCCGCGACGTGCGTGAGTTCTTCAAGGAGAAGGTGTACGGGACCGTGATCCCGCGCAACGTGCGGCTGGCCGAGGCGCCCAGCCACGGCGTGCCGGTGATGGCGTACGATGCCAGGTCCCGCGGCGCAGAGGCCTACTCGGCGTTCGCCGAGGAATTCAGACAACGACAACAGGCGGTGTGAAGGTGGAGAAGAAACCAGCCCTCGGCAAGGGCCTCAGCGCGCTCATTCCCGACGTGACGGCGGGGCTCGAGCCGCCGCGCACCTCGCTCGACGTGGACATCGACCTGCTCGAGGCCAACGAGTACCAGCCGCGCACGCAGTACGACGACACGCGGCTCGCCGAGCTCGCCCAGTCGATCGCCAGCAATGGCGTCATCCAGCCCATCATCGTCAGGCGGCTCCCGCCGGGCCCGGGCATGGAGCGACAGCGCTATCAGATCATCGCGGGCGAGAGGCGGTGGCGCGCCGCGCAGCGCGCCGGGCTGCTGCGCGTGCCCGTGGTCATCAAGGACGTGGCCGACAGTGACCATCGCCAGCAGCTCGAGATGGCGCTCATCGAGAACATCCAGCGGGAAAACCTGAACCCCATCGAAGAGGCCACGGCGTACCAGCGGCTCGTGGACGAGTTCGCGCTGCGCCAGGAAGACATCGCCGCGCGCGTCGGGAAGGATCGCGCCACGGTGGCCAACGTGCTGCGGCTGCTGAAGCTGCCCGAGGAAGTCCGCGGCAATGTCGCGTCGGGCGAGCTCGCCATGGGTCACGCGCGCGCGCTGCTCGGCCTTGCCGCCGACACGGATCAGCGCCGCGTGGCGCGCGAGGTGATCTCGCGGGGTTTGTCGGTGCGCGAGACCGAGGCGCTCGTCAAGCGAGAGGCGAGCGCGCCGAAGCCGACGGCCGACCAGGCGCCGCAGAAGGACGTGCACACCCGCGCCGCCGAGGAGCAGCTGCGGCTCGCGCTCGGCACGCCCGTCCACATCCACCGCAAGCGCAAGGGCGGCACGCTGGAGATTGCGTTCGCCAACGAAGAAGAGCTGCAGCGCCTGTACGAATACCTGACCGAGCGGAAGTGACGACGAAAACGACACCACGAAGATACGAAGACCACGAAGGCAGCACGAAGGGATCATCTCGACTGCGCGTGTCGACCGAAGAGGACCGGCGCAGATCTATCATGATGAACTTCGTGATTCCCTTCGTGGCTTCGTGGTTTCTTGTCCCAGGAGCGATCGATGAACCTGTTCGGAAAGAAGCGGCTGACCGAGATGGTCAGCTGCGCCGGTTGAGCCAGTAAACTCGCCGCTGGCGAGCTCGCTCAGGTCCTGAGCGGCATCCCTCCCTCGTCCGACCCCCGTGTCCTGGTCGACTTCAGGACGGCGGATGATGCCGGTGTGTACGTGTGGGAGGGCGGGCCGGCGCTGGTCCAGACGGTGGACTTCTTCACGCCCATCGTGGACGACCCGTATCTCTACGGGCAGATTGCCGCGGCCAACGCGCTGAGCGACATCTACGCCATGGGCGGCCAGCCGCGAACCGCGCTGGCAATCGCCGCGTTTCCGAAAGACGGATTGGATCCGGCCGACATCGCGGCCATCTTCCGTGGCGGGTACGAGAAGCTGCAGGAGGCCGGGACCGCACTGCTCGGCGGACACACCATCCAGGACCAGGAGATCAAGTTCGGCTACGCCGTCACGGGCGCCGTGCACGCCGACCGCGTGTTGACCAACGGTGGCGCGCGGGTGGGCGACGTGCTGCTCCTGACCAAGCCCCTCGGCACCGGGGTGGTGGGCACGGCCATCAAGTCGGGCCGGGCGCCGGCCGACCTGGTGGACCGCGCCGTGGCGTCCATGACGATGCTCAACAAGGTGGCGGCGGAGACCATGCTGTCGGTCGGCGGCGTGCACGCGTGCACCGACATCACCGGGTTCGGCCTGCTGGGGCACGCCAGCGAGATGGCGGCCGCCAGCGAGGTGACCATTGAGATTGCCGCCGCGGGGATCCCCGTCCTGGAGGGTGTGCTGGCGTTGGTCTCGCGCAATCGGTCCGGCGGAATGGCGTCGAATCGGGCCTATTTCGGAGATCGGGTCCGGATGACCGACGCGATTGGCCGGGACGTCCAGGACCTGTTGTTCGATCCTCAGACGTCCGGAGGGCTGCTGATATCGGTCGATCCGGCCGTGGCGGAGGTGCTGGCCCGTGCGCTCGAGACCGCGGGGGTGATGGGCAACGCGGTGGGGTTGGTCGGCTCCCGCGCTGAAGACAACCACCTTGTTTCTGTTATTTGACCTACTCGACCCTCCGGGACTTACTCCCGCTCGGGTCTGGCCAGACCCCGACCTGACCCGTGATATCCTTAGTCGTTTGCCATGATCCCGGATATCTCAACCCTGTGGGTCGTCGTCCTTCTGCTGCTCTGCACGGCCATTCTCAATGCCCTCGTCTTCAAGCCGATCCTGAAGGTTGTTGATCAGCGTACGGCTGCAGTGCGTGGCGCGCGAGAGCTGGCCGAGTCGGCGGCGACAAAGGCCGCGGCGGCGGCGGCGGAGTACGACCGGACGCTGAACGCTGCGCGCGCGGATGTGTACCAGCAGATCGACGACACGCGGCGCGCGGCGCTCGAACAACGCGCGGCGCTCCTGGCTGAGACGCGCGCGGCGGTCCAGCGCGAGGCGCAGTCGGCAACCGCGCGGGTGAGCCAGGAGTCGGCAGATGCACGTGCGGCACTCGATCGCGAGGCCGTGGGATTGGCGGACGCCATTGTCACGCGCGTGCTCGGTCGCGCGTCCTGACCAGGGCGGATTCTCGATGTGGAGAGAGATGTGTCGACACGCCGCATGACCGCTTGTGAATTTATGCACAGAGTGCGGTGCGCTGCTGCGTCCGTCGTCGCGGTCACGCTCGCCAGTGCGCCGGCGTTTGCCGCCGCGGCGCAGGAAGCCGAGCACCACGAAGCCAGCCTGATGGACTTCTTCTGGCCGGTGGTCAACTTCGCCATCCTGTGCGGGGTGCTCTACTACTTTCTCAAGACGCCGCTCAGCAGCTACCTGCAGGACCGCGGCGCGGGCATCCGCAGGGACCTGGTTGACGCGGCCGCCATCAAGAACGCGGCCACCGCGCAATTGGCAGAGATCGACCGCAAGCTGAAGGCCCTGCCCGGTGAAATCGACGCGCTGCGTGCCCGCGGCAAGGCGGAGGTCGCCGCCGAGGAGCAGCGCATCGCCCAGCAGGCCGCCACCGAGCGCGAGCGGCTGCTCGAGCAGGCGCGGCGGGAGATCGACGTCCAGGTACGCCTGGCGAAGCGGGCGCTCACCGAGCACGCCGCCGACCTGGCGGTGCAGCTGGCCACCGAGCGCATTGCCACGGACATGACGGCCGCCGATCAGGCCCGCCTGGTGGACCGGTACCTGGAGCAGGTGAAGCACTGACATGTCGAACCGCCCCTCTGCTGCCCGCTACGCGCGCGCGCTGTTCGACGTCGCGCAGAAGGAATCGGACGTGACGAAGGTCCAACTGGACCTCACCGCGGTCGTCTCCACCGTCGCCGAGAATGCCGAGCTCGCCCGCGTGCTGGCGAGCCACACCGTGCCCGAGCTGGCCCGACGCAACATCATCGTGTCGATCGGCGAGAAGCTTGGAGTCGCCGTCCCGGTGGGCAAGCTCCTCGGGCTGCTCGCCGAGCGCCGCCGGCTGGAGTTGCTGCCCGACATCGCGGCGGTCTACACCGAGCGGCTGCATGCCCATCGCAACGTGCTGCAGGCCGAGGTCTCAACCGCGGCGCCGCTGTCGGCCGAAGCCACCCAGTCGCTCGAGGCCAGCCTGTCCAGCGTCACCGGCAAGCAGGTCACCATGCGTGTCTCGGTCGACCCGACGCTGCTCGGTGGTGTGGTGGCGCGTGTCGGCAGCACCGTGTACGACGGCAGCGTCCGGACGCAACTGAAGAAGATGCGCGACCAGCTGGTCGCCCAGGGCTAAACCATGAGCATTCGATCCGACGAGATTTCCAAGATCATCAAGGACCAGATCGGCAGCTTCGCCGTGGACGTGGACGTGGCCGAAGTGGGCACCGTCACGTCAATCGGCGACGGCATCGCCCGCCTGCACGGCTGCGAGCGCGCGATGGCCGGCGAGATGCTCGAGTTCCCGCACGGCGTGTTCGGCATCGCGCTGAATCTCGAAGAGGACAGCGTGGGCGCGGTGCTCCTGGGCGAGTACCGGGCCATCAGGGAAGGCGATCCGGTGAAGCGCACCGGGCGCATCATCTCGGTCCCGGTGGGCGAGGAACTGCTCGGCCGCGTGGTCAACGCGCTCGGCCAGCCCATCGACGGCAAGGGCCCGATCCTGACGACGCAGTTCGCGCCGATCGAGCGGCTGGCGCCGGGCGTCGTGGATCGGCAGCCGGTGCGCGAGCCCATGCAGACGGGCCTGAAGGCCATCGACGGCATGGTGCCCATCGGCCGCGGCCAGCGCGAGCTCATCATCGGCGACCGCCAGACCGGCAAGACCGCCGTGGCGCTGGACACGATCCTGAACCAGAAGGACACCGGCGTCATCTGCATCTACAACGCCATCGGGCAGAAGCAGTCCACCATTGCCCAGGTGGTGCGGACGCTCGAGGAAGCCGACGCCCTGCGCTATTGCATCATCGTGGCAGCGGCCGCCTCGGACCCGGCGCCGATGCTCTATATCAGCCCCTACTCCGCGACGACGATGGGCGAATACTTCCGCGACAGCGGGCGTCACGCGTTGCTCATCTACGACGACCTCTCGAAGCACGCGCAGTCGTATCGCGAGATCTCGCTGCTGCTCCGTCGTCCCCCGGGCCGCGAGGCGTACCCCGGCGACGTCTTCTACCTGCACTCGCGCCTGCTGGAGCGCGCGGCGAAGCTGAACGACGCGCTCGGCGGCGGCTCGCTCACCTCGCTCCCGATCATCGAGACGCAGGCGGGCGACTTGTCGGCCTACATCCCGACCAACGTGATCTCGATCACGGACGGCCAGATCTTCCTCGAGTCGGACCTCTTCAACCAGGGTGTCCGCCCGGCCATCAACGTGGGCAACTCGGTGTCGCGCGTGGGCGGCTCGGCGCAGATCAAGGCGATGCGCCAGGTGGCGGGCACGCTCCGCCTCGACCTCGCGCAGTACCGCGAGCTGGCGGCGTTCGCGCAGTTCGGCAGCAGCGACCTCGACAAGGCCACGCAGCAGCAGCTGAACCGAGGTGCGCGCCTCGTCGAGATCCTGAAGCAGCCGCAGTATCAGCCGCTTCCGGTCGAACAGCAGGTGGTGGCGGTCTACGCGGGTACCAATGGCTACTTCGACAGCGTCGCGGTGGCGGATGTGCGCCGGGCCGAAGACGAGCTGCTGCGCTTCATGACCACGCGCTTCAGCACGTTGCTGTCGACGATCCGGGAGAAGAAGAACCTGGACGATGCACTCAAGGGCGAGCTGAATGCGGCGCTGAAGGAGTTCACCGAGCAGTTCGCCGCCGCGCCGGCGGGCGCGCGCGCCTGAGGGTCCCGCGGGGGTCTTGGATAGCCAGCCATGCCGTCACTGATTGACATCCGTCGCCGGGTTCGGGCGACGAAGTCGACGCAGCAGATCACGAAGGCCATGAAGATGGTCTCGTCGTCGAAGCTGCGCCGCGCGCAGGAACGGATCGTGAACAGTCGTCCGTACGCGCAGGAGATGCTCCGGGTCTTCAACAACCTGGCCACGCGCGTGGACCCGTCGGCGCACCCGCTGCTCAAGGACGACCCGACGCCGGGCCGCACGCTGCTCGTGGTGATCACGGCGGACCGCGGGCTGTGCGGCGGCTTCAACACGAACGTGATCAAGGGCGCGTCGCAGTTCCTCGCGGACCACACGGGCGACCCGGGCCGCGACGTGGCCCTCGCCCTCGTCGGCCGGAAGGGGCGCGATTTCTTCGTCCGACGCGGCTTCGACGTGAAATACGAGGAAGTGGGCCTGTTCCAGAACGTGCAGTGGCCCCACGCCCGGGCCATCGCGAAGACGTGCATCGACGAGTTCCTCGCGCCCGACATCAGCTCGGTGTACCTCGTCTACAACGAGTTCCGCTCGATCATCTCGCAGCGGGTGGTGGTGGAGCGCCTGCTGCCCATCCCGAAGCTCGAGCCCGAATCGGCGGCCATCAACACGGTGGACTACCTGTTCGAGCCGGCGCCGGAGCAGCTGCTCAACCTGCTGCTGCCCTACCACGTGTCGGTGCAGGTGGCGCGGGCGCTGCTCGAGTCGTCGGCGGCCGAACACGCGGCGCGGATGACGGCGATGGACGCGGCCACGCGAAACGCGAAGGACATGGTGGATCGCCTCACGCTCTACATGAACAAGGTGCGGCAGGCGTCCATCACGCGCGAGATCATCGAGATCGTCGCGGGCGCGCAGTCGGTGTAGGAAGGTCTTGGGGTCCAGCCTGCCCGCCGTAGCTCGGAAGCGCGAAGGTGGGAGGTCGTGAGGGCAGGGCTTCACGGCCCGCAGAGAGCGAAGATATGAGCACAGCGATCGAGCAGAACGTCGGCAAGGTAATCCAGGTGATCGGCCCGGTGGTGGACGTGGAGTTCCCGGAGGGACACCTGCCCTTCATCTACAGCGCGGTGCGCGTCACGGGCGAGAACATCGACGTCATCGTCGAGGTGCAGCAGCACCTGGGCGAGAACCGGGTGCGCGCCGTCGCGATGAAACCGACCGACGGCATGCAGCGCGGCATGCAGGCGACCGACACGGGGGCGCCGATCTCGGTGCCGGTGGGCCCCGCGACGCTCGGCCGCGTGCTGAACGTGCTGGGCGAGCCGGTGGACTTCCCGGACCGCCCGGTCGAGTCGAAGGAGCGCTGGCCCATCCACCGTCCCGCGCCGACCCTCGAGCAGCAGTCCACCGAGCTGAAGATGTTCGAGACGGGCATCAAGGTCATCGATCTGCTCGAGCCCTACCTGCAGGGCGGCAAGATCGGCCTGTTCGGCGGCGCGGGCGTGGGCAAGACCGTGATCATCATGGAGCTCATCAACAACATCGCCATGAAGCACGGTGGCGTGTCGGTGTTCGGCGGCGTGGGCGAACGCACGCGCGAGGGCAACGACCTGTGGCTCGAGTTCCAGGAGTCGGGCGTCATCGACATGAAGGACCTGTCGAAGTCGCGCGCGGCGCTGGTCTACGGACAGATGACAGAGCCGCCAGGCGCGCGCCAGCGCGTGGGCCTCTCGGCGCTCACCGTGGCCGAGTACTTCCGCGACGCCGAAGGCAAGGACGTGCTGCTGTTCATCGACAACATCTTCCGGTTCACCCAGGCCGGCTCCGAAGTGTCGGCGCTGCTCGGCCGCATGCCATCGGCCGTCGGCTACCAGCCGACCCTCCTGACGGAGATGGGCGAGCTGCAGGAGCGCATCACCTCGACGAAGAACGGCTCCATCACGTCGGTGCAGGCCATCTACGTGCCCGCCGACGACTACACCGACCCGGCGCCGGCCACCACCTTCGCGCATCTCGATGCGACGACGAACCTGTCGCGCCAGATCGCCGAGCTGGGCATCTACCCCGCCGTGGATCCGCTCGCGTCCAGCTCGCGCATCCTCGACCCGCGCATCATCGGCGCCGAGCACTACAACGTGGCGCGCCAGGTGAAGCAGATCCTGCAGCGCTACAAGGACCTGCAGGACATCATCGCCATCCTCGGCATCGACGAGCTGTCGGAAGAAGATCGGCTCGCGGTGTCACGCGCGCGCAAGATCCAGCGCTTCCTCTCGCAGCCGTTCTTCGTCGCCGCGCAGTTCACCGGCCGCGAAGGCAAGTACGTGTCCATCGCCGACACGATCCGCGGGTTCAAGGAGATCGCCGAGGGCAAGCACGACGGCGTGCCTGAGCAGGCGTTCTACCTCCAGGGCACCATCGAGGACGTGCTCGAGAACGCGAAGCAGATGAAGCAGTAGCCATGGCCCTTCCAACCAAGCTCACGCTCAGAGTCGTCACGCCCGACCACTCGTACACGCACGAGGTGGACGAGGTGTCGCTGCCCGGCAGTGAGGGCGACTTCGGGGTGTTGCCCGGCCACACGCCGTTCTTCGCGGCGCTGCGGACGGGGCTCATGACGTATCGCCAGGGGACGGAGAGCCATGTGCTGGCCGTCTCGATCGGGTTCGCGGAGGTGCTGCCGGACCAGGTGAGCGTGATTGCCCAGGTGGCCGAGACCGCCGAGGCGTTCGACGAGGCGCGCGCGCAGGCCGGCATGGCGCGGGCGGAAGAGATGATGGCCGCCTTGCCCAGCGAGATGCTCGACTTCGAGCGCGCGCGGGTGGCCCTGCTCCGCACGATGCAGCAACTGCAGGCCGAGTCGCGTCGCCATCCCGGCCACTGACAGGCGCCGGGATCGTGGCGCCGGCCCCTGAAGCGCTGGCGCCCCACTACCCATGCTGCAGAACCTCGCCAAGCTGTTCCGCTATCGCGGCCTCATCCGGATCCTGGTCGCCCGGGACCTGAAGGCGCGGTACCGCGGGTCGGTGCTGGGGTTCTTCTGGTCGTTCTTCAACCCGCTCCTGCTCCTCCTCGTCTACTCGTTCGTCTTCACCGTGATCATGCCGGGCATGCACCCGGAGGAGATCCGGCCTTACGGCCTGTTCTTCTTCTGCGGGATCCTGCCGTGGACGTGGTTCTCCTCGTCCCTCTCCGAGTCGGCCAACGTCCTCATCGCGGGCGGCAACCTGATCAAGAAGGTGCTGTTTCCCGCCGAGGTGCTCCCCATCGTGGCCGTGCTGTCGAACCTGGTCCACTTCTTCCTGGGCCTGCCGATCCTGGCGGCGTTCCTGATCTACTACCGCCGGCCCCTCGACCCGGTGGAGCTGCTCTGGTTCCCGGTGATCGTGCTGGTGCAGCTGCTCTTCACCACCGGCCTGGCGTTTCTCATCTCGGCGCTCACGGTGCACTTCCGCGACATCAAGGACCTGCTGGGCAACCTGCTGACGTTGTGGTTCTTCTCGACGCCCATCATCTACTCCATGCAGATGGCGCCCGAGAACTACCGCTGGGTGCTGAACCTGAATCCAATGACCCACCTGGCGATCTCCTACCAGGAGGTGCTGTTTCACGTCGGCCCGCACGGCCACTGGAAGTGGCTGATGGCGCTCGGCGTGCTGTCGGTGTTCGTGTTCCTGGCGGGGTACTTCGTGTTCGATCGCCTCCGGGACAGCTTCGCGGAAGAAGTATGAGCATTCCCGCGATTGACGTCGTCAACGTCTCGAAGGTCTACCGGCGCTTCGCGCGGCAGAAGCAGTTCGCCACGCTGAAGTCGGCGCTGCTCAAGGGCAGCCTCATCCGCGACCTGCAGCCGGACGAAACCTTCCCCGCCCTCCGGGGGGTGTCGTTCCAGGTGCCAAAGGGCTGCACCTACGGCGTGATCGGGCGGAACGGCTCCGGCAAGTCCACGCTGCTCAAGTGCGTGGCCGGCATCTCGCGGCCCAACAGCGGCACCATCACCGTGGACGGCCGCATCTCGGCCCTCATCGAGCTCGGCGCGGGCTTCCACCCCGAGATTTCGGGGCGCGAGAACATCTTCATCAACGGGATCATGCTCGGGCTGACGAAGAAGGAGGTCCAGAAGCGGTTCGACGAGATCGTCGAGTTCGCCGAGCTGCAGGACTTCATCGACGCCCCCGTCAAGACCTACTCGTCCGGCATGTACATGCGGCTCGGGTTCGCCGTCGCCATCCACGTCGATCCCGAGGTGCTGCTCATCGACGAGGTGCTGGCCGTCGGCGACCAGGGCTTCACGCTGAAGTGCCTCGACAAGTTCGCGGAGTTCCGTCGCCGCAACAAGACCATCCTGCTCGTCACCCACTCGCTGGACCTGGTAGAAAAGTTCTGCGACCAGGCCCTGTGGCTCGACAAGGGCCAGACGAAGGCCGAGGGCGAGCCGAAGCGCGTCGTCGCTTCGTACATCATCGATGTCGAGAGGACCGAGGAGCAGGAGCTCTCGAAGGCCGAATCGGCGCGGCTGGCCGCGTCGGCGAAGGGCGGCACCGGTGACGGCGCGGGCGGCAAGCTGCCTGACAACCCCGTCGAGTCGGGCGAGGCGCCGGCCGACATGTTCAAGGCCACCGAAGGCCGCTGGGGGACACGGGAACTCGAGATCACCGGCGTGACGCTGCTCGGCGAGGACGGCCAGCCGGGCCACGTCTTCCAGTACGGCGAGGCCGTGCGCGTGAAGATGAACGTGCGCGCGCATCACCCGCTGAAGGACTTCGTGTTCGGCTTCGGCATCTTCAACGCGGACGGCGTGTGCTGCTACGGCACGAACACGAACCTGGAGGAGCTGCGGCCGGACGAGATTTCGGGCGAAGGTGAGGTCACCTTCGCGATCGACAGCCTCAAGCTCGTCGAGGGCACGTACCGCCTGGACCTGGCCGCGCACAAGCTGGACGGGTACCCGTACGATTACCACCGTCTGCTCTACTCGTTTCGCGTGAAGTCGCGGACGAAGGACGTCGGGATCTACCGGCCCGACCACCGCTGGCACTTCTCGCCCTCCATCCGCTTCAAGAGCGGATCGGGCCCTGGCGAGGGTTAAGCGCGCCGTGGAAGCGAGGCCATCGTGAGCCGCATCCTCGCCCTGGACGACGCCGTCGCGCTGGTGGATCGGCTGCGCAGGCAGGGCCGGATCATCGTGTTCACCAACGGGGTCTTCGACATCCTTCACCCCGGCCACCTGCGCTATCTTTCCGAGGCACGCCGGCAGGGAGACGCGCTCATCGTCGGGTTGAACTCGGACGACTCGGTGCGCCGGTTGGCGAAAGGGCCGGGTCGGCCGGTCAACCCCGAAGCGGAACGCGCAGAGGTGCTCGCCGCGCTCCAGGCCGTGGACGCGGTCGTGATCTTCGACGAGGACACGCCGTTCGAGATCGTGACGGCCCTGCAGCCCGACGTGCTGGTGAAAGGCGCAGATTGGGCGGCGGGCGCCATCGTGGGTCGCGACGTGGTGGAGGCTCGCGGCGGGAAGGTGGTTCGCGTGCCGATGGCCGACGGCTATTCGACCTCATCCATTCTCGAACGCCTGCAGCGACGCTGACCCCGCCCACTCCGCGCGGTACGGGGAGCATGGGACAATGGAAGTGACGCCGCGACACCCCGGCCCGTCTCGAACGGGCGCGGGGATACGTGTCTGTACTGAATGAGCACGACCACCACGACTCCCTCCCTGGCCCTGCAGTCCCTGCTGCTCGACGCCACCAGCAAGAGCGGGCTCTCGCGTCCGACCGGCCGGTTCACCGGCCTCGGGGGCAGTGCGCGCGCGCTTGCCGTAGCCGCGATGACTCACCGCGTCCGGCCGGCGCCGGTCCTGTTCGTCCTGTCCACCGATGCCGCGCTCGACGACGCGGTGGACGACGTGCGCTTCATGTTGCGCGCGCTCGAAGGGCTGGCCGACACCGCCGTGGAACGGCTCGTGCTGCCCTTCCCGTCGCTCCAGGTGGATCCCTATCGCGGGCTGGCGCCGCACTTCCGGGCGACGTCGGCCCGCGCGCAGGCCCTTCACGCGCTGGCCTCGGGACAGGTGCGCGTGCTGGTGGCGTCGGCTCCGGCGCTCCTGCCACGGCTCGCGCCGCCGGACACCATTCGATCGCTCTCCGCGACCCTGCGAACCGGCCACGACAGTTCACCCGACGCCCTGGTGGCGATGCTGGCCGAGGGCGGGTACGAGCGGCAGGACCCCGTGGACGAGCACGGTGAGTTCTGCCTGCGCGGCGGCATCCTGGACGTCTTCCCGGCGGGCGAGACGATGCCGGTCCGCATCGAGTTCGTCGGCGACACGGTCGAATCCCTCCGGCGGTTCGATCCCTCGACGCAGCGATCCACGGACACCATCGATCAGTTCGCGGTGGTGCCGGTTCGCGATTTCGCGCTGTCGGCCTCATCGTCCGTGAGCGAGCCGGCCGCGTCGATCGTCGATTACCTCGGCTCGGCTCATGTCGTGATTGCGGAACCGGAGGATGTGCGCGCGCAGGTGGAGCAGGCGTGGTCTGGCGTGCGCGCGTCGTACGAGGAGCGCGTGCCCGGGGACCGCGCGGCCTCGACCCTGGCGCCCGGGCAGTTGATGCTCGGGTGGGATGAGGTCGAGCCGCTGGTCGCGCGCGGGACCGCTCTCGAGGAGCTGAGCCTCGAGCAGGATGAGCGCTCGGTGCACGTGTCGTATCAGCCACCCCAGGAGTTCAAGGGCCGCATCCCCGACTGGGTGGGCGACATCCGCCAGGCCCTGGAGCGCCAGGAGACCGTGCTCTTCGTTGCCGGATCCCGCGGCCGCGCGGAGCGCACCGTGGAACTGCTCCGCGACTACGACGTCCGCGCGTCCTGGGCCGGGCACGCGGACGAGCAGCGTGCCGCCGGCGCGGTGATTGTCGTTGACGGACAGCTGTCGCGGGGCTTCCGACTGCCCGAAGCCGGCCTGCTGGTGCACGCGGCAGGTGACGTCTTCGAGGAAGAGCGTCGCCGGGCCCAGCAACGCGCAGCGAAGCGATCCGCGGCCGCGACCTTCCTCTCGGATTTGCGCGATCTGAAGGTCGGCGACCTCATCGTTCACGTGGACCACGGCATCGGCCAGTTCGTCGGCCTGAAGCAGATCACCGTGGGCGACGACGTCAAGGAGTTCCTCGAGCTCCGGTACCACGGCGAAGACAAACTGTTCGTGCCCGTCGAACGGCTCGATCTGATCCAGAAGTACAGCGGCGGCACCCGGCCGCCGCTCGACCGCCTGGGCGGCACCACCTGGGAGCGTGCCAAGACCAGGGTGAAGAAGGCCATGCGCGACATGGCCGAGGAGCTGCTGAAGCTCTACGCCGCCCGCCGGGCCGTGGCAGGCCACGCCTTCAGCGCTGACACGCACTGGCAGGAGGAATTCGAGGGCGCGTTCCCGTACGAGCTCACCCCGGACCAGGCCGCGGCCGTGACGGACATCAAGCGCGACATGGAGTCGTCCACGCCGATGGACCGCCTGCTGTGCGGCGATGTGGGCTACGGCAAGACCGAGGTGGCCATGCGGGCGGCCTTCAAGGCGGTGATGGACGGCAAGCAGGTGGCCGTGCTGGCGCCGACCACCGTGCTGGCGTTCCAGCACCTGAAGACGCTGACTGAGCGGTTCGCGGCATTCCCGGCGCGCATCGACATGGTGAGCCGCTTCCGGACGAAGCAGGAAATTGCCGAAACGCTGGAGGCCCTGGCCGCAGGCCGACTCGACATCATCGTCGGCACGCATCGCCTGCTGTCGAAGGACGTGCAGTTCAGGGACCTCGGCCTGCTCGTGGTGGACGAAGAGCAGCGCTTCGGCGTCACGCACAAGGAGCGCATCAAGCAGATGCGCAAGAAGGTGGACGTCCTGACGATGACGGCGACGCCCATCCCGAGGACGCTCAACATGTCGCTGGTGGGGATCCGGGACATGTCGATCATCGAGACGCCGCCGCGCGACCGGCTGGCCATCCAGACCAACGTCCTGAAGTTCGACCAGGACGTGATTACCCGCGCGATCCGCGCCGAGATGGCGCGCGGCGGGCAGGTGTTCTTCGTCCACAACCGCGTGGAGTCCATCTTCTCGATGGGCAACCTCATCCAGCGGCTGGTGCCGGAGGCGCGCGTGGTCATCGGCCACGGGCAGATGAACGAGGAGGTGCTCGAGCGGGCCATGCTCGACTTCATGGCGCACAAGTTCGACGTGCTGCTCGCCACCACCATCGTCGAGAACGGGCTCGATATCCCGAACGCGAACACGATCGTCATCAACCGCGCGGATCGGTACGGGCTCTCACAGCTGTACCAGCTGCGCGGGCGAGTGGGACGCAGCGATCGCGCGGCCTATGCCTACCTGCTGATTCCACCCGAGCAGTCGCTCTCGCCCGTCGCGCGCAAGCGCCTGGCTGCGATCAAGGAGTTCAGCGACCTGGGCAGCGGTTTCCGCGTGGCCGCCCTCGACCTGGAGATTCGCGGGGCGGGCAACCTGCTGGGCGGGCAGCAGAGCGGCCACATCGATGCCGTGGGCTTCGAGATGTACATGAAGCTGCTCGAGGACACCATCCGCGAGCTGAAGGGCGAGGACCTCGAGGACGACGTGCGGGCCGTGGTGAACCTGAAAGTGGACTTCAGGCTCCCCGAAGCCTACGTGCCGGACATGAACCAGCGCCTCACCATCTACCGGCGCGTGGCCGGGGCGAGATCCGAGGAGGAGATCGCCGCAATCGTGGACGAGGTGCACGACCGCTACGGGGCTCCCCCGACGGCCCTGCTGAACCTGGCCGATTACGCCCGCATCCGGGTGCTGGCCGACGGGCTGGGGCTTGAAACCCTCGACCGGGAAGGCTCGGCCGTCGTCTTGAAGTTCAGGGAGAGGAAGACGACGGTCGACCCGGTCCGCATCATCAACCTGGTCCGCGAGCGTGAGGACCTGCGGATCTTCCCGCCGGCGACGCTGAAACTGGACTTGTCCGTGGCCGGCCGGGAGTCGCCCCGCGACCATGCTCGGGGCGACCGTGAGCCAGTCGAACGGTCGGGAGTCGGGAGTCGGGAGTCGGGCAGAGCTTCGCAGCCGGGAGCCGGGGGTCGGAACGCAGGGCCGCTGGCCGACGCCTGGGCCAAGGCTGGAACGGGTCGTGCCGCCCGTCGGCCGGTGCGGAAGCCGGCCTGGTGGGCCGAGCGCGCCACGGCTGGGGCGGTCACGCCGGGCTTCTCGAAGGCCGAGATCCTCAAGGCGGCTCCGGAGGATCCGAGGGCGCCCGATGGGGTGCTGGACCGGGTGACCGGCCTGTTACTGGCCCTGTCGGACGCGGTAAACTAAAGAATTGCGGGGATTTACCCAAATGACAAGACGAACGGTGACGGTTTCGGCGGCGTTGATCGTCGCATTCCTGGCGGCGCCCCGGGCCGACATCCTCGAGCAGGTCCTGGTGAAGGTGAACGGCGACATCATCACCAAGACCGACCTCGAGCAGCGGCAGATCGCGACGCTCCGGCAGAAGGACCCCACCCTGCGCCCGGACGACGATGCCGCGCTCCAGAAGGCGCTGGCCGAGATCACGCCCGCGGTCATCGTGGACGCGGTGGACGAACTGCTCATCCTCCAGCGTGGCCGCGAGCTGGGCTACGCGATGTCCAATGAGCAGTTCGACAGCATTGTCGACAACATCAAGAAAGAGAACAAGCTCGAAGACGAGGACCAGTTCCAGGCCGCGCTCAAGCAGGAAGGCATGACGATCGCCGACCTGCGGAAGCAGCTCGAGCGCACGATGATCGTGCAGCGCGTGCAGCAGACCGAGGTGATGAGCAAGCTGCAGGTCACCGACGCCGAGCTGAAGATGTACTACGACAGCCACAGGGAAACCTTCACGACGAAGCCGCAGATGACGCTGCGGGAGATCCTCGTTTCCGTACCGACCAGCGAGCGCGGCGTGAACGTGGGACTGGAGGAAGAGGCAAAGGCGAAGGCCGAGGACATCCGCAAGCGGCTGGTGGCCGGAGAGCCGTTCGCGCGGCTGGCGGCCGACCTCTCCGACTCGCCCTCGAAGGCCAACGGCGGCCTGGTGGGGCCGATCACGATGGACGTGCTCGCGCCCGAGTTCCAGCAGGCGCTCAAGGATCTGAAGGTGGGCGACCTGACCCCGGTCATGCGGACCGGCCGCGGCTTCCAGGTCGTCAAGCTCGAGACGATGGAGACGGCGACGGTGAAGCCGTTCGACGAATCGAAGGACGAGATTGCCGACCGCATCGCGAACGAGAAGCGGCGCGGCGAGTTCACGAAGTTCCTCGAGAAGCTCCGCGGCCAGGCCATCATCGACTGGAAGAACGACGAGATCAAGAAGGCCTGGGAGGTCGGCCTGAAGCAGGCGGCCGAGGCCGTGCCGAGCGCGCGATGAGCCCCGAGCCCGAGCCGCAGGAGCCCCAGTGGTACGCCATCTGGACGCGCTCCCGTCATGAAAAGGTGGTCCGCGATCAGCTCGAGCGCAAGGCGATCGAGGTGTTCCTGCCGACCATCGGCAAGTGGAGCCGCTGGAAGGACCGAAAGAAGAAGGTGGACTGGCCCCTCTTTCCGGGCTACTGCTTCGCGCGCTTCGACGTGATGAATCGCCTGCCCGTGCTTACCTGTGACGGCGTCGTGCAGATTATCGGCACCGACGGTGTGCCGTCTCCCATTCCCGCCATCGAGGTGGAAGGCATCCGGCAGCTGGTCGAGAGCGAGCTCTCATACGACCCCTGCCCCCTCATAAAAGAGGGCGAAATGGTGAAAGTGGTTTCCGGCCCGTTGAAGGGCGTGGTGGGCCGCCTGCAGCGCAAGGGCGCTCACGCGCGGCTGGTGTTGTCGGTGGATCTCATCGGCCAGGCGGTGAGCGTCGAGGTCGACGCCGCGGACGTCCGCCCGTACTGAATCACCCAATCAGAAATCCCCCAATCCCCCAATCCCCCAATCCCCCAATCACCTAATCCCCCAATCACCTAATCCCCCAATCATCAATCACTCAATCACTCGTCCCAATCGCGCGATCATCAATCGTCAATAAATCGTCAATCTGCAATCACCAATCGTCAATGAAGATCGGCCCCGTCCCCCTCCCCTCCCCGTTCGTCGTCTCGCCCATGGCGGGGATGACGGACACGGCCTTCCGCCGCCTGGTGAAACGCCAGGGCGGCTGCGGGCTGGTGGTGTCCGAGATGGTGAGCAGCGAGGGGCTGGTGCGCGGCATCGATCGCACGCTCGAGTACGCCGAGTACACGGAGGAAGAACGTCCCGTGTCCATCCAGATCTTCGGCGGCGACCCCGAGCGCATGGCCGAGGCGGCACGCGTGGTCGAAGGCATGGGCGCCGACATCGTGGACGTGAACATGGGCTGCCCTGTCCCGAAGATCGCGAAGCACAACGCCGGCTGCAGCCTCATGCGCGAGCCCGAGCACGCAGCCAGCATCATCGGCGCGATGACGAAGGCGGTGCGCATCCCCGTCACCGTGAAGATGCGGAAGGGCTGGGACGAGAGCGACTTGAGCGCGCCCGACGTGGCCCGCCGCGTCGAGGACGCCGGCGCTGCCGCCATCGCCATCCACGGCCGCACCGCGAAGCAGTCGTATACCGGCCACGCTGACTGGGACTTCGTGGCCGAGGTCGCGAAGGCGGTGCGCATCCCGGTGTTCGGCTCGGGCGACTGCGTCGAGCCCGAGCAGGTGGTCGAGCGCCTGCGGGCCGGCGTGAGCGGCGTCTTCGTCGGACGCGGCGTGCTGCGCAACCCGTGGATCCTGGCCCAGGCGCGCGACCTGATGGAAGGGCGCGCGCCGCGAACGGTTTCGAGGGAGGAACGCGCCCGCTTCCTGCTCGACTACATGCAGTTGCTGCTCGACGAGCGCGTGCACGAACCGGAGGGGTTCCGGCACGTCGCCCCGAGCCAGGGCCCGGCGTCGTCGACGCCGGCGCGCGGTCGGGAGCGCTGGGTCATCAACAAGCTGCGAGCGCTCTGCACCTGGTACACCAAGGGAATGGAAGGCGGGTCGCAGCTGAGGACCTCGGTGAACGCGGCCGAGTCGCTGGGTCAGTTACGAGAGCAGATCGAGATGTTCTTCCTGGCCGGCGCCCTGTCCAGCCATTCACCCGACCTGGTGCCGCGGTGAGCCTGCGCGTGGCCTTCGACATGGACGGCACCGTGGCCGACATGTACGCGGTGTTGCGTAGGGAGACGGAGCAGCTCTTCGGCCCAGTGGCCACGAGCCCTGCGGCCGCAGGCGACGCGGACACATCGGGCGAGGGCTCGCCCCTGCCGGGCCCGGCGGTGGACGAGCTTCAACTGACGGCCGCACAGCAGCGGCAGCTGTGGGACCGGGTCAAGGGCATCGAGAACTTCTGGACGTCGCTCCCGGAGGCCGAGCCGGGCATCATCGCGCGCATCGCGGAGACGGCCCGGAAGCGCCGCTGGGAGGTGCTGTTCATCACCACGCGACCGCCGAGTGCCGGCGACACCACCCAGGCGCAGACCCAGCGATGGCTCGACGCCAACGGGTTCCACCTGCCCTCTGTCTTCGTGGTACCGCGATCGCGAGGCAAGCTGGCCGACGCCTTGCAGCTGGACGCCGTCGTGGACGACCGGCCCGAGAACTGCCTCGACGTCGCGATGGACAGCAAGGCAACACCCGTGCTGATCTGGCCCCCCACCGCTGGCGATGCGCCATCGGCGGCGCGCCACCTCGGCGTGCGGACTGTAGGCTCCATCTCGGAAGCGCTCGCGCTGCTCGAGCGCCTGGACGACGAGCAGCGGCAGCCGGCCGTGGTACGGCGGATCCGCCGCCTGCTCAAGCGCCAGTCGCGGGACTAGCGGCCTCGCGTTTCATTCTCTCGTTCTACTTTTCTCCCTCGACCTTCTCATCAGGCTGCTCCGCAACCTGATCGACCAGCGCTCGCAATCCCTCCGGCTGGACCATCTCGAAATCGTGGGCAATGGCCACGGCGGCTGAGGAGGTGAAGCGCTGCCCGAGCTCCGCGTGCGCCGGGTGCAGGAGGTAGGCGCGGAGGTCGGCCTCCGTGTCGAACTCGAGGATGGCCGCGTACTCGAAATGCACAGCTGAGATGGTGTCGTAGCCGAAGCCCAGGATCCGCCGGCGCCCGATGCGCACGCGGCGAATCTGGGGAATGTCGACGCACGCGCGCTCGAGAGCGCCGACGAGGGCCTGCCGGGTCGCCGCATCGAGGTCGGCCCTGGGCGTGAACAGCACGACGTGCGCGATCACTCGTCCCCGCCGGTCTTGCGCCGCTTGCGTGCAACGCCCTCCCGGACGCGCTCCTTGTAACGCGTCCACTTGGCTTTCTTCGCGTCGATGTACTTCTGGCGCGGATCGCGATGCGTGCCGCCCGGACGCCACTTGCGATCCCGGGGCGGGCTCTCGGCCGCCCGCTTCTTGCGCTCCTCGGCGCGCCGCGCCGCCGTGGCGGCATCCTGCGCCTCGAGGCGCGAGCCCCAGAGCTTTCCGCTCTGGAACCACATCATCACCGCCGAGGGGTGCTTCTCCTTCAGGCGGTTGAAGGTCGGCAGCAGCTCTTCGTGATCCGCGGCGCGGAACGCCGTGGGCTGGCCGTCGACGATGATCGTCCAGTACGCAAAACGCGGCGGCACGAAAGGTATCCTATCCCGAGATGCAGCTGGTCGTCGCCACTCTCGAGGGTCTCCGGGCCGAACTGTCATCCGCGTTCGAACAGATGGTGGACGCCGGTCCGCTCTCGTGCGGCCTGTCGGGCGGCGCGACGGCGCTCATCTATCTCGGCGCGCTCCGCGGCGCCAGGGTGGACTGGAGCCGCGTGTCGCTCTTCTGGGTGGACGAGTGCGCGGTCCCGTTCACTGATCCGGAGTCGAGCGCCGGCCTGGCGCGCCAGATGCTGATCGACCCGATGAAGCACGAGCGCCCGCGCACGTTCCCCATGCACGCGGCCGGGCCGGACCTGGAAGAGGCCGCCCTCGACTACGACCACGTCCTCGACCGCGAGCTCTCGGGTGAGCCGCTCGACCTGGCCATCGTGGGCGTGGGCGAGGATGGCCACGTGGGCGCGCTCTTCGCCGGCTCCCCCGCGCTGCAGGCACAGACGAGGGTCGTGGCCATTCACGATGCGCCGCGCGGCCCCCGCCGCCGGTTGACCCTCTCGCTGCCCTTCCTGATGAGCAGCCGCCGCATCTGGGTGGTGGCCGTGGGCGCCCGCAAGCGCGCCATCGTCCAGGCGGTGGTGGGCCGAACGGGCGGCGAGACGCCCTTCGACTTGCTGGTGCGCTATGGGGAGGACGTCACCATCCTCACTGACCAGGCCGTCAGCCGGGGACCGGGCGGGCGCTGACACCCCCCGAAGTGAACAGCGAAAAGTGGGCGGCGGGTTCAGATCCGCTTCAGCTTCTCAACCAGCGTGGTGCGCTTCAGCCCGAGCAGGCGCGCGGCCGCGCCTCGGTTGCCCTCGGTACGAACCAGCGCCTGGTCGATGAGGCGGCGCTCGAGGTCCGCGATGAGCCGCGGCAGATCCACGCCGGTCTCCGCCAGATGCGTGGCCGTCAGCGTGGGCGTCGCCTCTCCGCGCAGCTCGGGCGGCAGGTCGTCCACCTCGATGCGTCGTCGTCCGCCGCCCAGCGCCAGCGCGCGCTCGATGACGTTCTCGAGCTGGCGAACGTTGCCCGGCCATTCGTGCGCCATCAACCGCCGCATCGCGTCCTGCGAGACGACGAGGGGATCCTTGCCGTCGCCCGCGGGCTGAAGCTTGCCGATGAAGCGCGCCACGAGCAGAGGGATGTCCTCGGGCCGCTCGCGGAGCGGAGGCAGCTGCACCGGGACGACGTTGAGGCGGTAGAAGAGGTCCTCGCGGAACGATCCCTCCTTCACCATGCGAGGCAGGTCGGCGTTGGTAGCGGCAATGACACGCACGTCCACCTTGATGGTGCGCGGATCGCCGATGCGCTCGAACTCGCGCTCCTGGAGCACCCGAAGCAGCTTCATCTGCAGCGAGGTCGGCATGGTGCCGACCTCGTCGAGAAACAGCGTCCCCTTGTCGGCCTGCTCGATGCGCCCCTGGCGCGACCCGACCGCGCCGGTGAAGGCGCCACGCACGTGACCGAAGAGCTCGGCCTCGAGCAGCGGCTCGGGGATGGCGCTGCAGTTGATGGCGACATAGCGTTGCTGGCGGCGCAGGCTGCACTGGTGAATGGCGCGCGCCACCATCTCCTTACCGGTGCCGGTCTCGCCGGTGATGAGCACCGTCGCGGCTGACGGGGCCACCGTCTCGATGAGCTGGTAAAGCGTCCGCATGGCCGCGCTCTTCCCCACCATGGCGCCGAGACCGAAGCGCTCGTCGAGCTGCTGGCGCAGGTACGCGTTCTCGTCCTTCAGCCGCCGCTGTTCGAGGGCCGTGTTGATGACGTGCAGCAGCTCGTCGAACTGGAATGGCTTGGCGACGAAATCGGCCGCCCCGCGCTTGATGGTGTCGACGGCGTCCTTTACCGTGGCGTAACCGGTGACGACGATGGCGATGATGCCGGGGTAGCGCTCGAGGGCGGCGTCGATGACGCCGCGGCCGTCGATGCCCGGCAGGCGCAGGTCAGACACGACGACGTCGAAGGCAAAGCCCTGCAGTTGTTCGAGGGCTTCCTCGCCCGAGGCGGCCTGCGCGACCTCGAACCCCTCGTCCACCAGCCGTTCCGCCACGACCCCCCTCAGCGCATCCTCGTCGTCGACCAGGAGGATATTTGTTTTGGAATCAGGCATTTGCCGAGATTGTCAAAGATTTGACAGCCGTTGTCAAGGCTGCACGCCTAATCCCACGGTGGCAGGAACCGATAGTTGAACTTGAGCGCGCACCGGCCCGACAGGACAGGTGACGCGCGAGACATCAACGCCGGCGGCTACGGCCAGGAGGCAGGACACGTGGAACGTCAAACTGTGAGCATCATGAAAGCGTGCGAGCTCGTGGGCGTCAGCCGACGCACGATCTACAACTGGATCGCGGCCGGCAAGGTCGAGTACGTGCGGACGGCTGGCGGCAGCATCCGGATCTTCGTCGACACGCTGTGGCGGCAGCCCGACGGCTCGGCTCCGACGGCTCCGAACGCGGCGGTCTAAGCACGTGCTGACTGGACCGCAGGCGCCCATCGGGACAAGCATGGAAGGCTCCGTGTCGGGATTCGACGCCGACAACCTGCGGTCGCTCATCCACCGCCTGAACAACCAGCTCGGTGTCATCCTCGCGCACGCCGAGCTGCTCGAGGCCAAGGCGCCAGACGAAGGCCAGCGCGCGCGCGCCACCCAGGTGGTCTCGGCCGCGTTGCAGGCGATGAGCCTGGCGCGCGAGATCCGCACGACGATGGCCCGGTCCGACTAGGGCGTTTTCGTTCGTGCCTGGGGTCGGCGCCCTGCCGACCACTCTACAATTTCGCAATTTGCTTACGGATTTGTGATCGGGCCACGCTCGTGGCTCGATCGGGGTCCCTTTCTGCGCATTCCTGCATGAAAAAGCCCGCCGAAACACGTCAAATGGTTGACGAAATCCTCGTCAAAATCGTCAAAGCCGTGACGGCAGAGCCGGATCGCGGCCGATCGACGCGCTCGAAAACGAATCTGCTAAGCGCTTTTATTTCAGTAGCTTACAGTCTTGGTCCGGGTTTGTGCCCGTCGCTCCACGCTCCTGCACAATCTTGGCATCGAGGTTGCCTCTATGGGGGTCGGGACCTAACCCTGGGTCCGGAGGATGAGCGAACGAATGACTGTCGAAGCCAGCGCCGCAACCAACCGCGTCGAAGCCGGATTGCCCTTCGTCGAAGCCCTCGCACGTCGGATGGCGGCCACCATGCCGCACTCGATTGACCTCGGTGACCTCGTCCAGGACGGGGTGATCGGGCTCATCGACGCGGCCCAGCGGTTCGATGGGAGCCGCGGGATCAAGTTCGAGACGTTTGCCGAGCGTCGCATCCGCGGGGCGATGATCGATGCGCTGCGCAAGGATGCCTGGCCCCGCGGCGTGCGCCGCGTGCGTCGCGAGCTCGAGGCGGCTCGCGAGAAGCTGCGCGCCCAGCTCGGGCACGAGCCGTCGCTGGCCGACCTTGCCGCCGCCGTCGGTTCCGACGAGAAGCGGCTGGGAAAGACCATCGTCCGCATCAACACCATCGAGTCCACGTCGCCTTACTCGACCGCCGAGCAGGTGGACGAGCAGCAGCTGCCGGCCGTGCTGATGCCGGCCGAGCCCGAGCGGCCCGATGCGCTCTACGAACAGGGCGAGGTGCGCGAACGCGTCCGCCGCGCGCTGGCCACGCTGCCGGCCCGGGAGCAGCGGGTGGTCTCGCTCTACTACTACGGCGAAGTGACGATGAAGGAGATCGGCAGCGAGCTAGGGGTGAACGAGTCGCGCGTGTCGCAGCTGCACGCGCGGGCGCTGAGGCGCCTGCGCGAGGCGCTCGGCGCGGATGCGACCCCGGCGGTTGCCGCGAAGTCGCTGCGCGCGGCCATTCTGGCCTTCCAGGTGAAGCCGGTGATGGCCAAGGCCTCGCTGCCCATGTCCGACACGCGCGTGGCCGCGCACGCCGAGCGGCGTGCCACCTCCGCGGTGGTGGTGCCCTACGACAGGGTGTCGCGTGCCGCCCGCAGCAAGTCGCCGAGTCTGAACGGCTTGGACAGCCAGCGGCAGCCGGTTTCTTCGAGAAACCGCTCGGCGTCGGTGCCCGCCACGTCGCCCGTGACGAAGATCACTCGGCGCGCCAGGGCCGGTGTCGCCGCGGCCATCGCGCGGTAGAACTGCATGCCATCGATCCGCGGCATCTTCAGGTCGCAGACGATCAGCTCGTAGGACTGTTCGGCGAGGCGGGTCAGGCCCTCCTCGCCGTCACCCGCCCGATCCACGACGAAGCCGGCGTCGCCGAGCGCCTCGGACACGGCCACGGCCAGCGCCGGCTCGTCTTCCACCAGCAGCACGCGCGCGCCCTTGAACTGGTCCAGCGAGACCGATCCGGTCTGCGGCGCGGCGGCGCCTGCCGGCGCCGGGCGCATGGCAACGGGAAGCTCCACGCAGAACGAGGCCCCGGTCTTCCCTTCCGACCTGACCCAGATGCGCCCGCCGTGCTCCTGCACCAGCGCATAGGCCACGCTCAGCCCGAGACCGGTGCCCTTCCCCACTTCCTTCGTGGTGAAGAACGGGTCGAAGATCCGCGACTGCACCTCGGGCGGTACCCCCGGCCCGTCGTCGTTGATCTCGAGCAGCACGCTGCCCTTCTCGGGGTCGTGCCACGTGCGGACGACGAGCGTGCCACGGCCGTGCGTGGTGAGCATGGCCTGCTCGGCGTTGATGACGAGGTTGAGCAGCACCTGCTTGATCTGGTGCGCGTCGGCAAAAACCTGCGGCAGCCCCGACGCGAGCGCCTCGATGAGGGTGATGTTCGAGACGCGCTGCTCGTAGGTGCGCAGCGCCAGCGTCTCCTTCACCACCTGGTTCACGTCCACCATCGCCCGTGTGCTCTGGCGCTTGCGCGCGAAGGTGAGCAGGTTGCGGACGATGCGCGCGGCGCGCTCGGCCTCGCCGAGGATGACGGCCAGCCCGCGCCGCGTCTTCTCGTCGGGGGGTTGGTCCGACAGCCGCTCGGCCCACGAGAGAATCGTCGCGAGCGGGTTGTTCAGCTCGTGGGCGACGCCGGAGATGGTGTGTCCGAGGGCGGCCATCTTCTCGGCCTGCAGGAGCTGGGCCTGGATGTCGCGCGACTGGTCGTCGAGCTTGCGCCGCTCGCCGACGTCGCGGAGCACGGCCTCGACACGAAGGCCTTCCCCGGGAGCCCCCGGCTCCGCCGTGGCGGTCACCTCGACCCACGCGATCGAGTTGTCGAGCCGGCGGAGCCGCACCAGGTGATCGGAGACGGCACCGGCCTTGCGAAGGCGGTCGAGGAGAGAGGCGCGCGCTTCGGGGTCCACGAAGCGGGGCGAATCGAACGGGCGCACCTGATCCCCGGCGTGCTCCGGGGGATAGCCGAGGATGAGCTTGAGGTGCGCGTTGACCGCGAGGGTGGTGGACGCGGCCGCGTCCAGGGTGCCGATGTAGAAGCCTTCGTGGGCCCCCTCGAAGAAGCGCGCGAAGCGCGCGACGTCCGTCACTACCCATCAATTTAGCGCATCTCCGGGTTTGACACGCTCCGGGTGTGCAGCTAGGCTCAGCTAGCGCATGAAGATATTCGGCCGCCAGGACCTTCTGCCGCTCGTCGGACTCGCGGCAGCCATCGTGGTCCTGTTCTCGGCACCCATTTCACGCCTCTTTTCCTTTGCCCGCCAGGTCGAGGAACAAAGCGGGTTGGCGCTCGTGCCGGCACTCGTCATGCTGGCGGTGGTCCTCATCGTCCACGAGGTACGCAAGCGTTACCAGGCCCAGACCGACGCCGCAGTGGCCGCCACCATGCGGCGCGAGGCGGACATCCGCACCGAGGAGACGGAGCGGCTCGTCTCGTTCGGCCAGGCGCTTGGCCGCTCGAGTGACTTCGACGCCATCCGCGTCAGCATCGCGCGCTACCTGCCGGCGATTGCGGGCACCGAGCGGATATGGGTGCTCGTGCGGGAGGGCACGCAGTGGGAGGCGCTGGCCGGCGACACCCGCGGGAGCGAGGAGACGCTCAGATGGGGTGATCTCGCGGAGCAGCTGCTGGCCGGCCAGGCCGGCGATGGCGACGACGCGCACGCGGTTGGCTTTCCGCTGATGGCGGGTTCGTCCGCGATCGGCGTACTCGGCGTCCGCATGACGGACGGCCCCTTGTTGCCGGAGCGCCGCCGGGCCGTGGAGGCCGCGGCGCCGCTGCTGGCCCTCTCTATCAGGCATGCGCAGCTCGCGCGCGAGGTGCGCGAGAACAGCGTGCGCGATGCGCTGACCGGCTGCTTCACGCGCGGACACGCCATGGAGGTGATCGACGCCGAGCTTCGGCGCGCGCGACGCAGCCAGGAGCCCGTGTCGCTGATTGTGTTCGACGTTGATCGTCTGAAGGACGTCAACGACCGCCACGGCCATCTCTGTGGCGACGCGGTGCTCGCCGTCATCGGCAAGCGCATGCGCGAGGTGCTGCGAGGCTCGGACCTGAAGTGCCGGTATTCGGGCGAGCAGTTCCTCGTGCTGCTGCCCGAGACGCCGGTGCCGGGCGCTCGGCGCGTGGCCGAGACGCTGAGGCGCGAGGTGGCCGACCGGCCGGTGCCATGGGCGGGCGAGGACCTGCGCATCACCGCGAGTTTCGGCCTGGCCCACGCGCTCCCCGGCGAGGTGAACGTCCAGGCGCTCATCGCCCGCGCTGACCATGCGCAGTACCGGGCCAAGGAAGAAGGCGGCAACTGCGTCCGCATTGCCGCCGACACGACACCGGTGGCCGCCGACGGCGACTCCCGTCACCACGCCCAGTGACCTCCCCGGACTCCGGGGACCATCCATCCCGATGACGCGGGAACAGAAGCTGGCCTGGCTGGCCTGGGTGACCATCTGCGTCGTCTGGGGCACCACCTACCTGGCCATCCGCGTGGCCCTCGAGACGGTCCCCGTGTTCCTGGTGGCCGGTCTCCGGTGGATGGCAGCCGGCGTGGTGCTCGCGCTCATCGCGCTGGCCATGGGCCGGCGGCTGCCATCTTCGCGCACGTGGGCGAGCCTCGCGCTGCTCGGCTTCCTGATGAATGTCGTGGGCAACGGCTTCGTCGTCTGGGCCGAGCAGTACGTCGCCAGCGGCCTGACAGCCGTGGTCGTGGCGTCGGTGCCGTTCTGGTCGGTGGGCATCGAAGCGCTGCTGCCGGAAGGCGAGCGACTCCGGTGGCCGACGGTGGTGGGACTCATGCTGGGGTTCGCGGGCATCGTCGTCCTGGTCTTCCCGCAGATCTCGATGGGAAGCAGCGAAGGGCGTGCCGTGCTCGGGGGCGTGATGGCCCTGCAGGTGGCCTGCCTGGGATGGGCGCTCGGCACGTCGTACACGAAGCGCCACGCTTCGTCCGGCGACGCGATGACCGCTTCCGCGGTGCAGATGCTCTTCAGCGGCGTGATGCTGCTGGGCCTGGCCACCGCGTCTGGTGAGTGGGCCTCACTCCACTTCACCCCCCGAAGCCTGGGCGCGATGATCTACCTCGCGCTCGCCGGATCGGCGCTCGCCTACACCGCCTACGTCTACGCCGTGGCACACCTTCCCATCTCCACGGTGTCGCTCTACGCGTATGTGAACCCGCTGATCGCAGTCGTGCTGGGATCGCTGCTGCTCGACGAGCCATTCTCGATGCGCATCGTCGTGGCGGCAACGCTGGTGATGGCCGGCATCGCGGTGGTGCGAGGAGTACAATCGTCCGGTGCCTCGCCTGCCTCGCCTCGCCGCGCTCGCCCCTGACTCGGCCGGCTGGGGCTTCTTCCTCTGCACGTCGAAGGAAGTGCGGACGGGTCGCAGCGGCTCCGACTTCCTGATCCTGACGCTGCAGGACGTGTCGGCGCAGATCACCGCGAAGATCTTCGACGACGTTCCGCGGTTCGGCGCCGAGTTCGACGCGGGCGAGTTCGTGCGCGTCGAAGGCAAGGCCAGCGTCTTCAACGGGCAGCTGCAGCTGATCGTGTCGTCGATCCGGCGGGTGCACGTCGAGCAGGACCGGCGCGAGGGGTTCCGCGAGGACGAATGCGTGCTGAGCGCGCCGCGCCCCATCGACGAGATGTGGGCCGAGCTCACCGCGCGGGTCGGCGCGATGCAGGAAGGCCACCTGCGGGTGCTGGTCAGGCGCATCCTGGCCGATCACGAGGCCGAGCTGCGCGAGTGGCCGGCGGCGCAGGCCATCCACCACGCCTACCGCGGGGGGTTTCTCGAGCACATCGTGAAGATGGCGGAGGTGAGTGAGGGCGTGTCACGGGCCTACGGCGCGGACGCGGACCTGGTGCTGGCGGGCGTGGTGCTGCACGACATTGGCAAGCTGCAGGAGCTGGCCTACGAAGCTGGCAGTGCCAGCTACACGCGCGACGGCAATCTGATCGGCCACATCGCGCTCGGGCTCATCCTGGTGCGCGAGGCCGCGGCCGGGATCTCGGGGTTCCCGATCGAGCTGCGCTCGAAGCTCGAGCACCTCGTGCTCTCGCATCACGGCTCTCGCGAGCACGGCTCGCCGGTGGAACCGAAGACCATCGAGGCGTTCATCCTGGCGACGGTGGACGAGCTGGACGCGAAGATCAACCAGGTGAGACGGGCCGTGCGCGAGGACGTGGGAGAGCGGGAGTTCACCGGCTGGCACAAGCGGCTGGGCCGCGTGCTCTACAAAGGCGGAATATGAAGGGTCAGCCGGTCGCCTGATCGCCCGGTTCGCCGTCGCGGGTGCCGAGGGCGAAGGTCATGGTGCCGTTGGCGACGATGCGGTCGCCGACCTTGGCGCGGCCTTCGAGGACGCCCATGCGATTGCGGAGGCGCTTGACGCGCGCCTCCACCACCAGCACATCGCCCGCGCACACCGGGCCTCGGTAGCGCACGCGCTCGATGCCGCGGAAGAAGATGAGCAGATCGCGGTACTCGGGCTTCGCCAGGATCAGGATGGCCCCGACCTGCGCCACGACCTCGGTGAGGATGGTTGGCGGAAGCGCCGGTCGCCCGTCCGGCGATGAGGTCGAGAGATAGCGCTCGTTGAGCGACACGTTCTTGATGCCGACGATGCGCTTGTCGGGTTCGAACTCGGTGATCCGATCGACCAGCAGGAACGGGTAGCGGTGGGGAAGAATGCGCTCGATGGCCGAGTAGTCGAACGGCAACGTCAGGGCGAGGTCTTTCTCCATTCGTGATTCCCTCAGTATACTGCTCGTGAACCCCATGACCGACCCGACCGGCAGGGCCGTGCACGCCGGGACGAACGAATCCCCCGCGGACCTGCCTTCCATCCGAAACGCCGCCGAACTGGCCGTCCTCACCGAGCTGGGCCGCGAGGTCACCTCGGTGCTCGACTTGAACGAGCTGCTCGAGAAGATCCCGCAGCTCATCTCGCGCCTCACCTCGTTCACGGTGTTCTCGGTCTACCTGCTGGACGAGCGCCGCCACGACCTGCACATCGCCTACGCGGTGGGCTACCCGGAAGACGTGGTCCGCAACTTCCGCCTGAAGGTCGGCGAAGGCACGGTGGGCGCCGCGGTGGCCGAGAAGCGGCCCATCCTGCTCGACGACGTGGACAGCGACCCGCGCTATCACGCGGTGGTCCCGGGCGTGAAGTCGCAGCTGGCCGTGCCGATGCGGCACAAGGGCCAGGTGATTGGGGCGCTGAACCTGCTCAGCGACAAGGCCGCCGCGTTCACGGAGCGCGACGAGGTGATCCTGCGCCAGTTCGCGGTCCATGTCGCGCAGGCCATCGTCAACGCACGGCTGTTCGAGTCGGAGCGCGAGTACGCCGACACGCTCGAGACGCTGGCCGAGATTGGCCGGGAGATGAGCGCGATTCTCGACCTCGACGAGTTGCTCACGCGGCTCGCCCACCTCGTGAAGCGCATCATCAACTACCGCATCTTCGGCATCGCGCTCCTGGACGAGCCCTCCCAGATGCTCGAGATGAAGCTCGCCATCCAGTACGGCGACAACCCGCGCGCGCTCGAGCCCGTCAAGCTGGGCGAAGGGCTGGTCGGGTACGCGGCGCTGCACCGCGAGCCCGTGCTCGTGGACGACGTGACGATGGACTCGCGCTACATCGCCGCCGTCGAGCACGTGCGGTCCGAGATGGTGGTTCCGCTGATGCTGAAGGATCGCTGCATCGGCGTCTTCGACCTCGAGAGCCCCGAGCTGGCGGCCTTCAGCAAGAAGCATGTGGAGCTGCTCACGCTGCTGGCCTCGCAGGCGGCGGTGGCCATCGAGAACGCCCGCCTCTACGAGTCGATTCGTGAGAACGAGCTCAGGATGGAGAAGGAGCTGCGCTTCGCGCAGCGCGTGCAGATGGCGCTCCTGCCGCAGGAGCTGCCGAAGCGCCTGCGTGGCGTGGAGGTGGCCTGGCACTTCGACGCGGCGCGCGAGCTGGGCGGCGACATCTACGATTTCCTCTCGCCCGAGCCGCAGACGCTGGTGGTGTCGGTGGGCGACGTTTCAGGCAAGGGCGTGCCCGCTGCGCTGTACAGCGCGTTCGTGGGCGAGCTGGTGCGCGGCCGCACCTTCCGCCGCCGCCTCGAGACCAGGCGCAGCAGCCCGGCAGTGGTGCTGAACGCCATGAACCGCATCCTCAACGAGCGGCAGCTGGAGGAGTACTACTGCACGCTGTGCTATGCCATGTTCGACCTGCGGCGCCGCCAGGTGACGTTCGCCAACTCCGGCCTGCCGTTCCCGGTGCGCTACCACGCCGGCAAGGCGCGGCAGATTCCCATGCCCGGCGTACCCCTGGGCTCGTTTGCGGGCTCCACTTACGACGAGATCACGCTCGACCTCGAAACGGGCGACGTGTTCGTGTTCTGCTCGGACGGCATCTTCGAAGCCTTCAACGAGGGGGGCGCAGAGTTCGGCGCGGGCCGCGTCATCGAGGTGGTGGAGCGCACCCATGCCCAGCCCGCTGAGGACATCGTCCGCGCGATCTTCGACGCCATGCAGGCGTTTCGGGGAGATGCGGAGCAGACCGACGACCAGACGGTCGTGGTGGTGAAGATTACCGCGTAGCGAAGAAGCAGAAGTGGGTCCCCACCGGCGCTCCCGCGCCGGCCCTACCAGGGGGCCCCACCGGCCTACCCGAAGGGCCTTCGTCTAGTGGTGTTCGTCCACCGCGACGGCGGCGCTCAGGTAGATGGCGCCCAGCGTCAGGAAGATGAACGCCTGGAGGGTGCCGACGACGAGCCCGAGGAACTGGATGGGCAGCGGCATCAGGAATGGCACGATGCTGGCGATGATGAGCACGACGAGGTGCTCGCCGAAGATGTTGCCGAAGAGGCGCAGCGTGAGCGAGAGCACGCGCGAGAGATGGCTGATGATCTCGATGACGAAGATCACCGGCGCCATTACGATGGGCACGCCCGGCATGATGGCGAAGTGCTTGATGTAGGAAATCGGCCCCTGCGTGCGGATGCCCTGGAAGTGGTAGTAGAGCCAGAGGGTGATGGCGCACGCGAACGGCACGTTGATGTTGCTCGTGGGCGCCCCCAACCCGGGGATCTGGCCCATCATGTTGCCGATCCAGATGAACACGAACAGGCCGCCGAGCAGCGGCAGGAACTGGCGGCCCTTGGGGCCGATGGTGTTCTCGAGCTGCGACACGAAGAAGCTGACCACGTCCTCGAGAATGATCTGCAGCTTGCCAGGATTGTCCACGCTCAGCCTGGAGCGGAGCATCAGGCCCAGCACGAGGACGATGAGGCAGATGAGGGCCGAGAACACCACGTGGTCGGGGACGTGGATGTGCAACGGCGCCAGCAGGGCATTGATCAGTTGAACAAGCGGTGAGGGGTGTTCAAGGGCTTCCACAACCCACGGATTGTACTACTTTTTCACAAACGTCGATTGACCCGGGATGCCAGACACGGAGGGTCACAGACACGGACGGGCCGCAGATGGCGCAGACACGGACGGGCCGCAGATGACGCAGATCGGACGGGCCGCAGATGCGCAGATAGGTCCTTTATTTACAATACCTTAAGGCTGCGCTCCCTCAGGTGCAGGCCCACGGAACGGCCACCCAGGACCGCGAATTCCTCCACCTCGCCTCTTACGCGAACGCGGGCCCCCCTGGTGGGCGTGCGACGGCCGTCGGACAGCACCATGATCTCGGCGCCGCCGTCGCTGACGCGGTAGATGCGGTAGGGGACGAGCGGGATGCCCCAGGACGAGGTGACCACGCCGGTCACGTTGACCGTGCGATCCACGTAGTGACCCGGATTCGATTGCACCTCGGCGATCGAGGTCGTACCGCCAAACGTCGCGCACGCTCCCAAGAGGCCGGCGGCGAGCAGGATCGCGACGAACAGTGAATGGTGGCGACGAGTCGTCATGGCCGTTCCTCCCGTAAACGCGACAGCCGCGGACGGATCGTGAGTGACGCACCCGGGGCGCACGATGCCAGCGCCTGCCTGATAGTGGCACCCCGGTGATCCGCCGCGGCTACGCGCTGTCAATACAACCTGCATGCCAAAGCGGGAACGCACGAAAACCTTCGTAAAACAGCCGAGCAGCGGTCGCCGCCACGAGAGCGCGCGGGTCGTCGTCCTGAGGCGGGGACGCGGAGACGACCCCGGCAGACGACAGTTAGACAGGTGACGACAGGTGCGCACAGGTGCGGTCAGGCGCGGGCGGGTCCGAACCGGGGCGGATGGGTGCAGGCGGGCCGGCCCACCGTAGCTCGCGGGCGAAGGATCGGGCGAACGCGAATGCAGTCGGGCCCGCGCTTGCAGCTCGCGGGGCGATGTCTCGCGGGCGAAGGTAGGTCAGTACACCCCCAGATAGCGGTCCATCTCCCACGGCGAGACGTGGCGGATGTAGTCGGCCCACTCCTCGCGCTTCGCCTCGAGGAAGTGGTGGAAGATGTGCTCGCCCAGCGTGTCGCGCACAAGGTCGTCCTTCTCGAACTCGTCCAGCGCCTCGGAGAGGTTGGCGGGGAGGTCGTCGATGCGCAGGTGTCGCCGCTCGCGGTGGCTCATCTTGTAGATGTTCTTGTTCACCGGGGGACCGGGGTCGATCTGCTGATCGATGCCCTCCAGGCCCGCGCGGAGCATCACGGCCAGCGCCAGGTAGGGATTGCAGGAAGGGTCGGGCAAGCGCAGCTCGATGCGCGTGGACGTCCCGCGCGCTGCCGGGACGCGGACGAGCGGGCTGCGGTTCTTGCCGGACCAGGCGATGGCCGTCGGCGC
Source organism: Vicinamibacterales bacterium (assembly GCA_036795065.1). Classification (GTDB taxonomy): domain Bacteria; phylum Acidobacteriota; class Vicinamibacteria; order Vicinamibacterales; family UBA2999; genus VFZN01. The sequence goes on from DAIRFN010000002.1 coordinate 41,213, forward strand.
CTCGTATCCCGGGACCAGCCGCTTGTACGAGTTCACCAGCGGATTGGTGATGGCGCAACAGCCCTTCGCGCGCCGCAGCAGCCCGCCGATGTAGTGCAGGCACGTCGTGCTCAACTGCCCCTCGGCCTGCTCGTCGAAAAAGGCGTTGAGGCCCTCTCGGAAGAGCGACTGGTGCGTGTGCATGCCCGATCCGTTCACGCCGAAGATCGGCTTCGGCATGAAGGTGGCGTGCAGGTTGTTCCTGAGCGCCACGTTCTTCACGATGAAGCGGCAGGTGCTCACGTTGTCGGCCGTGGCCAGGACATCGTCGTAATGGAAGTCGATTTCATGCTGGCCCGGCGCTACCTCGTGGTGCGCGGCCTCGACGTGCATGCCCATCTGCTCGAGGGCGAGGACGATCTCGCGGCGCACGTCCTCGCCGAGGTCCACGGGGGCGAGGTCGAAGTAGCTGGCCGAGTCGTGTGTTTCGGTAGTGGGACGGCCGTCGCGGCGCTGGAAGAGGAAGAACTCGGTCTCGGGGCCAGCCTTCATGGTGAAGCCCCGGTCGGCGGCCATCGCGATCACGCGCTTCAGCGTGCCCCTCGGGCAACCCGCAAACGGACTGCCGTCGGGATTGGCGATGTCACAGATGAGGCGCCCGACCCGGGCGCCGCTCGGGTCGGTCCAGGGAAACACCTGAAACGTCGAGAGATCGGGCTTGAGGTACATGTCCGATTCCTCGATGCGGACGAAGCCCTCGATGGACGAGCCGTCGAACATGATCCCGCCGTCCAGTGCCTCGCCGAACTGGCGGTCCGGCACCTCGACGTTCTTGATCACGCCCAGGATGTCGGTGAACTGGAGCCGCAGGAACTTCACCCGCTGTTTCTCGGCCCGCTCCATGATGGCCCGCCGGAGCTCGGCGTGACTCGTCCCGCCTTTTCCCATACCCGGATTCTAGTGCGCCCAACCGCGGACGGGGCACGAACGTCTCAAATCACGGAGGCTCAAAGCCCGGAGGTTCACAGCACGGGAGTTCAAGGCACGGAGGTCCAGATGTCAGCGAAGGTTCGGTTCTGGTCGTTGGGCGCGGCGCTTGGAATGGGGCTGGCCGTGGCCGTGGCGTCGCTCGTGGCGCAGGATCGCGGGCCGGAGAGGCCGGAACCCGGCATGCGGCGCGAGATGATGGTGCTCGACGGGCGCGGCAGCCGGCTGGGCGTGATGGTCCGCGACCTCGAAGCCGCCGAGGTGACGTCCACCGTTCCCGGCGGCGTGAAGATCGACGATGTGGACCGCGACAGCCCGGCCGAGAAGGCGGGGCTCAAGACCGGTGACATCGTGGTCGAATACGACGGGGAACGGGTGCGCAGCGCGCGGCAGTTCACGCGGCTGGTGCAGGAGACGCCCGAGGGCCGCCAGGTCACCATGGCGGTGCTGCGCGACGGCACGCGCCAGACCGTCCGCGCCACGCCCGAAGCCCGCACGTTCTCGTGGAACATGGACATCGACGGTGACCGTATCAGGCGCGAGGTCGAGCGCGGCATGCGGGGCCTCGACGGCCTTCGCGAGTTCCACGTTGATCCGCCGGCATTCAATTTCCGGTTCGATCCCGGCCGGATGGGCCGCGGACGCCTGGGTGTCACGATCGATTCGCTCACCGATCAGCTTGCGCAGTACTTCGGCGCCGCCGACGGGGGCGCGCTGGTGACCGGTGTCCGCGACGGATCGCCGGCCGAGAAGGCCGGGCTCAAGGCGGGCGATGTCATCACGTCCATCAACGGCGAAGCGGTGCGTGACGCGGGCCGGGTGGCTTCCGAGCTGGCGCGGGCGCCCGGTGATGAGGTGACGATCGGATACCTGCGCGACCGTAAGGCCGGGACGGCCAAGGTCACGCTCGAGCCGCGCGACTCCTCACGCGGTGAGCGCGGGAGACGTCAGGTGCGGCCCGCGGCGTACACCCGGCCGGCCTGAGAGAGCGCGCCAGTTGGGCGACTGAAAAGGAAACCCACGGCCGCGTGTCTGTCGCTTAGCTCAGGTCGCCGATCCGTTCCGCCACGTGTTCGGGCGCGGGAAACAGGTTCGCCAACTGTGCGGCCACGACGGCGGCCAGGGCCGCGACCTGATCGATGTCGCCGGCCTCCTGCACCTCCGCGGCCAGCACACCACTCGGCCCGGTGGCCGAGACGATGGGCACGGCCACGGCTGCCGGTCGATCCTGGGCGGCGGCGCTCGTGGCGGGCGTCCGCGACCGGAACGCCGAGACCGTGAGGTTGTCGGCCGTCAGAGGCACGGTACCCATCCGCGCCAGCACGTTCGGGTCGTATCCATGCGCGGCAGCGGGCGAGAGCGACTGCCCGTCGTCCGCGAGCAGCCACACGACCAGGCCCTTCGCACCAAGCAGGCCTGCGGCACGCGGCAGCAGCGAATCGAGATCGCTCGCGCTCGACACGCGGCCGAGGTCGCCGCAGAGGTCGGCCAGCGCGCGGAACACCGGCGTCGGTGAGGGCGCGACCGCCGCGGGTTCGGGCGCGGGCGTCTCGGCCTCGATTACCGTGGGCGCCGGCGGCGGGTCTGGGGGCCTGACCTCCGCAGTCGACAGAGTGGTGACGCCCGGCGGAGGTGCAGCCTCCGGCGTCCGGGGCACCGGCACCAGCAGGATCAACGCGACAATCCACACCGACATCACCGCGCCGGCCACGAGCGACTGCTCGTTGGCCATGGCGGCCTCGCTGGCCGACGACGCGCGGGCCATGGCCTGTCGGGCCGCGGACAACTCGCCGGATACGGCGTCGATGAGGTCGCGCGACTCGGTGAAGATGATGTCGCCGGCCGCCCTCGGCTGCCCCGTCCTGGCGTACTCGCGGGCGCGCACCTCGGACGCGGCGAGGCGGTCCATGCCGTCGAGGGCCCTGGCCATGGGATGGCCGGCCGCGCTGGACGCGGCATCGATTTCGAGCACTCTGGCGCGGATCGCGTCGAGGAGCGCCGCGGCGCGAGCCGACCAGAAGGCCTCGCTCTGTCCGGGTGCGATGTAGGCGTGAAGGCTGGAGCGCAGGTCGGCCAGCAGGTAGGTGGCGTCCGCGGCGGTGGCATCCACGTACTGCGATGCCATGCGCGCGCGGCCCCGCTCCTGCTCGTTCGTGGTCACTCGCCAGACGGCCCCCGCCGTGAGGGCCGTCGTCAGCAACAGGACGAGGACGCGCACCGAGCGTCGGAGCATGGCGGCTCAGGATACCCCGACCGGCCTACTCAGTTGCGCGCGAGATCTCGTCGGTCACCAGCTTCAGCGGAATGACCGTGGCCAGGGGCTCGCGCTCCATCTGCACGTTGTGCCCCTTCACGGGCGGCAGGTCCTCGAACATGTCGTGCCACTTCATCCGTTCCATCGGGTTGCTGGCCTGGAGCCAGGTCTCCGCGGTCATGGGCCGGTTGAAGACGTGTTCGGCCAGGCCGGCATACGCGGGCTGGCCGGCGAGGGCGGTGGCCACGTCGGCGCGCACCTGCTGCGAGGTCGTGTATGTGTACGGCAGTCCCAGCGCCGCCGCGACGGAGGTGAGGATCTGCCAGTCGTCCACGGCTTCGCCCGGCGGGTTGATGGCCCGCGACGCCGCCTGCACGCGGCCCTGATCGTTGGTGTAGGTGGCGTCCTTCTCCACCCATGCCGAGCCCGGCAGCACCACGTCGGCCACCTTCGCGACGGCCGTCGCCAGGACGCCCTGGTAGATGAGCACGGGGAGGCGTCCGCTCTTGCGCGCGTCGGCCAGCCACTGCAGGTCGCCCATGGAGCCGTCGGGCCCGGGGTCGAGCACGTAGAGCACCGACACCCGTCCCTGCTCGACCGCCGACTTCAGGCCCGACAGGTCGGCCTCGCCCTCGAGGCCCGCGCCCACGTGCAATCCCAGCGCGCGCGCGCCCGAGACGTTCGGCGCGTCGGTGGCGGGGACGGGGAATTTCGTCTCGGCCGGCTGCTGCTTCTCGGTCCGCTTCCACGCCACGTGCACGTGGGAGACGCCCTCGTCTCCCTTCATGTCCACGGCCAGGCGCTTCAGGAGGAACAGCTCCTCGAGCGAGGCGTGCGCCGATGCCAGCATGCGGACCGATCCCGCATCCTTGCGCCCGGCGTCGTTCAGCAGGTCGCGCACCTTCAGCAGCGCGTCCTTCCAGGTGACGGCCTGTTGCTGGCCATCCTTCGACAGGAGCTGCGGCCGGCGCAGGCGCTGGTCGCCCTCGACCCAGAGGTACTGGAACCGACCGATGTCGCACATCCAGTAGTCGTTGACGGCGGGGTTGTAGCGCGGCGTGATGCGCACGAGGCGCGAGCCCTTCGCCCACTCGGGCTTGGCCTTCAGCCACGCCGTGGTGCTGCAGCCCTTCGAGCACAGCGTGCACGTGGTGGCCACCGCGTGCGGGTTGTCCCACGGCCGCGACCGGAAGCGGTACTGCTTCGTGGTGATCGCGCCCACCGGGCAGACGTCCATGAGGTTGCCCGAGAGCAGCGAGTGGATGCCCTGGTCGCCGAAGGTGGCAATCTCGGTGCCGTTACCGCGGTTGATGATTCCGATCTGCGCGTCACCGTCCACCTCGCGCATGAAGCGCTCGCACCGCGTGCACATGATGCAGCGGTTACGGTTCAGCATCAGCGTCGGGCCGAAGTCCACGTCGGCCTTCACGCCCTCACCGTCGAAGGTGCGCCGCGGGAAGTCCATGCGGCTCTGGGCGTTCCCGAACTTGTAGGAGAAGTCCTGCAGCGGGCACTCGCCGCCCTTGTCGCAGACCGGGCAGTCGAGCGGGTGATTGATCAGCAGGAACTCGAACACGCCCGCGCGGCCTTCCACGGCCTCGGGGTCCTTCGTGTGCACCACCATGCCCTCCGCCACAGGCGTCGAGCACGACGTCTGCAGTTTCGGCATCTTCTCGATCTTCACGAGGCAGACGCGGCACGACGCGTCGATGCCGAGACCGGGGTGATAGCAGTAGAAGGGAATCTGGATTCCGGCTTCGATGGCGGCCTGCAGCACGGTGGTGCCCTTGGGCACCGAGAGTTGCTGCCCATCGATGGTCAACGTGACTTTTTCCACTCAGAAATGATACTTCAGGGGCGACATGGCGCGCAGGGAGGCCCGCTGAGGTCCGTCGCTGAATGGCTGTTCGCGCTCGGCATCCTGGGTGCCGTGGCCTGGGTGGGAGCCCCGCTCATCCTGCAGTGGATCCCGCAGATGTCGTCGACTGTCACGCTGGTCGAGTCGGCGCTGCCCGCCCTGCCGCTGGGGGTGCCCCCGGGCGCCGAGAGCGTGCCCTTCCTGGTGCTGGTCGACGGCGCCGAGATCCGGCGGGGCATGGCCGAAAACGAGCTCAGGGACAGCGGCGTGTCGCGGTGGGCCGTCGGATCCGCCACCACCGAGCCCGGGGTGATTGACGAGCGGCTCATCTTCCCGTACCGCGCCGCCGGCACCCGCTTCTGGGTGGTGCTCGATCGGATCGAGGCGGGGAAGCAACGGCAGGTGACGGCGATCTATCTGCCGTAGGGGAACGGGGTCCGGTACCCGGGTTCCGCGCCGGAGGCGGCTACCGCACCCGATCGAAATGGGCGAGGGCGGCGTCGTCCTGGTTCAACTCAACCGTCCGGACACTTCCGTTCACAGGGATGCGGGCTTCGGTGACGGGCTCTGTTGCCAGCACCACCTGCTCGGTGACCCGGCCATCCGAGTGCTGAATCGTGACCGTCACCGGCACGTCGAAGATGTCGCCCGACTGCTCGATGCGCACGGTCACCTCCTCTGCCGAGACGGCGGTGGCGTAGCGCAGGTGGGGAATGCCCGAGTCGAAGATCCACCGGTCGAAGAACCGCGAGAGGTCGCGCCCGCTTTCCGCTTCCATGGCCTTCCGCAGGTCTTCGGTTCCAGCCTTGCGGAAGCGGTTCTCGCGGTAATAGCGCTGCACGCCCCTGAAGAACGCCTCGTCGCCCACGAACCGGCGCAGCATGTGCAGCACCGCGGCGCCCTTGTTGTAGACCAGCGCCCGGAAGATGCGCGATTCGCCCTTGATGTGCCCGAGGCGATAGCCGAGATAGACGGGGCCCTCGTCCGACATCTCGAGGCTCCAGCGCCGGAACTGCTTGAGGATGTCGCGGAACGTGCCCTCGCCGCGCCGCTCGCGGGCAAAGAGCGCGGCCATGTATTGGGCGAAGCCCTCGCTCAGCCACTGCTCGTGGTAGTTCTTCCAGCCCACCGCTTGACCGAACCACTGGTGCGCGAGCTCGTGCGCGAGGAAGAACTCGGGGAACCCCGAGAAGTGCGCCGGATCGTTTCTCCACGAGAAGGGGGTGGTTGGCAACGGATTGTTGATGACCGCGACATACGCGGGCGCATGGCCCCCCGGCAGTTTGTGCTCGACCATGGCGACCGTCAGCGAGTCGTACGGCACGTCGCCGACGATGGCGGCATAGAACCGGAGGCCTTCCGCAATGGTCGGCAGCGCGCTGCGGCCGCGGCCCTCCTGCCGCCGGTTGGCTTCGACCGCCAGCTCCACCGTGTTGCGCGAGCCCACGGGCGGAATGGCCGGCGCCCCCTGCGACGCGCCGCCGTTGGTGCCAGCCGGCCGCAGATCCTTGGGTGGGATGATGTCAAGGGCGACCGTCGCCGCGTCCGCCCGCGACAGGCGGCTCACGACCATGCTGAGGTACCGCACCGGCTGGTCGGCGGTGAACGCATAGAGTGATTGGCCGCCCTGGCCGTCGGCCTGGGCGCCGGTGGTGACCGGTGAGCCGGACGCATGCAACCCGCTGGCGACCACCGTGTACTCCGACGGGACGGTGATGCGCATCGTCGCCATCGCGTAGTCGGTGACCGACGCCTGCGGATACCACTGGGCGCGGTTGCTGAACAGCCAGTTCGGCTCGGGAGCGACGATGGGACCCTCCTCCGGTTGGTCGAACGATCGTGTGCGTCCCGCGCTCTGCTCGTCCGGCGACACGTCTACCGAGTCGTCGTTGATGCCCTGTTGGGGCATCCTGCCCTGATAGCTGACGGTCAGCACGAGTTGAAAATCGCGGCCGACCGGCGAGGGCAGGTTGATGACGATGCCGTTCTGGTTCCTGACGCGCAGGAAGAGCAGGCGGCCGAACTGGTCGCTCACCACCGAGTTCACCGTGAGCGCATCGGCGAGCTTCAGCTGAATGACGGAGAGGGCGAAGGCCTTTACGCGGAGGCGCAGGCGCGTGCTGCCCTCCAACCAGTCGCGCCCGGGTGAAAACGTGCTGTCCACGGTGTAGTCGAGCACGTCGTACTCGACCAGGTCGTCCTCGTTGTAGTACTCGCCGCGGCTCGCCAGCTTTGCCTCGGAGGCGTAGACGGAGATGTTGCGCTTCCGCGCGCGCTGGAACAGCGAGACGTCCTCGGGCTCGCCGGTGGAGCGCGCGAAGGTGAGCTTGTCGAAGCGGCGCGTGCGCACCTCGGCGACGAAATCGCCCGGCTGCGGCAGCAGCGACCAGGTGTCGCGGCTGAGATCACTCAAGTCGAGCGTGAACGAGTTCGCGACATCGTCCTCGAACACCTGCTGCGCGCGCCGGAAGGCGCGGTTGTCCACCGCCTCCACGGGCGCGAGCGACGACTCGGCCACCAGGGTGCGGTACTCGAACGGGCTGATCCGCAGGAGCGCCGTGGTGAACGCCGCGTCGAGTTCCTCGGTGCCGGCGAAGATGCGTACCTGTCCGCGCTCCACCTTCGGCGTGGGCGAAAAGACGATGTTCCCGTCGCCCAGCAGAACGAGCGCGGTGACGCCTTCGGGCGTTTCGGCCACGAACACCTGGCCGGCGGGCAGGTGCACCTGGAAATCCACCGACTTGATCACCAGGTTCTGTGCCGCGAACTGCTTGTCGGGATGGAGCACCAGACGGTGCAGCCCTTCGATGGACGACAGCCGATCCTGCGCCACGATCCGCCAGGGTTGCCGGTCTTCGGTCTCGCCCCGCGGCTTGCGGATGTCGAGGTTCCAGGTGGCAATGCGGCCGCGCGGGCCGGTTTCGAGGAACACCTCGGTGACGAGGCTGTAACCGTCCCCGGGCAGGGCGCCGAGCAGCGGCGCGCGGGCCCGCTCTTTCACGACCACGCGCGTGATGCCCTGCGGCACCATCGCATCGAAGAACTCCAGCGCCTGCTCGCGGTCGGCATTGGCCGACAACAGGTCGGTCCAGCGCTGCCGGTCCATCGTCGAGATGGCGGTCTCGACGGCCTGCAGGAAGAACTGGATGGACAGATCTTCAGCGCTCAGCGGCTCGGTCTGGGCCGCCGCTGGCCGGGTGAACAGCAGGAGAGCGAGGCAGAAGAAGAGCAGCCCTCGCATAATGGCAATTAGACGCCCCTGGCGGCTAAGTGGCTACCGAATTCGTCACACGACTCAACACAAGTACGGTCAGGTCGTCCGAGAGGCGCTGGTCGCGGCGGTGGCGCTCCACGGCACCGAAGATCGCTCGACCCAGCTCGGCTGCAGCCGAGGTGCCGTAGGCCCCGGCGTGCAGCGCGAGGGTGCGCTCGAGGCCGGCCTCGTCGAAGGGGGTGCCGTCGGGGCTCTCGGCCTCGGTGATGCCATCGCTGTACATGATGAGGGCGTCGCCTGGCCCGAGGTCGATATGTCCCTGTTCGTACTCGGAGCCCTCGAACATCCCCAGCGCCACGCCGCCTGTGCTGAGGCGCACGATGCTGCCGTCCTGCCGGCGCAGCAGGGGCGGGGTCTGCCCGGCGTTGACGAAGTGGAGGTGGCCGGTGGCAGGGTTGTACGAGGCGAGAAACAGCGTGATGAACCGTGAGGCCGGCGCGTGCCTGGCGACCTGGACGTTCAGCCGGCGTGCCAGGGCCGGCAAGGGCAGGTTGTCGTCCACGAGCGTCCGGAGCATGGCCAGCAGCAGCGCCATCAGGAGGGCGGCCGGGCTGGCCTTCCCCGCGACGTCGCCCAGGGCGATGATGACCGTGCCGTCGGGTCTGGGCAGGATGTCGTAGAAGTCGCCGCCCACCGTGTTGGCCGGCTGGGTGAGGCCAAAGGCCTCGACGTCGGGGCCCGACCACGTGCCTTCGGGCAACATCGCTCTCTGGATTTCGCGCGCCACCTCGAGGTCGCGCTTCAGCGACAGGCGGTCGGCCACCTCGAGCAGCACGAGGAGGTTCAGCAGCAGGAAGCCGGAGAGCAGCCAGAGCGTGCCGTCGGCGAACACGGGCCCCGGCACGCCGAAGCGCACGAAGAACAGCGCGATGGGCAACCGGAAGCTCATGACGCCGAAGCCCTGGAACAGCTCGAAGAGGCCGATCACCGAGGTGAACAGCGCCGCGCCGTAGATGGCTCGCCGAGCCGGCGACAGGCGCATGGTGAAGGCCAGGAAGAAGGCCTGGACGTACTTCACCGCCCGACGGTGCCACGACAGGCCTTCGAGCTCCGCGGTGTTCACGCCGCGGGCAAAGAACCGGTAGGCCTCGGGCGTTTCGCGCGTGAAGAGCCTGCCCAGGTCCTCGGCGTTGAGGTCCTGAGTGTAGGTGGAGAGGAAATCCCGCGCCTTCGACCCGGGCGGCATGAGGAGTACTACGACCCTATCTGACGCCCGGTTCCCGCGAGAAGCGGCCAGGCCCGTCGAACCGAGTATACGGCCGTTCCCCTACCGCGGCAGCTCGTACAGCGCATCCCCGTCGGCGAAGCGCTCGAGGAGCCGCGCGCCGCGCGACTCGAGCCACGCCATCAGCGCCGTGGGTGCTCCCGCGTCGGCATACGCGGAGGGGTGCACCGCGACGTGGGTCGTGCGCGCGTCGAGGAGCGTCTGCCATGCGGCGTCGCCCTCCGACGAGAAGCGCCGGAGCCTGGCGACCCGGGCGAGGTATCCCGGGGGAACGCTACCGCTGTACCCGTTCAGAATCGGCTGCCGGTGCGCGGCGGCGTAGTACACGTAGCGAATCTCCCACGCGTCGTCGCCGAACGGGAACTCGCCCACGACGGTGCCCGGCGGCAGGCCGCGCAGCCGCTGGTAGATCGGCGGAGCGTCCGCGGCTGGAAACACGCGACCGGGGGGAGTGGCCTCGTTGGTGCCCCACGTGCCGTTGACGGGCAGTGGGATGGCGATCCCGTCGGCGACCACCAGCAACGCGACGACACCGAGGACGGCGGGCGCGCGGCGCACGCGCGCGACCGCGGCCGTGCCGTAGCCAGCCATGACGGACAGGAACAGCCCGGCGACCATCGCGTAGCGCGCCGGCACGCGCACCCCGGTGAACCCGGGCACGTGCTCGTACAAGACGCCGTATAGGCCCAGCCCCGGCAGACGTTGTGTGCCGGCGAAGGGCATCGGGCCGAGCGACAGCCAGACGGCAAGCGCGGTGAGGCCGCCCATGAACACAGCCGGCGATGCGATGACGCGCCGCGCGACGGCGCGCGCGCGCGGCGATGCGATGAGCAGCGCCACCAGGAAGACCACGGCCTGTGCCAGCGCGCGAAGTGGCCGCGAGGCGCGGATGGACAAGCCCGCCCCGGCGAGCCTGAAACCGCCGACCATGAGCGTGCTGAGCAGCACCAGCGTCTGCACGGTCACCGCGAGAGCCAGCACGATGGCGACGGCACGCCGCGGGGCCGACAGCGGGGGCAGGTCGCGGGCGCCGCGGTACGCGTCCCTCGCCACGGCTCCCACGGCAAGGGCGGCCAGGACCAGGACGGTGACGCCGAGGAACGTAGCGCCCTCGGGCCCCGCGTGCAGTCTGAGGAGCCGTCCCCACACGAGGAGCGACTCAGAGGCGGTCGCGTACGACCAGACATTCGCCGAGAACGCGCGCACCTCGTCGAGCGACCGCGCGAAACCGTAGAGCCGTTGCACCTCGATGTAGGGCAGCAGGAACGGCACGGTGACCGCGGCGGCGACAACGCCAGCGGCGGACAAGGCCAGCCACGCGCGCAGGTCTTTCAGTCGACGGGCCGCCCACAGCTGCTGGACGACGAAGAGCGGCACGAAGGGCGCGAAGTAGAGGAGGTAGTAGCCGCACGACAGGTTCTGCATGACGAGCGCCGCGGCGCCACCAACGAGCCCGCGTGCGGAACGGTGCGCGATGTAGCGGTGGAACCCCCACAACGACAGCGGCATCCACTGCGCGCTCAGAATCTGCAGGTGCGGCACCTGCGCGATGCGGTAGGGCAGGAAGCCGAACGCGAGGCCGGCAACGGCGCCGGCCCGCCAGTCGCCGGTGAGATCCCGGACCAGCAGGTACATGCCGGTCGCCGAGAGGACGAACGTCGAGAGGAAGATCAGGTTGTAGCCGAGGATGATGTTGCCGGTGAGCGCGTAGACGGGCGCCACCTGGAGGACCTGGGCGAGGAGGTGCTCCGAGAGTGCGAGGCTGTAGGGCTCGGGGTGGAAGATGCCGGCGTTCCAGAATCCCTGCCACGACGTGGCGCCGGTGAGGAGGCCGGGAGCGTGGTCGGCTCCCCACGCCAGGATCCACATGTTCAGCAGCGAGTCACCGAGGTCGCCCGGGACATCGCGGCCGAGCCCGAGCGCGAGCGGCCAGGTGACCACGATGGTGAGGGCGATGTAGCCCAGCACCACCAGCGGTAGCCGCGAGTCTCGCGCGGCTGGTGCGCTCACGCGAAAGCGTACGCCGCCATCTCGTCGTAGATCTCGCCGAGCTCCTGGGGCGAGGCCAGGAAGACGACGCGGAAGAAGCCGTCGGCCGCGTCGGTGCCGAAGCCCGAGCCGTAGACCACGAGAATGCCGGTGGCTTTGAGCAGGCCCAACACGTAGTCCTTGTCGGTCTTGCCAGGCGGCAGTGTCATCTTCGGCATCGCGTAGAACGCGCCCTTCGGCTTCACGCACGACATCCCGGGAATACTGTTCAACCGCTCGGTCGTGAGCTCGGCGCGCAGGCGCAGCTCGCGGCGGAAGCCGTCCTGGTGCGAGCGGTCGCCCGTGAGCGCCGCGGTGACCGCGTACTGCATGGGTCCCGGGCTGCAGAGGCGTCCATCCGCGAGCTTCTTGATGGCGGCCAGTGCCGGATCGAGGCGCGGGGTGCGACCCACGGCCATCCAGCCCGCGCGCCAGCCGGGCGCGAGGTAGGCCTTCGAGAGGCTGGAGTAGGAAATGATGGCCGCGTCGGGCGCGAGCAGCGCCATCGGCGGCACCGGCCCGTCGTAGGCCAGGTCTCCGTACACCTCGTCTGCGAGGATGACCAGTCCGTGCTGCTCGGCGATGTCGATGAGGGCGCGCCGCATGTCGTCCGAGTAGATGGCGCCGGTCGGATTGTTCGGATCGATCACCACCAGCGCGCGCGTCTTCGGCGTGATGGCCTTCTTGATGTGATCCAGATCGGGCTGCCACCCGTGGGTGTGGTCGGTGCGGTAGTACACCGGCGTCGCGCCGATCTTCGCGAGCACGGCGGTGTAGAGCGGATACGTGGGCGAGGGTACCAGCACCTCTTCGCCGTCGTCCACGATGCCGGTGAGCGCCAGCTCGATGCCCTCGGAGGTGCCTGAGGTGATGAGGACGCGGTCGGGCGAGGTCTCGACCCCACGCCTGGTGAAGTCGGCCGCCACCGCCTCGCGCGCGTCAACGATACCCGGCGAGGCCGTGTAGCCGTTGTGGCCGTCGCGCATGGCCTTGGCCACGGCTTCGATGAGGTGCGGGGGGGTGACGAACCCGAACTGGATCGGGTCCCCGATGTTCAGGTACCGGACCTTCTTGCCAGCAGCCTCGACCTTTTTCGCCTCGGCAACGATATTGCGAATGGCGTAGGTGAAGCGGTCAACGCGCTTGGCGGTGCGGATGGCGGCGGTGGTGGCGGTGGACACGGAGAGACATGGTAGCAGGGTGCAGAGTGCGGGGTGCAGGGTGCGAGTGCGGGTGCAGGGTGCGGAGTGCCGGACTGGACAGCGGATTCGCGCGGGGTGCCCCAGAATCGAAGGTGACGTGCCGATATAGGCGTCAGGGAACCGGCAGGCCTCGTGTAAAAGCTACACGCTTACATGAGGTCGGGGACGCAATCGGCGCCGTGAAATGTGGCTTAACTCAATGTTTTCAATACCTTACTCACTTGGTACGGTTCGTGGATATAGGAGGGGCATGCAGCGGCGCCTCCTCGCCGGAAGCATTCTGGGTCTAGGGCTGCTCCTGATGCCCACCCCGGTGCCGGCGCAAGAACCGGAGGGAGGCCAGGCGGTTTTCAAGTCGGGCGTCGACCTCGTGACGGTGAGTGCGACGGTGCGCGACAGAAAGGGGCGGCTCGTGACTGGCCTTCAAGCCCGGGACTTCGAGGTGATCGATCGTGGCGAACGCCGCGTCATCAGCCAGTTCCGCACGGATCGCGCCCCGATCAGCCTGGCGATTCTGTTCGATATCAGCGGCAGCATGGACGTCGCCGCTCGATTCACTGCTGCAAAATTTGCGGCCCATCACCTCCTGTCTTGGCTGGAGCCGGGCCGCGACGAAGCCGC
>DAIRFN010000263.1:0-7937 GCA_036795065.1 Vicinamibacterales bacterium
CACATTGCCGGTGACGAGGAGGGCCCGCGCGCGCCAGGCGGCTGCTCCGCCCGTTCGGCGACCCGCCCCTTTGAGGGCATCCAGGGCGTCCTGCCGTCCAAGTTGCCGCAGAGGTGCGAGGCCGAACAGCACACCGCTCGCCATCGCCAGCAGCACCGCGACGGCCACGGCGCGCTCGTCGACCGCAAGCGAGGCCAGGCGCGGTAACTCTCGCGGTCCATACGTCGCCATCACCCGCACGGCGGCCCACGCGGGCAGCAGCCCCACGAGCGCACCCGTGCACGACAGCAGCACCGACTCGGTCAGCAGCTGCCGCACGAGTCGTCTGCGCGTCACCCCAAGCGCCGCGCGCACGGCCACTTCGGCCGACCGTTCGCTGGCGCGCAGCAGCAGCAGGCTGGCCACGTTGGCGCACGACACCAGGAGCAGGAGCACCACGCCGCCCCACAACAGCAGCAGTGCGGGCCGCACCGGCCCCAGGAACACGTCGCCCAGCGTCGTGACGCGCGCGCCAGCCCCGGCGTAGTCCGAGGGATGCTCCCGCTCGATGGCCTCGAACAGCCTGGTCAGCTCCGCTTCGGCGGTCGTTGGTGATACCCCAGCCGCCAGGCGACCAAGCACGGACAGGTGTCGGCAGGTCCGGCACGCGAAGCTGGCCGCGGGGTCGTAGCCCAGCGGAAACCACACCGCCGCGTCCTGGTAGAAACGGCTGGCCACGATGTCGTCGAATCCGCGTGGCATCACGCCCACGATCGTGAACGGCACGTCGCTGATGGTGACGGGACGCCCGATGACCGAGGGGTCGGCGCCGAACCGCCGGCGCCACAGTCCATCGCTCAGGATGACCACGCGTCGGGCCGCGCCCGGCCGATCCTCGGCCTCCGTGAACGCGCGCCCGAGCACGGGCAGCACGCCCACCATTTCGGAGTACTCGCGCGAGACGCGCATCGCGTTCACACGCTCGGGATCCTGCCCGCCGCCGCTGAAGGTCGCCGTAGACTGTGTGGCCGCCACGAGGTGGCTGAAGCTGCGCGCGCGTGACTTCACGTCCACGAAGGAGAGGTAACCCATGTTGCCGGGGTCCTCGCCGTGGCTCGTCTCGTTCACCGACACGAGCTGGTCTGCATTGCGATAATCGAGCGGCGCAAGCAACACGCCGTCCACCACGGCGAACATCGCCACGTTGGCGCCGATGCCGATCGCCAGGGTGCCTACCGCGGTCAGGGCATGAGCCGGACGCGCAACCATGGCACGCACGGCGAAGCGCACGTCCCGCCAGAGGATGTCGAGGTGCTGCCCCGGAGCGGATTTCAGCACGTCGGCCATGGTCGCCAGCCACAGCACCACCAGCGCCGCGCGACGGCCGCTGCGGCGCGCGTCCCGCGCCTCCGCGCGAAACGTGGCCTCGATCTCTCGCGCGTAGCCATCCCGGAACTCCTCGGGCAGCACGCGCAGCAGCCAGCGGAACAGTCGTTCCTGCATCACATCGCTCCCAGCTTGGCCCGCGCCTGCGCCAGCGTGTCGGTCATGCGCCGCGCTTCGGCCATCGCCACGGCGCGCCCGCGATCCGTGATCCGGTAGTAGCGCCGACGCTCGTCGTCCAGGGCCGGGTCCGGCCGCTCCGCCGACTCCTGAATCAGCCCGTCGTCCACGAAGCGGCGGATGACGGCGTAGAGCGTGCCTGCCCTCAGGCGCACCTTGCCGTCTGTCCGCCGGGCGATTTCCTTGATCACCGCGTACCCGTGCTTCTCGCCGTCGGCGAGGGCCACGAGCAGCTGGAACATGGCGGGCGTCAGGGGTAAGTACGTCGATGGGTCGAATCGTGCCATGGTCGGCATACTATACCTATTGTAGGTATATATGCCAGCGCCTATCTGCCCGCCACCGTCATGGTTCCATGGCGCCCGAGGTATCAATACCGGACGGTGGCGATGGCGAGAGGAACCTGCGCGCGGCGAGGCAGCTGAACCGTTGCCCGCCGCGGGCCACCCCGCTGATACCGCTACGGCCGCCTTCGATGGGCGCTCCCGGGTGTACGCTCGGGCATGGAGCTCGACCCGGCCTGGCTGCTGCTGTCGATGATCCCCAGCGGGGTGGGCTTCGTCCTGATCGTGTACGGCAAGAAGCAGGCGCGGTGGCCTCACGCGGTGGCGGGGCTCCTGCTCACCGTCTATCCCTACTTCACGAGCAGCATCACGTCCCTGCTCGGCATCGGCGCCGCGATCGGGTTCGGCCTGTACTACGCTGTCCGGGCCGGATGGTGATGCGCGCGACTACGGCGCCAGCCGGTTGTACGTGCGCAGCGCCTCGCGAAGCCGATCGTGGGGCAGGCGCTCCACTCGGCGGTTGTCGGCACCGGTCATCGTCTCGGCCGCGACGAGTGCGTTGATGATGGCCTCCTCAGTCGCCTGCACCGTGGCGTCGAAGATGGGGCTGATCTCCTCGTTCGAGACCATCTGCAGCGTGGCCAGGCCGGAGCCCTTGAAGGCCTCGGTGTTGGCCGTAGAGAAGGCGATGAAGATGTCGCCCGATCCGTTGCCCGACGTTCCGCCGGTGCGGCCCATGCCGAGCGTCGCGCGCCGCGCCAGGCGCTTCAACTGGTGCGGCAGAAGGGGCGCGTCGGTGGCCACCACGATGATGATGGATCCGAGGTCGCCGCGCACGGGATCGTCCAGGACGGCCGCCTGGGCCGGCTGGGGAATCTCGCGGCCCACGGGCACGCCGGCCACCATCAGCTGCGATCGCCGGCCGAAGTTCGCCTGTACCAGCACGCCCACGGTGTACGACCCCTCCCCACCCTTCACGACCCGCGACGAGGTGCCGATGCCGCCCTTGAACCCGTAGCACACCATCCCGGTGCCGCCGCCGACGTTGCCTTCCGGCACCGCCCCGCCCTGGGCGCCGTCCAGTGCCTCGAAGGCATGCCGCTCCTTCACGTGGAAGCCGTTGATGTCGTTCAGCACGCCGTCGTAGGTTTCGGCGACGACCGGCAGCGACCACCAGTAGCCCGAGGCGTCGGGCGGGCCGCTCTTGATGCGCCACTGGATGACGGCGTCGCGCACCACCCCCACGCTGTGCGTGTTGGTGATCATCACCGGGCCTTCCAGGAAGCCGGACTCCTCGATCCACGTGGTGCCGGTCATCTCCCCGTTCCCGTTCTGGGAGAACCAGCCGGCAAACGAGGGCCGCGCCATCGAGTCGCGTCCTCGCGGGAGGATGGCCGTCACGCCGGTGCGCACGGGGCCCTGCCCCACGCGAAGCGCCCCCTCCCCGGAAATGATGGTCGAGTGACCAACGGTCACGCCGGCCACATCGGTGATGGCGTTGGCGGCGCCGGGCGTCCCGTCGAAGGGCACGCCGAGATCTCTGGCGCGTGGAGCGCGCTGCGTGAGCGCCGGAGCTGACAGGCTCAACGCCAGTACGGCAGTAACGGCAGTGGCCACGGCGGCATGGGAAGGGCTCTGGGACATGGTGCGGCGAGTCTACCGCAGCGGGTGCTCGTCGGCGTGGCCGACCTGGCAGAGGTGGCCCGGGTGGCGGCGCGGTTGAACCGCTGCGCGGCCGGGCATGGTGCCACATGGCGCTCGAACTCCCCTGCCATCACACGCTTACGGTGCCACCTCCAATCCACCCACGTTCCATTTGCGTGAGGGGACCCCACCCCTGACACTTGGCGCCGCGCGGCCGCCCTGCTCAGGCCGTGACTGGAGTGCCCATGTCGCAACACCGACCCGCAACGTTTCTCTCGATCATCCTGCTCGTCGGCCTGACCGCCGCGGCGGCCTCTGCGCAGCCGCTCGGGACCTTCCGCTGGCAGCTGCAACCCTATTGCAACGTCCTGTCGGTCACCGTCGTGCAGCAGGGCGCGCAGTACCAGATCGACGGCACCGACGATCAGTGCGGCGCGGGCCAGCAGGCAGGGGTCACGGGACTCGCGTTCCTCAATCCCGATGGCTCCATCGGCTTCGGCCTGAACATCGTCACCGCCCCGGGCGGCGTGCCGGTGCACGTGGATGCCATCATCGCGCTCGCCACCCTCGGCGGCACCTGGCGCGACAGCGCGGGGGCGGCCGGCGCCTTCGTGTTCACAGCGGGCGCCAGCACCGGCGGCAGCCCGCGCCCGCCCGCGGGCATCGGGCTGTCGGCCATCGACCCAACACAGATCCAGTCGCGCGTGACCGGCGTGTGCCCGGCCGGAGAGTTGATGACTGGTGTGAACCAGGACGGCACGGTCACCTGCGCGGCGGCAGCGGGCGGCGGAGGTGGCGACATCACGGGTGTGGCCGCAGGCGTCGGACTGCTCGGCGGAGGGACGTCCGGCGACGTCGCCCTGGCGGTGGACTTCGCGGGTACTGGGGCGGCCACCGCGGCCGCGCGCAGCGACCACACCCACGCGGGGCCCGAGACGAACTCGACGAAGGTCGGCGCGCTTGCACTGGCGGGGGTGACCACGGGGACACACAATACGGCGGTCGGCTCAGGGGCGCTGGAGCAGACGACGACTGGCTCTGTCAACACCGCGGTGGGCGCCGCGTCCCTGTCCGCCAACGTCGCGGGGGGGTTCAACGTCGCCCTCGGTTACGCCGCTCTCAATGCCAACACGGCCAGCTACAACACCGCGGTCGGCTTCGAGTCGATGCTCAACAACGTCACCGGCCAATCGAACACTGGCCTTGGCCTGGGAACGCTGAGGGCCAGCACAGGCGGCTTTGGGAATACCGCCGTCGGCGACAACGCGCTGTACAGCAACGTTTCTGGCAACTTCAATGCTGCGGTTGGCCAGAACGCCCTCTACTACAGCCTGGGCAGCAACAACGTCGCCATTGGGCGATTTGCGGGCGATACCCTGGTCAACGGGGACAACAACATCTACATTGGGGCAGACGGCCTCCAGACGGAGAGCAACGCCACCTACATCGGGAATATCCATGGCGCCGCCGCCATCGGTGGCCAGCCCGTGTACGTGACGCCCGGGGGCAAGCTGGGCACCAACACCGTCACCACATCCGCGCGCACCATGGAGGATGTCCGCCCGATCGGTGACTCGAGCCGCATCGTCCAGTCGCTGCGGCCCGTGTCGTTTCGCGACAAGTCTGGAGCGAACGAAGGAGCTCGGATGACGCAGTACGGGTTGATCGCCGAGGAGGTAGCCGAGGTGATGCCCGGGCTCGTCGTCAACAACGCCGCCGGCGAAGCGCAGTCGGTCCGCCCGGACGCCCTGTCACCACTCCTCCTCGCGGAGGTGCAGCGCCTCGAACGGGAGCGCGCTGAACTGGCGCGCCAGGTGGCCGAGCAAGGCGCGGCCATCGCGGAGCTGCGCACGCTGCTCGACGAGATCCGCGCGCGGCGGTAACCAGGAGACTAGCCGGGCACGCGGGCCCACACCGCATGCCCGGGTGGCGCGCTGAGCGTGCCGCCGAGCGCTGCCACCTCGGCTCGAAGCGATGCTTCGAGAGTGTCGATCTCGGCCGCCGCCGGCACGGGTACGCCGGAGGCGGCCGCCAGCGGCAGCATGCTGCGCAGGCTCTCCACGGCGAACCGGAAGATGGGTGACGCCGGATCGCCCGTGGTGGGGGTGTCCACCTCATCCGACGGGTCCGGCAGTCCCGCGGCGACGAAGCACTCCGCGAGGCGCGAGCCCATGTCGAGATGCGCGCCAGCGGCGCCGAGGACGCGCTGCCATGCCTGGACGATGCGGTGATAGGTGGGCGAATGCGGACGCGAGTGCCGCCCGGGCTGGCACCAGGCGTTGTCGGACTCCACGAATGCCAAGACGCCGCCGGGCCGCACCCACGCCCGCGCCCGCGCCAGCAGCGACACGGGATCGCGCTGGTGCATCAGGACGAAGCGGCCAATGACCGCGTCCACCTGGGTCTCGGGGGTCCAGGCATCGAGCTCGGCCACCACGAAGCGCACGTGCGCTTGGCCCGCCTCGCGCGCGCGCGCCCTGGCCGCCGCGACGGCGTCTGCCGAGCGATCCACGCCCAGCACCGATCCCGTTGGCCCCACGGCTTCGGCAGCCAGAAGACTCACGTCACCGCCGCCGCATCCCAGATCCACGACATGACGTCCCGCGCCGATGCCGGCCCGGGACAGGAGACGCCTCGTCACCGCCTCGTAGATGCGCGACTGGAGGGCGAGGCGCGCGATCTCGCGTGGCGCGTGCCCGCACACGTAGGTCACGTCGCCGGTCTTGGGCGCTCCCGGGAGGTCGCTCACAACGTCAGCTCCCACGTCTCGAAGACGAGGTCCTTGCCGAAGCGATGCTCGGGGGCGCCGCGCGCGATCATGCGGTACCCCGCGCGCTCGTAGGTGTGGCGTGCCGCGTCCAGGATGCTGTTGGTCCAGAGCGTGATCTTGCGGTACCCGGCCTGCCGCGCGAACCGCGAGCACTCGTGCACGAGCCGCGCGCCGATACCCAGGCCGCGCGTCGACGGCTCCACGATGAGCAGGCGCAGCTTGGCCACCGTGGCGGACTTCTTCACCAGGAAGACCGATCCCACCGGCTTGCCGTCCCGCTCCGCGATCCAGCACCGCTCGCGCGCCGGATCGAAGTGCTCGATGAAATGCTGCACGATGCCGGCCACGTGCGCCTCGAAGGTCATGTCCCAGCCGTACTCGTTGGCGTAGACGAGGCCGTGCCGGGAGACCACCCAGCCCATGTCGCCCGGCTGGTGCGGTCGCAGCAAGTACGGCGGGGCGGCGCCCGCCCTGCCGGTGAGCACGCGCTCGATGGTCCCCATCGCCGCGAGCAGCTCGTCCTGCGCCTCGCGGGAGAGGGGCGCGAGCAGCGTCGCCACCTCCGCCCGGGATCGTTCCTGGAGCGTGTCGAGGAGGCGGCGGCCCCGGGCCGTGAGCGACACGAGGCTCTTGCGCCCATCGCCGGCCGCGGCCGTCCGCCGCACCAGGCCGGTGCGCGCGAGGCCCCGCAGGAGGCGGCTGAGATAGGCGGGATCGAGGTCGAGCTCGCGGGCCAGTTCCGAGGCGGCAGACGGCGGATCGCGATGGACCTCGTAGAGCACGCGCACCTGCGACAGCGTCAGCGGACTGTGCAGGTAGTCGTCGTGCAGCACGCCGATGCGCTGGGTGTAGAGGCGGTTGAACCGCCGGACGGCGTCGAGGCGGGAATCGGGCCGGGCGGGCGGCGGCATGGGCGGCGGCTTCCTCTGGTGGACCATAGTCCACCAGATAGTTGACTTGTGTCAACTATTGA
Source organism: Vicinamibacterales bacterium (assembly GCA_036795065.1). Lineage (GTDB taxonomy): Bacteria > Acidobacteriota > Vicinamibacteria > Vicinamibacterales > UBA2999 > VFZN01. Next base: position 7,214 of record DAIRFN010000263.1, read on the forward strand.
TCGCAATGGCGACAACCGGGGTCTGGCGTCGGCCCTCTTCGTGCCCTTCAGGTCTTCGTGGCTTCTTACCGGGCGGCCTCCTGCGCCGCGTCCACGGGTGTGGGGGCCAGCACGCGGGCGAGGTCCGCGGGCGTCATGCCCACCAGGAACCCGCGCCTCCCCCCGTTGACGTAGAGGCGCGGAAGGGCGAGGATGCCGCGCTCGACGTAGACGGGCATCACCTTGCGCGTGCCGAAGGGCGAGGTGCCGCCCACCTGGTAGCCGGTGTGTCGCTCGGCAGCGCCGGGCTCGCACGGTTCCACGGTCTTCGCGCCGATCTGCCGCGCCAGGTTCTTCGTCGACACCTCACGGTCGCCGTGCATCAGGACGATGAGGGGCTGCTGGCGCTCGTCCTGCATCACGAGCGTCTTGATGACCGCGTGCTCGTCCACCCCGAGCTCGCGCGACGACACGCGGGTGCCGCCGCGCTCCTCGTAGCGGTAGGGGTGCTCGGTGAAGGCGACGCCGTGTTGACGCAGCACCCGCAGGGCGGCCGAGGTGGACATTGACTGATTGTAGATTGCAGATTGAGCGATTCATTGACGATTGGTGGATTGAGTGATTGAGGGAGTGATTGGTGATTGAGCGATTGGACCAATCGAGCGATTCGTTCGCGTGACAACTGAATCACTCAATCGCTCAATCGCTCAATCGCTCAATTAATCACCCAATCACTCAATACCCC
>DAIRFN010000264.1:0-7897 GCA_036795065.1 Vicinamibacterales bacterium
CGGCCCCGAGCGCATTCGCGACACGCCGCTGTCGGAAAGCACCTTCGTCGGCGCCGGCATCGGCGCGGCGCTCGGCGGCATGCGGCCCATCGTCGAGGTGATGACGGTGAACTTCAGCCTCCTCGCGCTCGACCAGATTGTGAACAACGCCGCCACCATCCGTCACATGTCCGGCGGCCAGTTCAGCGTGCCGCTCGTCATCCGCATGGTCACCGGAGCGGGCCGGCAACTGGCGGCCCAGCACGCCCACAGCCTCGAGGGCTGGTACGCTCACGTGCCCGGCCTGCGCATCGTGGCGCCGGCCACGCTCGAGGACGTGCGCGGCATGCTGTGGACCGCGCTCGAGGATCCGGATCCCGTGCTCATCTTCGAGCACCAGGCCCTCTACAACATGGAGGGCGACCTGGCCGCAGACGCGGGGCCCGTGGACATCGACCGCGCCATCGTCCGCCGGCGCGGCGACGACGTGACCCTGGTCACCTACGGCGGATCGCTCTTCAAGTCGCTGCAGGCAGCCGAGCTGGCCATGGCGCAGGGACTGTCGGTCGAGGTGATCGACCTGCGGACGCTGCGGCTGCTCGACATGGACACCGTCGTCGCCTCGGTCCGCCGCACCCATCACGCGGTGATCGTGGACGAGGGGTGGCGCAGCGGGAGCCTCTCGGCCGAGATCACCACCAGGCTCGTGGAGCAGGCGTTCTACGATCTCGATGCGCCGGTGGCGCGCGTGTGCACCGAGGAAGTGCCCATCCCCTATCCAAAGCACCTCGAAGATGCGGCTGTGCCGCAACCGGCCTCCATCCTCGCCGCGTTGCCACCGCCCGGGGTGGACGGTAGGCGCACGAGGAGCCGATGTCTGACTTTCGCATGCCGTCCCTGGGCGCCGACATGGAAGCCGGCACCCTGATCAAGTGGCTGAAGCAGCCCGGTGACACGGTGAAGCGCGGCGACATCGTCGCCGAGGTGGACACCGACAAGGGCGCCATCGAGATCGAGGTGTTCGAGGACGGCGTCCTCGACGCGATTGTCGTGGAGCCTGGCGAGAAGGTGCCCGTCGGGCGGACGCTGGCGCGCATTCGTTCGGCAGGGGGTCCCGCGGCCGAACCCGGCGGCACGCCGGCGCCAGCACCCGCGACGCCGCCCGCCGCGGCCGAGGCGGTGAGCCCGGCCGCCGCGCCGTCGATCCCGCGCGTGACCGAGGCGACACCAGCGGTGACCGGAGCCGTGGCAGCGCCGATGCCTCGCCCGAGTGCACGCGTCGCGGCCTCCCCCGCTGCGCGACGCCGTGCCGGCGAGTTGGGCGTGGACCTCCAGCTCCTGAAGGGCAGCGGCCCTGGCGGCGCCATCACGCTGGCTGACGTGGAAGGCGCCCCGACTGGCGCCCCGGCCCCCGCAGTCGCACCGGATCGGCGGCAGACGATGCGCAGGGCCATCGCGGCGGCGATGGCGAAATCGAAACGCGAGATTCCCCACGCATACGTGACCACCACCATCGACATGTCGAGGACCATGGACTGGCTGCGGGCCGAGAATCAGCGCCGATCCATCGAGGACCGGCTGCTGCCGGCGGCGCTGCTCCTGAAGGCCGTGGCGAGCGCCGTGTCGGACGTGCCCGACGTGAACGGCTTCTGGACCGAGGAGCAACTGCAGCCCTCGGCGCCCGTGCACATCGGCACGGCCATCGTGCTGCGCGGCGGCGGTCTCATCGCGCCGGCGCTGCACGACGTGGACCAGCGTGATCTCAGCGCCGTGATGCGCGGCCTCTCGGACCTGGTCGCGCGCGCGCGGGCGGGCGCGCTGCGCGGCTCGGAGCTCACCGACGCCACCATCACGGTCACCAACCTCGGCGACCTGGGCGTGGAGGGCGTGCTCGGCATCATCTACCCGCCCCAGGTGGCCATTGTCGGCTTCGGCCGCATCGTCGATCGCCCGTGGGTGATCGAAGGGCGCATCGAGGCACGCCCGGTGCTGAGCGCGTCGCTCTCGTTCGATCACCGCGCGGTGGACGGGCATCGCGCGGGGCTCTTCCTCGCGGCGGTCGATCGGCGGCTGCAGTCTCCGGAGACCCTATGACCCAGCAGGATCTGACGGCGATCGTGCGGCAGGCGCTGGCGCGGGTGGCGCCAGAGACCGCGAAGGCCGACATCCCGGCCAACGCGCCGCTCCGGGAGGAGTGCGATCTCGACTCGATGGACTTCCTGAACTTCGTGATCGGCCTTCATGAGGCGACGGGAGTGGAGATCCCCGAGCCCGACTACCCGAAAGTGGCGTCCATCGCGGGCGCGGTGGCGTATCTGTCGGAGCGCGCGACTCGTCTGCGCATATGATGACGCCCGAAGACCCATGCCCGAACAGGCGTCGCTCGGCGCGCTCTCCATCCTGCCCGTCATGCTGGCGCTCGGGCTCGCGTTCTGGACCCGGAACGCGGCACTCTCGCTGCTGGCTGGCTGCATCGCGGGCGGCGTGCTCGCGGGCTTCGATCCGGCCACCGGGCTGACGCGCATCTTCCGCACGGCGCTGGGAACCAGCGACTTCATCTGGGTGATGATGATCGAGGTCGCCGTCGGCGTGATGATCGCTTTTTATCTCCGAGCCGGCGTCATCGGCGCCTTCGCTGCATGGGCGTCCACGCGGCTGCGATCGCGCCGGGCGGCCGCGGGGTTCGCATGGCTCCTCGGGCTGTTCGTCTTCTTCAGCGACTATTTCAGTCCGCTCTTCGCCGGCCCGATCGCGCGTCCGCTCACGGATCGCTACCGCGTGTCACGCGAGAACCTCGCCTACCTCCTCGACTCGACCAGCGCGCCGGTTGCCACGCTGCTGCCCCTGAGCGGCTGGGCCGTGTACATCGCGGGCCTGATGCAGGGCCACGGCCCGATCACCACGACGGCCGACGGCATGGCGCTCTTCATCCGTGCGATTCCGTTCAACCTCTACGGATGGCTGGCTGCCGCCATGGCGGGCCTGCTGGCGTATGGCCTGCTGCCCCACTACGGCCCGATGCGCCGCGCCGAGGCGCGCGCCTTGAACGAAGGAAAGCTCATCAGGGACGGCGCGGTGCCCCTGACGGGCGGCGAGCTCGACACCATCACGCCCCTCCCCGGCCGACGCCCCAGTCTCGTGGCCAACCTGCTGGTGCCGGTGGCCATCCTGCTCGGCATCGCCGTGGGATCGTTCTTCGCCATCGGCGAGGTGAAAATCCTCGAGGCGTTTCTGGCCGCCGTGATGTACCAGGCGGTCGCCCTCGCCGTGGGGCGCCACTTCGACAGCGTCACGGACGCCGTGGAGGTGGCCATGGCCGGCATCAAGGGCGTGCTGCCCGCCATCGTCATCCTCGCACTGGCCTATTCGATCAACGCGGTATCGAAGACGCTCGGCGCGCAGCAGTTCATCGTGTCGGCGACCGAAGGGTGGATGACGGCGGCCTTCCTCCCAGCGGCGACGTTTGCCACGGGCGCCCTTGTCTCGTTCTTCACCGGCACGTCGTGGGGCACGTACGCCATCCTGACGCCCATCGCCATGCCCGTGGCTTTCAGCCTCTCGGGCGGGAGCATCGACACGCAGGTGCTGTTCACGGTGGGCGCAATCATCGGCGGGGGGTTGTTCGGCGACCACGCATCGCCGGTGTCGGACACGTCGGTGCTGTCGTCGTTCGGGGCGGGCTCCGATCACATGGACCACGTCACGACGCAGCTCCCGTACGCTCTCACCGTCGCGGCCATCTCGATGGCGGTGCTGGTCGTGATGGGTCTCGTGTCCTAGCGCCCGCAGGCGCCCATCCAGTGTGTCCGGCTCAGGGCACGCCCGCGTACTGCATCATTGCCATGAAACCGTTGTCCATGTGGAACTGCTGGTGGCAGTGGAAGAGCGCCAGCCCGGGCTGGTCGGCCACGATGTCAATCTCGGCCTGCTTCCACGGCGGAACGACCACGACGTCCTTCCACACACCCGATGTGGGCCGGCCCGCGATGCTGACCAACTCGAACGTGTGGCGATGCAGGTGGACAGGGTGCGGATCGGCACTCTGGTTGTCGAGCACCCAGCGATAGCGCTTCCCGCGCTCCACCAGGATCGGGTCGGTGTCGGGCCACGACTTCCCGTTGAGCATCCAGTGGTGCCCGTCGTCCTTCGCGCGAAAAGCCATCGTGAGCCGTCCGTCAGGCTCGGGTCGGGTGGCGAGGGCCGGGCCGAACGCCGTGTAGTCCCACACGAACGGCAACGGGGGCGCCCAACGCGGAGGCCCCGAGGTATCGGCGTACTCGACGACGATGCCGAGGCCTGCCTCCCGCTGCGGCGTCTTCAGTCCGCCCAATACCCAGACGCCCGGGCGGTTCATTTCCACGATGGCGTCCACCCGTTCGCCGGGAGCCACGTCCACGACATGCACCGCCACCGGTTGGGGCACCGGGTTCCCGTCGAGCGCGATGACACGAAACACGTGGCCAGGCAGCGCCAGTTGGTGTTCGAGCGTGGCACTGGCATTGACGATGCGGAACAGCACGCGCTCGGACTGGCGCACGCGAATCGGCTCGCCCGCGCCGAGCATCCTGCCGTTGATGGAGAAGTACTTGAACTCCACATCGAGCGGGCCGTTCCTCCTGAAGAACGGATCCCACTCGTGCAGCAGGATGGGCACCTCCTGGTCGTAGGCGCCGGGGTCGGCGCCGTCCTCGACGACGACCATCCCGAACTGGCCGGTGTAGGTGCTCTTCTTCAGGTTGCGCCCAGCGGAATTGTGGCTGTGATACCAGCGGGTGCCCGCCGGTTCTGGCGTGAAGACATAGCGACGCCGGCCGCCGTTGGGCGGGACGCCAGGCGTGCCCTCCTCGTAGACCCCGTCCACGTCCGCCGGGATGTGAAGGCCGTGCCAGTGAACGATGTCTTCCTCTCGGGTGTCGTTCCAGACGTCCAGGGTCAGCGGGCGGCCGCGGCGGACACGCAGGAGCGGGCCGGGCACCTGGCCGTTGTAGGCAAGGGTCTTGACGCTGCGTCCGGGCGCCAGCTCGAGGTTCACCTCGCCGATCCGCAGCGTGATATCGGCAGGACCGGCCAACTCCTCAGGCGTCTGCGGCGGGTGACGCTGGCGGATCCCGTGCTGCCCGCCGAGGAGCACGACCGAGGAGGCCCAGGCACTGACCCCGGCCAGCAGCTCGCGGCGAGTCATCGGTGCGACCGTAGCATGAGCGCGCGAGGCAATCAAACGGCGGTCCCTCGCGCGCGGCATGCCCGCGGTGTCACTTCTGCAGGGTCTTGATGTAGTCGCTCAGCGCCTGGATGCGGATCTGTGCCGTGTCCCGGTTGAGGCCCCGGAACAAGTCGCCCCACATCGGCATATCGCGCGAGCCGTGGGCGGCCACCTGGTCCAGCCCCTCGATGTACCGCTTCACCTTGATCTCGGGATACTGGCCGCCGTTGCGGGCGCTGATCCGCGTCAGATCGGCGGGCGCCTTGGTCAGCGCCGACGCCGCCGGACCGTCGCCGACGCCGGTGCCGCCGTGGCAGACCGCGCAGTAGTTGAAGAACATACCCTGCGCATCCGAAGCAGGCGTCGGCTTGATGGGCGCCCTCTCGATCTTCGGCTGTGCGTAGGCCAGGCCCGCTGAGAACACCAGGGCCACGAGCGCGACGAGAACATGTCGGATCATCTGAAGCCCTCCTCCTATGTGCCGCCGAGTCTGGCATCGTTCTCCCGCCCCGGATTATGACCTGTGTCATATCCGGCGCCGGAAACCCGCCGCCGCGCAAGCCGGTGCGGGTCATCATACAAGAACGATTCCACGGACGAGTTCCGGCAAATTCGAGAAGAACCCGGGGTCGACCCCACGACCGCCGGGAATCCCGCACTCACCCGGGCGCGTATGATGGCGCGATGCGCACCTCATGGCCCGCACCCCCCCTCTGCGTCGCTCTCGTGGCCGCCCTTGGCCTGGCTCCGGTCCCCGGAGGCGCCCAGGCCCCCACGGCCGCGGCCACCCGCGACTTCTGGATCTACGCCTGGCGGGCACCGAAGATCGACGGGGTGGAGGCCCGCGCGAGGGCCATGGCCGACGCCGGCTTCACGGTGATCGACGCGTCCGCCGACGAGTTGGAGACGGTCGCGCGGCACGGGCTGAAGGCGATGATCAAGACGACCGATCCCGCGGTCGCCAGCCGCTTCGCCTCTAGACCCGTGGTCTGGGGGTATCACCTCGGCGACGAGCCGTTCCCGGAAGCGGTGTTCGCCGGCATCGGCCGCCAGTTCAGGGCCTTCGAGCAGGCGGCGCCCCGCCAGGTGCCCTTCGTCAACATGCTCTCGACGACGGGAGAGTTCCTGCGCGCCTACATGGCCGAAGCGCGCCCTCCCCTCCTGAGCTTCGACTATTACCAGTGGTGGTGGGGCAGCGATCGCTACTTCGAGAAGCTCGAGCAGTTCCGTGAGGCGGCGGTGCGCGCGGGTGTGCCACTCGCGGCCTGCTTCGAGGTATCGGCGAACCCCGGGATCGAATGGGGCGACCAGGCCCGGTTGGCGGACAACGGCCGCCGGCTGCGCCACAGCATCTACACGTCGCTGGCGTACGGCGTGACCGGCGTCGAGTGGTTCCACGCCGACATGGTGTTCGCGGAGAAGACCGGCGCGCTCACGCCCGCCGGCCAGGACGTCGCGGCCATCAACAAGGAGATTCACCCGCTCGGCCAGGCCCTGGCGGGGCTCGCGTCAATCGACGTCTTCCACACCACGCCGCTGCCCGCGGGAACGCGGAGCCTTCCGAAGGAGCATTGGCTGCAGGTCATCGGCGAGGAGGGCCGCGCGGGCGCTGTGCTTGGGATGTTCCGCGACGGCGCGGGCCGTGACTACGCGATGGTCGTGAATCGCGACTACCGCGACGTGCAGGCGGTCGTCGTGAAGCTGCAGTCGAAATGGCTGGGCATCGCGCCGTGGTATACGCCCAAGCGGTACAAGTACGCGGTGGACAGGCTGGACCGCGCGACGGGTCAATGGACGACGGTCGCCAGTTCCTCGTCCGTCGGGTTCTCGTACGTGCTGCCTCCAGCCGAAGGCGAGCTGTTCCGGATCACGACCACGGTGACGCAGGACGGCAAGGCCGAGGGCTGGCCGGTGACGCCGCGGCCGTAAGAAGACACCACGACGACACGAAGGACAGGAAGATCGGCACGAAGATCTTCGGGGGGGGGGCGGTTCTTGGCCGGGCAACCCTGGTGTTCTTCGTGTCGTCTTCTGTCTTCTTCGCGTCTTCGTGGTGTCTTTTCGGAGCTACTCCGGCACGTGACACTGCCGGCAGCGGATGCGCTCCGGGTGCGTCGTGCGGATTTCGGCGCGCGCGGCGGGGCCGGTATGACAGGCGAGGCAATTCTCGCGGAGGTGCAGCGTGTGGGGAATCGTGGGCGGCGCGCCGGGCGTGGCCCGCGAGCCCTTCCACGGGCCCTGTGGCAGCCCCGTGAAGCGCGAGGCCACGAACAGCGCGGGCGTCTCCGTGGGCACGTGACACTGCCGGCAGCGTTGCATGCCGCCCGACGCCGCGATGGGGCCGTGGGGCGAGGCCGGCGCGACCCCGATGCCCACAATCTCGGCCCCATCGCCATCGTGACAGGTGACGCACTCATCGAGGGAGTCGTCGTGGGGAATGGGCGGCGGCGCGCCGTCGTAGGCGCGGGTGGTGGCCCGCTCCCCCGTCGACCGCGCCCCGGCCGCGGGCTGGTTGTCTCTGCACGCGACCGAGAGAAACGCCAGGGCCGTCGCGCAGACGCCCCGCAAAAAGAGACCACGAAGGCACGAAGAACACGAAGCACGGCACGAAGATTCGTGGGGGGCAGTCAGACTACCCTCCCCCCAAGGACCTCGTGGCCTTCGTGATTCCCTTCGTGTCTTCGTGGTTTCTTTGCTCACGCTCACACCCGCTCG
>DAIRFN010000265.1:0-7841 GCA_036795065.1 Vicinamibacterales bacterium
CATCGGCGCCCTGGAGACGTGCGGTCGCCGGGGCGAGATGCTGCGGATTCAGAATCGGCACGTCGACTGGGAGCGTCACCAGATCGCCATCCCAGGGCGACACGCGAAGGACTCGGAGAATCGCCGGGTACCCTTCGATCCACAAGGACGCCTGGCGCCAATCCTGAAGCGCCGTGCGTCACTCGGCCCAAGCGCGTTCGTGTTCGGCTCGCCCGGCGGCGAGTACATCGAGGACTTCAAGACAGCGTGGGAATCCCTGCTGCTGCTCGCGAACGGCCACGACATCACGCGCGCGAAACCCGGTGCTCGCGTCGATCGCGCCAAGCTGCGGCAGATCGACCTGCACTGGCACGACTTCCGTCATGAGGGCGCCTGCCGGCTCCTTGGCGACGGAGTGGACATCCGCACGATCCAACTGATGCTCGGCCACGCCGACATCAAGCAGACGCAGCGGTATCTGAACATCACGGATGAAGAACTTCGCCGGTCGATGACCGGGCTGTGGGAACGACGCCGCCAGCTCAAGGCGGTCAGTCAGTAGGGCGCGGACATGGCCTCGAGACCGTACCGATTGTCAGTCGTTTGTCAGTCGCGAGGCGAAAGTGTGGCGCGCCCGGAAGGACTCGAACCTTCGACCCCCGGCTTAGAAGGCCGGTGCTCTATCCAACTGAGCTACGGGCGCTCGTGGTGACACGTGTCAGTGTAGCAAGTCCTCTGCAGCCTCGGATTGTCCGGGCGGGCGCTCGTTGTACCGACGGATGCTGGTGGCGCCGCTCGGATGCGCAAGACCTGCGAAGCAGGCGGGTCCGCCTGCCGCCGTGGTAGCCTTCGAATCAGGTGCGGCACTACTCGCTCACGATTCGACCACGGTGCCGCCGCTTCGCACATAGGGCGACGGCTCTCGCCGCGCCGGCCGCGACGACGCTTCGTGAAGGCAGGAGCGTCCGATGCGCGTAGGCCTCGTCGCCCTGCCCATGGCTCTCGTGCTGCTGGCGGCGTCTCGCAGTCCGGCCCAGCCACTCCCGTCCTTTGGGGACCTCGCGCTTCGAGTCAACCTCGACGACCGGCTCCGGATCGAGGACGAGTCGGGGGCGGCGACCACCGGCCGCCTCACGCGCCTCGCGCGCGATGAGATCGCCATCCGGACCGACGACGGCGAGAAACGCTTCACCATCGCCGCTGTTCGCACGATCACCGTGCGTCGCCCCGCGCGGCGCCGGGACGTTCTCATCGGGGCCGGCGTTGGTGCCGCCGTTGGCGCGCTGGTGGCCTGCACGGGCACGGATCGCGAGGAGTGCGCGGACGGCCCGATTCTGCTCGGTGGCGTCGGCGCGTTCGTCGGACTGGCTCTGAGTCCGCTCGTCGCCCGGGAGACGACCGTCTACCCTTCACCGACCGCCATGACGCCATCTCGCGGATCGGCGCAGGCTCCAGGGCCCTTCGACGACCTCGCCCTTCGGGTCGACCTCGGCGATCGGCTCCGGATCGAGGACCTGGCGGGCGTGAGGACCGCCGGTCGCCTCACGCGCCTCACCGGTGACGAGATGACCATCGAAACCGATGCCGGCGAAAAGCACTTCACGAGCGCCGTCGTTCGCGAGGTCGCCGTGCGCGGCTATTCGCTCGGCAGGGGCGCCTTCATCGGCGCTCTCGCGCTTCCGGTGCTCCTCGCAGTCTCGCCGGCGTGCCGGTCCGACCCGGACTGCATCCCGATCGCTGCCGCGCCGTTTGGCGCGGGTCTCGGCCTTGCCGCAGGGGCACTCGTCCCTCGGATGACGACCGTCTTCCGCGCGCCGGAGACCCACGTGACGGTGTCGCCTGTGTTCTCGCGCGGCGCCATCGGCATCCGGGCCAGCCTGCGCTGGTAGCGCCGTGCGGCCGGCGGATTTGAACCAGGAGCGATGCCCGACTTCGCCTGGTGCCGCCGGTGTCTCCCGACTCCCGACACCGTCAGTACCGCAACACCAACCCGACACTCCCTCGCCAGAACCGCACGCGCGCGCCTTCGCGAAGCACGAAGTCATCGCCCTGTCCCAGGCTTCGCAGATAGCGCAGGTCGAATCGGACACCCACACTGTTGCTGAGGAACCCGGTCGCGCCGCCGCCGAGGACCACCGCCGGCATCGTGCTCCGGATCGGGAACAGCGACAGGTTTTCCCTGGCCTCGGCCCGCATCAACCCGCCACCCGCCACCAGGTAGGGGCGCAGCGATTCCCGTGTCACGCTCAACGGCAGCGTCAAGATCACGCTCCCGGTGAGGCTGGTGACGAAGCTGCCGGGCACCACGATCTCACGCTCGCCGCGCTCGAAGAACCCCGGCACGTAGCCGATGTCGGCCTCCAGGCCCAGCAGGCCCGCGCCCACGAGTGCCACCGACGCGCCCAGCGCGCTGGCCGTCTCGCCCGATCCCTGCTCGAGATCCGCGAACAGCGAGCTGCCGCCGCCGAACGTGAAGCCGAGATAGGGGATGACGAGCAGATCCTGGGCCGCCGCCGGCACCGGCGCCAGGAACACGATCATCACGATCAGCAGGAGCGTCGAGGCACGGCGCATGATCAGCGGGCGGGGGGAGGACGGCCGGCCGGGGCCCCTCAGTGTCGGTCGGGACGGGGCCTCCGTCAACACTTCCCTAGTCCGCCGGAAGCGTGATGCCTTGTACAAGTCCCGGAGCGCGGCGCCCGGATCGCAAGGCGCGACGACCAAGGATATTGAGCATATCTGCGGGAGGAGCAACGCCGCGAGCCGGGATGCCCCGCCCGGGAATTGTGCAAGGCACCACGCTTCCGGGGGACTAGGCAAACAGCCGCAGGAAGATCTTGACGAACGGCGAGGATGTGACGTCGCCCTGCTCGAGGTTCGCACCCGTGCTGAGGCCATCGCTGTTGGCCAGCATGATGAGCGTGAGCCGGCGTGCGGGCATCTTCAGGATGAGTGCCGAGTAGGCGTCGGGGATGTGGCTGAACTGCCAGATGAGCTTCTCGCCCTGGTAGTTCTGCACGAACCAGCCGAGGCCGGTCGGCAGGGGCGCGCCGGTGAAGTTCGCCGGGCTCCAGGCCACCGACAGGGTCTGCGGCAGCAGCAGCACCCCATCGTCCAGGGCCCGGTCGAAACGGGCCAGGTCGCGTACGGTGGACACCAGCCCGTCGGCGGCCGTCAAGCCATTCGCCGGCTGGTCGTTCCTCGTGGCGCGGCCGCTTCTGTCCACCCGGTAGGGCAGGGCCAGCCGCTCCAGCACCGCGGCATACCGGTCGAGCCGCGGCCTCTCGAACAGCTCGCGCGCGGGGCTCTGCTCGCTGCCCAGGTCTTGGCCGGGTACCGAGTCGGCCATGCCCAGCCGATCCAGGACGTCCTCGGCCATGGCCTTGCGGAAGGGTTCGCTCGTGCAGCTCTGAGCGACGGTGGTGAGGGCGGCGAAACGCGCCTCGTCGTACTGGAACTGCCCGGCCGGCGCGCCGGCGGAGGCGTGCGCCAGGACGTGGCGCACCGTGGCCGACGGGGCGGGGAAGTCCGGCGCCCACTGCACGACCGGCTCGTCGATGTTCAGCACGCCCTGCTCCGTGCACGCGCCGAGCAGCACCGCCGAGACGATCTGGGTCAGCCCCCCGATGGGATAGGGCGTATCCGGGGTGGCCGCGACGTTGCGCTCGGCGTCCTGCTGGCCGAATCCGCGCTCCCAGCCGATTTGTCCGTCTCTAACAATGACGGCCGACAGCCCGGGGATGCCGGTCTGCTGACGGAGCGAGTCCAGATACCGCTCGAACAGCGAGTAGAGCAGTCCCTGACCCTGCCCGGACCCGGGGGTGGCCACGGCAAAGGTGGCCAGCGCGGCGATGGCAACCACACGGAGGCGTCGAATCATGGTGCCGATAACTGGCTGGAATCATAGCACCCCCGCCACGGGGACGCCCGCCCGCCCCGGGGCTGCCCGGGTGTGTTACAGTCTCCGACGAGTGCGTGCGTTCGTCCGGAGGTGCTTGATCGGGTGGGTCGTGCTGGTGGGCCTGGTGACGATGGCGGTACCGGTGTCGGCCGAGACCCTCCGGGTGCGTCCCATGGTGCGCGACGGCCAGGTCCTGGTGTCGTTCGCGCTCGAACAGGGGTTCACGGACGAGGTTCGGGCGGTCGTCCAGAGCGGCCTTCGCACCACCTTCACCTACACGGTCGAGCTCAAGCTCAAGGTCCCCGCCTGGGTGGACCGCACCATCGGCATTGCCGTGGTGTCCACGACGGTCGAGTACGACAACCTCACCAGGCGGCACACCATTTCCCGCACGCTCGATGGCCGCATGGAAGAATCGCGGGTCGTCGAAGACGAGGCCGTTGTCCGGCAGTTGATGACCACCTTCGAACGCCTTCCGCTGTTCGAGACGGGCCTGCTGGAACAGAATCGCGAGTACTACGTCATCGTCCGCGCCGAGGCCCGGCCACGCAGCGGCGCGGCGTTCTGGCCGTGGGGCGGCGCCACGTCCGGCTCGGGCAAGTTCACCTTCATCCCTTAGGGGTCCCTGCATGAGGCTGGAACGGGTGTGCTCGCGTGCGATGGCCCGCGCGGGCGCGGCGGCGTTGTGTACGGGTGTGCTCGGTGCTTCGGGCTCGATGCCACCTGTGGCGGCCCAGTCGCCCGTGACCTCCCTGGCCACGCCGTCCGGCGCCGGCAGCAACACCTACGCGATGGCCGCGGGCGCCGACGGCCGCATCTACCTCGTGTGGATCGAGCCGGCTGGCGAGGGCTTCCACGCGCTGAAGTTCTCGCGCTTCGACGGGCAGGGATGGCAGGCGGCGCGAGAGATCGCCCGCGGCAACAACTGGTTCGTCAACTGGGCCGATCATCCCTCGCTCACCGCCATGCCGGACGGTTCGCTCGTCGCGCACTGGCTGGTCAACACCGGGCGCAAGCAGGGCTCGTACGGCTACGGCATTCGCGTGGCCCGGTCCACAGACGAGGGTGCGACCTGGCAGACGGTGTTCGAGGACGGCATGAAGAACGTGTCCGACTACGCCGGCTTCCTCACCTTTGCGCCACGCGAGGGCGGCGCCGACGCCATCTACCTGAACCCGCTCACTCCAGACGAAGGTGCGCCGGCCGGCGGACACGAGGAAGAGCACACCAAGACCCTGGCCGCGGTGAGCTTCGGCATGGATGGATCGGTGAAGGGACAGCAGGTCGTGGACGCCGACGTCTGTTCGTGCTGCATGACCGACATCGCGCACACCGCCAACGGCCCCGTGGCCGTCTACCGCGACCATCAGCCCGGCGAGATTCGCGACATCGCCATCGTCCGGCGCGTGGACGGGACGTGGACCGAGCCGAAGACGGTGCACGCAGACGGCTGGATGATTCCCGGCTGCCCGACCAACGGGCCCGCCGTGGCCGCTCGCGGGCAGCGCGTGGCGGTGGCGTGGTTCACCGCCGCGAAGGACACGCCCCGCCTGAAGATGGCGTTCTCGGAGGATGGCGGCGCCACCTTCGGCGACCCCATCGTCATCGACGAAGGGAGACCGGTGGGGTGGCCGGACGTGGTGATGCTGGAAGACGGGGCGACGCTGGTGAGCTGGCTCGAGCGCCGCGGCGAAGGCGTGGGCGAGGTGCTGGTGCGCCGCGTGTCGCCGGGGCGCGCGCCCGGCCCGCCGCTGGTGGTGGCGCAGAGCGTGAGCGGCCGCGCGACCGGGGTGCCGCACATGGTGCGCGCGGGCGACCGCGTGCTGGTGGCCTGGCGCAAGGAGCGCGTGCTCACCGCGTCCGTGCCCATCGCCGCCGTCGCCCCCTGATCCGTCCCGACCGATGGCCCGCCCTCACGCCGTGCCGGACAACTGGGCCGAGCTGCCCGACGAGGCCCTGCTCGACTTTCGGATGTCCGACCTGCCGCTGTCGCTGGCGGGCACCGTGATGGAGACGCGCCTGGCGCAGCTCAAGACCGAGCTCACGGCGCGCGGCCTCGACTTTCCCATTCACTTCTACCTCGCCGAGGAGTGGTTCACGCCCGATGGCCACGCCTCGATGGCCGTGCCCTTCTACCTGGCACACCCGCGTCTCGAGAAGCTCGAGCAGTCGCAGATGCTGGCCGTGGAGGGCGGCGAGCACGAGTGGTGCATGCGCATCCTGCGGCACGAGGCCGGGCACGTCGTCGACAACGCCTACAAGCTGCGGCTCCGGCGGCAGCGGCGCGAGATCTTCGGCAAGTCGTCGGAGCCCTATCCCGAGTTCTACACGCCCAAACCCTACAGCAAGAGCTTCGTCCTGCACCTCGACCCGTGGTACGCGCAGAGCCATCCGGACGAGGACTTCGCCGAGACCTTCGCGTTGTGGCTGACGCCGGGCGCCAATTGGGAGCAGCGCTACGCGGGCTGGCCGGCCATCAAGAAGCTGGAATACGTGGATCGCCTGATGACGTCGCTGGTGGGGCGGCCGCCGCGGGTGGCGGCGGGCGACGAGGTGGACCCGCTGCGCCGGCAGCGCAAGACGTTGCGGCAACACTATCGCCGCAAACGGCGTCATTACGGCGTGGACCACCCCGCGTTCTACGACCGCGACCTGCGGCGGCTGTTCTCCGACGCGGCCGAGCACGCCGAACGGCCCACGGCCGTCCAGTTCATCCAGCGCCACCGGCGAGCCGTGCGGCGCATGGTGGCCGAGTGGACCGGCATCTACCAGTACACGATCGACAAGGTGCTCGAAGACATGATCGCGCGGTCGCGCGAGTTGAAGCTGCGGATGGCCCTGCCCGAGGATCAGGCGCGGCAGGAATTCACCGTGCTGCTGACGGTGCAGGTGATGAACTACCTGCACAGCGGCCGTCACCGGGTGGCGCTATGACGATTCGTCGCGTGCTCGTGCTCGTCCACAAGGATCTGGTCCCGCCGGACGCTCCGGACCTGGCCGACGTGCCCACCGCGGCGTGGCGGATGGAATGGGACGTGGTGTCCACGCTGAAGAAGGGCGGCTACGAGCTGCGCGTCATCGGCGTGCACGACGACCTGACCCCCATCCGCCAGAACGTCGAGGACTTCAAGCCCGACATCGTCTTCAACCTGATGGAGGCGTTCGCCGACATCGGCGTCTTCGACCAGAACGTGGTCAGCTACCTGGAGCTGCTGCGGCTGCCCTACACGGGCTGCAACCCGCGCGGGCTGACGCTCGCGCGCGACAAGTCGCTGGCGAAGAAGCTGTTCGCCTATCACCGCGTGCCGGCGCCGGATTTCACGGTCGTGCCGCTCAATCGCAAGCCCGCGGTGCCCAAGAAGCTGAAGTTCCCGCTGATCGTGAAGTCGCCCACCTACGAGTCGTCGATCGGCATCTCGCAGGCGTCGGTGGTGGCCAACGAGGAGCAGCTCGCGCGGCGCGTGCAGTTCATCCACCAGTCGATTGGCACCGCCGCCATCGTCGAGCAGTACGTCGATGGGCGCGAGCTGTACGTGGGCGTGATGGGGAACCTGCGGCTGCAGGTGTTCCCGGTGTGGGAGATGTCGTTTGCGAAGATGGGCGAGAACAGCTGGCACATCGCCACCGAGCGCGTGAAGTGGAGCGTGGCGTACCAGAACAAGCACGGCATCGAGACGGCCGAGGCCCAGCTCGCGCCCGAGATGGCCCTGCAGGTGCAGCACCTGGCCAAGCGCGCCTACCGCGCGCTCGACCTGTCGGGCTACGCGCGCATCGACCTCCGCCTGCGCGAGGACGGCAAGCTGTTCGTGATCGAGGCCAACCCGAACCCGCAACTGGCGCAGGGCGAGGACTTCGCCGAGTCGGCCCGGCACGCCGGCGTGGAGTATGGGCCGCTGCTCGACAAGATCATGAACCTGGGCCTGCAGTGGCGGCCCTCTCGCATGGCGCACGACATCGGGTA
>DAIRFN010000266.1:0-7775 GCA_036795065.1 Vicinamibacterales bacterium
AGCAACCCGGGCGGAGGCGAGCTGTACTATACGCTGGACGGCGCCGACCCGCGGAAGTATTCGCATCTTTCGGCGCCGGGGGCGGATGTGACGCTGCTGGCGGCGTCGGCGGCCAAGAAGATTTTCGTACCGGTGACGGCGCCGGTCTCCGATCGCACCACGGAGGCCACCGCCGAGGCACGCGACGCGTAGCCCGGGTCGTCCAGCAATCGCGCCAACTCGCGCGCGACGGCGTCCACCGTGTACCGCTTCGGATAGAGCGACCGCGCCACGCCCAGACGCGTCACGCGATGGGCGTTGTCCGGCTGATCGTGCGCATGGGGCACGACCAGCATGGGCCGGCCGCTGGCCAGGGCCTGGTGCAGCGTGCCCACGCCTCCCTGGTGCACGACGGCGGCCCCGCGTGGGAACAGCGCCGCGTGTGGCGCGTAATCCACCACCAGGAGGCGGTCGTCCGTCACCGCGGGCCGGTTGTGCGCGTGGCGCCCCACCAGCATCACCGCGCGCCGGCCGACGCGGCGAATCGCCTCGGCGCTGACATCGTAGAACGATCCAGCGGCCTCGACGGCCGAGGTGCCCAGCGTGAACACGATGGGCGGGGGACCAGCCGCAAGGAACGCCTCGATCTCGGCCGACACGTCCGCCGAACCCGCGCCGTTGTAGAGGATGGGCCCCGCCAGGCAGGTGTTCCGGGGCCAGTCGGGCTGCGGCTCCGCGAGCACCGTCGAGAAGAGCGCCAGCACCAGGTGCGGCGAATGCTGGCCGGCCAGGATGGGGTTGTCGCCGGCATCGAGACCCAGTGACTCGCGGAAGCGCTGCACGGGGCTCGCCCATTGGCGCGTGATGCGATCCGAGAGCCAGACGAACAGACGGCTCATCGCCGGCGAACGCGTGAGCAACCCGTGCACCCACGGGGCCGGTGCCGGCACGACCGGATCGCAAACCGAGAAGAACGACATCGGCGCCAGCACCGTGGACGCCCACGGTCGCTTCAGGGCCTCGGCTGCGATTGGGCCGACCAGCGCCGCGGGATGGGTGAGGACGAGGTCAGCCTTCTCGCAGACGCCGTGCAGGTCGTCGAACGTGGCCCGCAGGTTGGGAATGACCAGTTCCCCGAAAATCGCCTCGGTCCCGCGGGCGGGATCCATGATTCGCTTGATCTGCGCGGTGTCGTTCGGGTCGAGGTCGGGCCGGACGGCGTGGAACTCCAGCCCCTCCTGCTCCAGGGCCGCGCGATAGATGGCCGGCATCGCCAGCACGGGCTGGTGCCCCCGGCGCCGGAGTTCGAGCGCGAGGCCCACGTAGGGGTTCACGTCCCCGTAGGAGCCGAACGTGGTGATGACGATGCGCGACATGCGTACGTGAGAAGGGCGCGACCTTCGTCCGAAGGCCGCGCCCCTGATTATCCATCGCCGGGCGCATGCCCGGGTGGCGAGTCTAGTCGAGCGCCGTCGACAGCGTCGCCGGCTTCAACGCGTTGGCCACGTTCGAAAGCGCCTTCTCGAGCGTCTTGCGCGAGGTGGCGATGTTCATGCGAACGTGGTTCTCGCCGCCCTTGCCGTAGGAAGCGCCCTGGTTCACGTGGACCTTCGCGTACTTCACCAGCCACCGTTCGAGCATCTGCTCGGGCTTGAGCGCCGGGGCGTCAGCAGCCTTGGCCTGGTTGTGCTGCTCGGCCAGTTGCTTCGTGTTGATCTTCTCGGCCAGGGCCGTCATGTCCAGCCACATCAGGTACGTGCCCTGCGCCTTGTAGGCCTTGACCATCGGGATATTGCGCGCGATGTAGTCCACGGCGAAATCGTGGTTGCCGTCGATGTACTCGACCACCTGGTTGAGCCACTCCTCGCCCTCGGGCGTGTAGGCGCCCTGGTTGGCGATGATGCCCAGCGTGTTGAGCTCGGCGCGATGCTGCACCTTGATGCGGTTCAGGTACTCCTTGTTGGTCGTGTAGAACCACGCGACCTTGTGCGCGGCGAGGCCGAACGACTTGCTCGCCGCCTTGAACGTGATGCTGTTGTCGACGACGGCCTTGTTGGCAAGGCTCGCGAACGGCGTGTACTTCTGGCCCTTGGTGACGAAGTCGCAGTGGATCTCGTCGGCCAGCACCACCACGCGGTGCTTCAGGCAGATCTCGCCGATTCTGGTCAGGTCCGCCGCGCTCCAGCAGTTGCCCGTGGGGTTCTGCGGGTTGCAGAGGATGAACGAGTTCGTGTCGACGCTGATCTGCTTCTCGAACTGCTCGAAGTCCATCGCGTACTGGCCGTTCACGATCTTGAGCGGCACTTCCTCCGCGAGGGTCTGGCTGGCGGTGAGGTCGCCGAAGAAGCCGTTGTAGGTGGGTGTCTGCAGCAGCACCTTCGTGCCCTTCGGCGAGAAGGCCTTCAGCGTCGCGATGAGCCCGGGGTGCACGCCCATCGTCACCACCGCCTGGGAGGGCTCGAACGTCACGCCGTAGCGCTTCTTGTTCCAGGCGATGACGTTCTCCATGAACGAGGCGGGCATATCCAGGTAGCCCCAGTTCTCGTGCTCGAGACGCGCCTTCAGCGCCTTGGTGATGGACGGCGCCGCCCGGAAGTCCATGTCGGCGATGCCCATGCCCACTTCCACGCTGTTCGGCCCGTAGACGCGGATCTGCTGGTCGTACTTCACCGAGTTGGTGCCGAACCGGTTGTAGGGCGTGTCGAAGTCGTACTTCCCGTTGGGCCCGGGCGCGAACGGCTGGGTCTCGGGGGCGGCGGCGGCCAGCGGGACGCCCGTGCCGGCGGCACCTGCCGCCAGGGCAGTCAGCCCCGCGTTCCTCAGAAACGATCTCCGGTTCAGGCCTTCATGCTGTGACATACGTTCGGCTCCTCGTAACTGCTTCCCTGATCTCGGGTTCCTCGCGCCGTCCGACCACGATCGTCCGACCCATCTGACGCGCACATACTACACCCACACGAGCGTGATGTGACGAATTCTTGACGCGGCCTCACTTGCGCAGGACCACGCTCAGGAGCGAGGGATTCACCCGCAACCCATGCGTATCGTCGATGAACCCCAGTTCCCGGAATTTCTTCATGAACACGTTCACCCGGGACCGCGTCGTGCCGACGATTTCGGCCAGGGTTTCCTGCGAGACGGCAGGCATCACCGTCGCCGGCGCGTCCAACTGGCCGTAGGAGGCCAGGCGCAGCAGCGTCCGGGCCAGGCGTTTCTCGCTGGTGTTGAACAACTGGTCAACCAGGTCTTCTTCGATGCGGATATTGCGCGCCAGCATCTTGCCGATGAACAGGTCGGACATCGCGGGCTGGTCGTGCAGGAGGGCCTGCATGGTCCGCTTGGGAATGGTCATCACGGTGGCGCCGTTGCGCGCGACGGCGGCCCCCATGCGCAGGCGCTGGCCCGCCAGGCAGCCTTCACCGAAGAACTCCCCCGGGCCCAGCATGCCGATGACGGCTTCCTTCCCGGCACTCGACACGACCGAGAGCTTGACGTTGCCCTTCCGCAAGTACATGACGCTGTCGGCGGGGTCGCCCTGCGAGTAGATGACCGCGCCCCTGCGATAGGTGACGACCGTGCTGGTGGCCCCCGCCGACTCGAGAAAGGTCTGCGGGTTGAATCGGGGCGAACTGGCACGGCGTCGGGATCGGGCCATCGGTTCCCACGATGGACTCTAGCATGGGCCCGCTGCCATACGCCGACAAACGCCCGGCGGAGTGTTCAAGAAGGAACAGCGCCGCGGCGTGGAACCCTCTACGATGGAGGCTATGGGAATCCTCTCCGTCGCTGGTGTGCTGGCAGTGGTTGGCGGCATGGCAATGGTCGCGTTCATGACCTGGAAGAATAGGGAGCCTGCGGTCTCCATCGCCCAGGTGCTGCACGATGTCGAGCATCCGGCGGGCAGCGAGGCCACGCGGCCGGTCGGCGGCTGGAGGCGATGAGCCTCTCGGCCTGGATGGCCGGCCTGCTCTAGCGCGGAGCGGCCGGCTTGGCGAGCAGACTCATGAAACCCCGCTCACACCGACCCGCCCCCTCGACCATCGCGCCGCTACGGACACTGTCGCCCACGACCGTGACCCCGGGCGGTCTCGAACCCGAGCGACTCTCGCTGTACCCATTGGTGGGCTATCAACGACTCGCGATCCGGGTGATTCAGCTGGCGCTGCGGGATCTCCACTGCGCGTCGCCAGAGCTGCGCCAGAGCGCCAGGGTGTTCCTGGGCGGCGATCCCCTGCTGTTCCTCTGGTGCGACCTGGCCGACATCGGACCGGCACGGGTGATGGCCCGGGCCGGCCACGTTCAGCCTTCCACGCCCATGGCGAGACTGGCCAGCGCCAGGGCCTCGGTGTCATAGCTGTCGAAGATCGTCACCAGCCTGGTGATCGCCAGCAGGTCCTGGATCCTGTCGGTCGTTTGCGCGAGCTTGATGACTCCGCCCGCCTTCTGCAATTTCGAATAGCAGGACACCATCTCACCCAACCCGCTGCTGTCCATGTAGCTCAGTTGGCCGAGGTTCAACACCACCCGGGTCCGGCCATCTGCCAGGAGCGTGGCGACCCGTCCGCCGAGCAGGCCCACGCCCTCGGTCGAGGTGAGCCTCCCGATCAGGTCCAGCACCGCGACACCGTCCACGTCCCGTTGAATCACGTTCATAAGACTTTAACGGTAGCAGCGGTGCGGGGGAGACGTCTGTTCAATAGCGCACACCGCCCGCTGCCCGGGTAGCATGGAGCGCGATGTCTCCCGCACCTGTCCCCTCCTCCCTCACCGCCCGCAAGGTGGCCATCGACACCTATCGCGAGAACGTCGTCTACCTGCGACGCGATTGCCCCGTGTATCGCGCCGAGGGCTTCCAGGCGCTCTCCAAGGTCGAGGTCGGATCGAACAACGGCGCCATCCTCGCGGTGTTGAACGTGGTGGACGACCCCCGCCTGGTCGGGGAACGCGAACTGGGCCTGTCGGAGGAGGCCTTCACGCTGCTCGGCATCACGGAGGGCGCCACGGTACACATCGCCCACGCCGAGCCGCCGGCGTCGATCGCCTCGCTCAAGCGCAAGATCGCGGGCGAGCGGCTCGCGCGCGATGAGATCGCCGCGATGGTGCGCGACATCGCCGCCCACCGCTATTCGAAGATCGAGCTGGCCGCATTCCTGGTGGCCACCAGCAAGACGGAACTCGATCATGACGAGGTGCTCCATCTGACCGAGGCCATGGTCAACGTCGGCCGCCGCCTCGACTGGCACGAGCGGCCCGTGGTGGACAAGCACTGCATTGGCGGCATCCCCGGCAACCGGACGTCGCTGCTGATCGTGCCCATCGTCGCAGCGCACGGGATGCTCATTCCGAAGACGTCGAGCCGCGCCATCACATCGCCCGCAGGCACCGCGAACACCATGGCGTGCCTGGCCGAGGTCGAGCTCCCGTTCGAGCGCATGGAGGCCATCGTCCGCGCGCACCGCGGCTGCCTGGCGTGGGGCGGCCGCGCGGCGCTCTCTCCCGCCGACGACGTGCTCATCTCGGTGTCGCGCCCGCTGTCACTCGACTCGCCCGGGTTGATGGTGGCCTCCATCCTGTCGAAGAAGATGGCGGCCGGGTCCACGCACCTCGTCCTCGACATCCCGCTGGGCCCCACCGCCAAGGTGCGCCAGATATCGGATGCCCAGCGGCTGAAGAAGCTGTTCGAGTACGTGGCGCGGCACCTCGGGCTGGCCCTCGACGCGGTCATCACCGACGGCCGCCAGCCCATCGGCCGTGGCATCGGCCCGGTGCTCGAGGCACGCGACGTGTTGCAGGTGCTGAACAACGATCCCGCGGCGCCGTCCGATCTCCGGCTGAAGGCGCTGAGGCTCGCGGGCCGCGTGCTCGAGTTCGATCCCGATCTGCGTGGTGGCGACGGCTTCTCGGTCGCACGCGACATCCTCGACTCGGGGCGGGCGCTCGCCAGGATGAACGACATCATCGACGCCCAGGGACGCCGGGAGTTCGAGTGGCGCCGCCCGCGCCTGGCGCCGCTGGTGCACGAGGTCGTGGCAGAGCAGGACGGCCTGGTCATCGGCATCGACAACGAGCGGATGGCGCGCATCGCGCGGCTGGCCGGCGCGCCCAACGTCGAGTCCGCCGGCGTGGATCTCTTCTGCAAGCTGGGCGACACCGTGGCACGCGGTCAACCGCTCTACCGGGTCCACTCCGCCAGCCCTGCTGAGCTCGACTTCGCCCGCCGGTTCGCGAGCCACGGCTCCGGCTATACCCTCGGACCCGAGGGAGACGTCCTGCCAGAGGTCTCGGTGGAGTTCTGATGCTGCTCTACTTCGACGACGAACGGGGGCTGGCGCGGCGCGTGGCAAAGGCGGCCGGCGTGCCCACGGCGGCCATCTCGCGCCACCGTTTCCCGGACGACGAGATCAAGCTCACGCTCCCGCCACGGCTGCCGCGCCGCGTGGCCATCCTGCGCTCACTGCACCGGCCGAACGAGAAGCTGCTGGAACTGCTGCTCGCCGCACAGGCGGCGCGCGAGCTGGGTGCGCGCGACCTCACGCTGGTCGCCCCGTACCTGGCCTACATGCGGCAGGACCAGGCGTTCGCGGCCGGCGAGGCGGTCAGCCAGCGGCATGTCGGCGGCTTCCTGGCCTCGCTCTTCGATCGCCTGATCACGGTGGACCCTCACCTGCACCGGGTGGCGACCCTGGACGAGGTCGTGTCGGGTGCCGAGGCGGTGGCCCTCTCCGCCGCACCTCTCATCGGCCGCTATCTTCGCGCGCACGGCATCCAGGCGCTGCTGCTCGGTCCCGACTACGAGGCCACGCAGTGGGTGGAGGCCGTGGCGAGAGCCAGCGGCGACGAGTGGGCGGTGTGCCGGAAGGAGCGGCGGGGCGATCGGGCCGTGAGCATCCAGTTGCCGCCGGTCTCGTTCGCCGGGCGCCGCGTGGTGATCGTGGACGACGTGGCCAGCACCGGGCACACGCTGGCCGAGACCGCGCACGCCGCGCAGGCGGCCGGCGCCACGCGCGTCGACGTGGTGGTCACGCACGCGCTCTTCGCCGGGGATGCGATCGCCACGCTCCGCGCCGCCGGCGTGCAAGCGGCGTGGAGCACCGATTCCGTGGCGCACGAGACCAACGCCATCTCTCTGGCGCCGCTGCTGGCACGAGCGCTGCGCGCGGGACGCTGACCCTCCGCGGGCGCCGCTCAGGTCGTGGTCGCCACCGTCGCCAGGCTCGTGTTCCTGATCGGCAGCGTCCGCACGCGGATGCCCCGCGCCGCGAAGATCGCGTTGGTCACCGCGGCCGCGATGGGCGGCACACCGGGCTCGCCCAGCCCACCGAGGTCCGCGCCCGACCGGATGAACTCCACCGAGATCCGGGGCGCCTGCGCCAGGCGAATCATTTCGTGGTCGTGGAAGTTGCCCTCCACGACCCGCCCCTCGGCGATGGTGATCTCGCCCAGCCACGCCGCCGAGAGGCCAAAGATGATGCCGCCCTCCACCTGCGCGGTCGCGGCGTCGGTGTTGACGACATCGCCGCAGTCCACGGCGGCGAAGACCTGCGTGACGCGGAGCACGCCCTCCGGCGAAACGGCGACGTGCGCCACTTCCCCGACAATGGAGCCGAACGACTCCACCAGCGCAATCCCGCGGCCCTCGCCCTCGGGCAACGGGCTTCCCCAATCGGCCATCGCCGCCACGCGCTCGAGCACGGCGCGGAAGCGCGGTTCGTTGGTCAGCAGGTCCCGGCGGAACGTATACGGATCGGCCCCGGCCGCATGGGCCAGCTCGTCGATGAACGCCTCCTTGAAGAACC
>DAIRFN010000267.1:0-7742 GCA_036795065.1 Vicinamibacterales bacterium
CGCGAAGATCCCGATCTACTTCATCAAGGTGGGGCGCGAGGTCCCGGGGCGGGTCCAGATTGGCGACGACATCTGGCGGTCCGCCGTGCAGCGCACCGGCGGGCACTTCTACCCCGGCGCAGACGAGGCGCAGATCCTGAAGGCGATCTCGGACATCGACCGCGCGTCGGCGGGGAAGATCGAGATGAAGCAGTACAGCACCGAGCGGCCCCGGTTCTCGCCGTTCGCGATGGCCGCGGCAGCCTTCTGGTCGCTGGCGCTGCTGCTGAGGATGACGGTGCCGGTGTTCAGGACGTTCCCGTAGGGCGTCGGGAACCGGGAGTGGGAAGTCGGGAGTCGGACGTCAGGGGAGTGACCGAGATGCGAGCCGTAATCGGATATCTGTTGGTGGCGGCGGTCCTGGCCGGTGCGGGCCTGCTGGCGTGGCGCGGGAGCGAGCTCGAGCGGCGCGTGGCGGCGGCCGAGCGCGACCTGGTGACGCTGCGATACCAGGAGGCTGGCGCGCGCGCGGTGGAGCCGCCGCCGGCGTGGTCGTCCTGGCTGCCGGGCGCCGGCCAGACGGTGGAGGACGCGCAGTCGCTGAGCGCCACCTCGAAGTACTGGGATGGGGACTACGACGCGGTGGCCGCCGACCCGAAGGCAAAGCTGCTGGCGGCCAACGCCGCGTACCGCGCGCTCCGGCGCGACGGCGGCAACTGGCAGACGGTGGTCGGCCGGCTGGACGGCGTGGTGAAGAACTACGCCGACGTGCTGCGCGAGAACCCGGACAGCGCCGAGGCCGCGTTCAACTTCGAGTACGCCACCCGCCTCAGGGCCGCGATCGCGGCCCGGCGACGCGACGTGGCGCCGGTGGACTACAGCGCCAGCGGCAACACCATCCACGGCGGCATCGGCGAGGTGCCGGTGGATGCCGATGCCAAGCAGTTCAAGATGATCGTCCCGATGCGGCCCGACGAGCGGCAGGAAGCCGAGAAGGCGGGCAAGGGCGGGACGCGCGTCCGCAAGGGTTGAGGCCCGAGGGGAATAGACGCACGTGATCGAGTTCGGCGCGCCGCAGTATCTCCCGCTCCTCGTCATTCCCGGCGTGCTGCTGCTGCTGTGGCTGCGCCAGGCGTGGCAGCGGCGCGGCGACGTGGCGGCGCTCAGGCGGCGGCGGACGCTGCCCGTGCGCGAGCGCATCCCCTTCTTCGGCGAGCTCCTGGCGTGGCTGTGCCTGCTGGCCGCGCTGGCCCTCACGCTGCTCGCCCTCGCGCGGCCGCAGACCGCGACCGCCATCATCCGCACGGCCGGCGTGGACTTCGTGGTGCTTCAGGACGGCTCGGCGTCGATGCACGTGGGCGATGTCGGCCCTGCGACAGGCTCAGGGCAGGGCCAGAGAGGCAGCAACCGCTGGCGGCGCTCCATGCGCTTCCTCCGCATGCTGGGCGAGTCGCTGCGCTGGGAAGACGACCGCGTGGCCCTGGCGCTCTTCGCGCACATCGCCACGCCGCAGGTGCGCCTGACGAAGGACCCGAACACCTACTTCTTCTTCCTCGATCACCTCGATGAAGGCTCGCCCTTCCGACTCGAGGACGATGCGTCGTGGGACACCAACATCGAGCGCGGCATCTACTGGGGGCTGCGGCTGTTCGAGAAGGACGAGGAACTGCAGGGCAAGTCGAACAACGCCAAGGCCTTCATCCTCATCTCGGATGGCCAGGCCTGGAGCGGCGAGGTGGCCAAGTCGATGGCGCTGGCCCAGGCCGCGGGCATTCCGGTCCACGTGGTGGGCGTGGGCACCACGGCCGGCGGCATCATCCCGGATCCGAAGCGCGACGCCACGCAGGCGGCCATCCGCTCGGTGCTCGACCGCTCGTCGCTGGCCGCCATCGCCACCGCTGGCGGCGGCCGCTACTTCGAGCTGGACCGGGAGACCGACCGCGACATCGCCAACGCCGTCATCGACCTCACGCGCCGGCGCGCCGGCGGACAGGGCGTGCAGGAAACCGCCGAGGACCGCTACCGCGAGTTCCTGATGGGCGCCGCGGTCATGGTGGTGCTGGGGGTGCTGTTCCTCCGCGACCAGGCGGCGCTGGCCCTCCAGCTCACGGCCGGCGTGGGCGTCCTGCTGTTCGTGTCCCGCCTGTTCTAGCAGGGCCGTCGCCGGAACACGCCCCGGAGACATCGTGTTACATGGCGGTTGGGAACGGGCGTACAATCCGAGGGCTCGGGCCACGTTCAGGCGGCCCGGACCTTCCGGAGGAAACATGGCCAAGCACGTGTCGCGACGCAACTTCATGGGTGGGATGGCGGCGGCGGTGGGATATCTGAGCACGCGGCCGAGCGCCGAGCTGTGGGCCCAGGGCGGGCCGGCGGCCGTCGCGGCCCAGCGTGCGCGCGGACGCATGACGCCCGAGCAGTACGACCGGATGGCCAAGATCGCCAACAACGAGAACAACTTCGGCCCGCCCGACTCGGTGATGAAGGCCATGAACGCGGCGTGGAAGTACGTCGGCCGCTACGGCTACCCGGATGGCAACATCGTGCAGGAGATCGCAGATCACCACGGCGTGAAGCCCGAGAACATCCTGCTCGGCGCCGGCTCCGGCGAGATCCTCGACGTCGTCGGCACCACGTTCCTGCTCGGCGGCAAGAAGGTCCTGGGCGCCGATCCGTCGTACGGGTCGGTCTATCAGCACGCGACGGCCATCAAGGCCGACGCCATCAAGGTGGCGCTCAAGGCCGACTACACGCAGGACACCAGCAAGATGATCGAGCTGGCCAACCAGCACGCCAGCGAGCTCGGGTTCTACTACCTGTGCAACCCGAACAACCCGACTGGCCTGATCGTGCCGAAGCAGGAAGTAAAGGCGATCATCGAGAACCTTCCGAAGGACATGCCCATCCTCATCGATGAGGCCTACCACCACTTCGTGAACACGCCCGACTACGAGACCGCCGTCCCCTATGTGCTCGCGGGCCGTCCGGTCATCATCGCGCGCACGTTCTCGAAGATCGCCGGCCTGGCGGCCATGCGGCTGGGCTACGCGGTGGCACGGCCCGACATCATCCAGAAGATGCGGCCGTTCTCGATGGGCAGCATCAACGTGCTCGTGAAGCACGGCGGTGTGGCGTCGCTCAAGGACCCCGCGGCGCAGGCCGAGGTGAAGAACAAGGTCATCGCGCTGCGCACGAAGACCACGAACGACCTGAAGGCGTACGGCTACGACGTCATCCCGTCGGAGACGAACTTCTTCATGGTGCACCTGGGCCGCCAGGTGCAGCCGGTGATCGAGGAGTTCCGCCAGAAGGAAGTCCTGGTGGGCCGTCCGTTCCCGCCGATGCTCGAGCACCTGCGCGTGTCGATCGGCACGGCCGAGGAGATGGACCGCTTCATGGTGGCCTTCAAGCAGATCTTCCCGGCGAAGACACGGCAGACCAACGTCGCGGGGCAGTAGGGCCCGCGGCTGCGGCATGTGGGCCTGCGGTGGGCCTGCGGTGGGGCTTCAAGGAAGGGCCGGGGTGTCTCAACGCTCCGGCCCTTCGCCTGTACGGAAGTCACGTGTCCACGGGAACACGAAGCCCACGAAGGGCACGAAGCACGGCACAACGCAACAGCGGCCGTCCCCCTCGGGACCTCAGGACCGCAAGACCCAAGGCCCAAGGCCCAAGGCCCACGTCGCCAGCCGGGGGTATATTTGATCTCTGTGAAACGGCACGCTCTGCACCTGGTCCTATCGGCCACGGCTCTGCTTTCGGCCTGCACGCCGGGGCCCGGGGGCGAGGACTACCCGGCGACCGTCGCGGAGAACCGCGCGATAAAGGACGAGAGCTTCCGCTCCTCGCCCGACTCGCCCATCCCGCCCGACAAGAAGAACACGCTGCTGCCGCTGGCCTATTACCCGGTGGACGAGGCCTATGCCGTGCCGGCCGAGCTCGAGCTGTCGCAGGACCGCTCGCGGCTGCAGATCCCCACGTCCACCGGCAAGCTGCGCGACTACGAGCGCATCGGCACGCTGCGCTTCAGCCTGCGGGGCCAGCCGCAGCAGCTCACCGCGTTCAGCGAGGTCGGGCAGCCCATGTCGCGGCTGTTCGTTCCCTTTGCCGACACGACGAGCGGCACCGAGAGCTACTCGGCCGGCCGCTACATGGAGCTCGACCCGACCGCGACCGGCATCTACGTGGTGGACTTCAACGGCGCGTACCATCCGTTCTGCTACTACAACGCCGAGTACGACTGCCCGTTCCCCCCGGCCGAGAACCGGCTGAACGTTCCTGTCCGCGCGGGCGAACGGTTGCCGGAGGGTGAGGGTAGGTGACGGGGGCATTGCGCGATTGGCGATTGCAGATTGAGCGATTGATTGAGGATTGGGGGATTGAGCGATTGGTGATTCATTGGGGATTGGGAGATTGAGCGAAGGGTGATTGGGAGATTGGAAAGATTGATGATTCGGCGCGGTCAGACTCCCGACGCAGTTCGCTCCCGAATCCCGACCGAGCGCACTCCCGACACAGTTCACTCCCGACTCGATTCGCTCCCGACATGGTTCTTCAAGCAGTAATCTTCGACTTCGACGGGGTCATTGCCGACAGCGAGCGCCTGCACCTGCGCGCGTACCAGGAGATCCTCGCGCCCGAGGGCGTCACGCTCTCGGAAAGCGATTACTACGACCGCTACCTCGGCTACGACGATGTGGGGGTGTTCAGGGAGCTGGGCAGGGACAAGGGCCTGGCGATGGACGAGGGCCGGCTGGCCACGCTCATCGAGCGGAAGGGCCGGCGCTACGACGAGCTGGCCGCGGCGGGCGAGATGCTCTACCCGGGCGCGGCGGATTTCATCCGCGCGGCCGCCACGGCGGTGCCCATCGCCATCGCCTCGGGTGCGCTCACCCACGAGATCGAGGAGATCCTCGAGCGCGCCGGCCTGCGCTCGTTCTTCCCCGTCATCGTCGGCGCCGACCAGACGGCGCGAAGCAAGCCGCACCCCGAGCCGTATGTGACCGCGTTCGCGCGCCTGAAGGCGCACGCCGGGCGCGAGCTCGAGCCCTGGCGCAGCGTGGCCATCGAGGACTCGAAGTGGGGCCTGGTGTCGGCGCGAGGCGCGGACCTGCGCCTGGTGGCGGTGACCAACACGTACAGCGCCGCGGAACTGCGTGACGAGGCGGAGCTGGTGTGCGAAGGCCTCTCGCACCTGACGCTCGAGCGGCTGGACCAGCTGGTGGCGGACTGATGGCAGCCAGAGCCCGCACGCTGGCCGAGCAGATCGTGGACGCGGCCGACCGGCCGGGGCCGGATCTGGTGGCGCCGGCGCTTCTCGTCGCCCGCCTCGAGTACCCGCACCTCGATCCCGAGCCCTACCTGGATCGCATCGACGAGATGGGGCTCACGGCGTCCAGGCGCATCGCCGCGGACCCCGGGCACGACGCCCCGCTGGTCGCCCGCGTGGATGCGCTCAACAAGTACCTCTTCGGCGAGCTGGGCTTCCTCGGCAACCGCGAGCACTACGACGACCCGCGCAACAGCTGCTTGAACCAGGTGATCGACAAGCGGACGGGCATCCCCATCACGATGGCCCTGGTCTACATCGAGGTGGCGCGCCGGGCGGGCATCCGCACCGAGGGCGTGAACTTCCCCGGCCATTTCCTGGCGCGCGCGCTGCAGGACCTGCACACCGACGACCCGGACGAGGGCCTCATCGTCGATCCCTTCCACAGCGGGGCCATTCTCGACGAGACCGACTGCCGCAGCCTGCTGCACCGCCACATGGGCGAAGAGGCGGCGTGGGCCCCGTCACTGCTGGCACGCGCCACGCGACGCCAGATCCTGGTGCGGATGCTGCTGAACCTGAAGCGGCTCTACGTCCGCATGCGCTCGTTCCCGCAGGCACGGCAGGTGACGGACATCCTGCTGGCGCTGCAGCCCTCATCCCTGGCGGAACTGCGCGACCGCGGCCTGCTCGCGTATCACATGAACGACGTCTACCACGCGCTCAGGGATCTGGAGGCCTACCTCAAGATGGCGCGCCTGGCCGAGCAGGACGAGGAACAGCGCAAGGAGACCGAGCAGGTCTGGGAGCACGTGAAGACGCTCCGCCGGCGCGCTGCGCAGCTGAACTAGAAAGAAACCACGAAGACACGGAGGACACGAGGACGGCACGAAGAAAGATCCTGGGTCTTGGGTCTTGGGTCTTGGGTCTTGGGACCTGGGTGGTGCCATTGGTCCAGAACTTCGTGTTGTCCTTCGTGTCCCTTCGTGCCTTCGTGGTTTCTTTTCGTGATCTCGTTATCTCGGGAGCTTGCCGATCTCGTCGTACAGGTATGCCGCCGAGACGACGCCGCCGTGGAAGTTGCCCAGGTCCAGCTTCTCGTCGGGGGCATGGGCGTTCTCATCGGGCAGGCCCACGCCGAACAGCACGCACGGCAGGCCGAGCTCCTCCTGGAAGGTGGACACGACCGGGATGGACCCGCCCTCGCGGTTGAACACCGGGCGCTTGCCGAAGCCCGACTCGATGGCGCGGCCGGCGGCCTGCACGTAGGGGTTGTCGAAGGCCGTCATCCACGGCTTGCCGCCGTGCATGCGCGTGATCTTCAGTTCCACCGTCTTCGGCGTCACCTTGCGCAGCCACGCCTCGAAGAGGTCGCCGATCTTCTGGGGGTCCTGGTTGGGCACGAGGCGCATGCTCACCTTCGCCATCGACACAGCGGGCAGCACCGTCTTCGCGCCTTCACCCGTGAACCCGGAGAGCAGGCCGTTGACCTCGAAGGTCGGCCGCGCCCACACGCGCTCGAGGGTGGTGTAGCCGCTCTCGCCGAACAGCTTCGGCGCGCCCAGCTCCTGCCGGTACTTCTTCTCGTTGAACGGCAGCTTCGCGAACTCGTCGCGCTCCTCCTGCCTCAGTTCCACCACATCGTCGTAGAAGTTGGGGATCCTGATGCGGCCACCCTTGTCCTTGGCCTGCGCCAGGATCTGCGCCAGCACCATCGCGGGGTTGGCGACCGCGCCCCCGAACGACCCGGAGTGCAGGTCGGTCTTCGAGCCGCGCAGGTCGATCTGGAAGTATGTCAGCCCGCGCAGGCCGTAGCAGATGGATGGGATGCCACGATCGAACATCGGCGAGTCGCTGATGACCACGACGTCGGCCTTCAGCAGATCCTTGTGCGCGCGGATGAAGTTGTCGAGGTTCGCGCTGCCGACCTCCTCCTCGCCCTCGATGAGGAACTTCATGTTCACCGGCAGGCCACCGTTCTGCTTCATGTGCGCTTCGACGGCCTTGAAGTGCATGAAGACCTGACCCTTGTCGTCGGCCGCGCCGCGCGCGTAGATCTCGCCGTCGCGCACGGTGGCCTCGAAGGGCGGCGAGGTCCAGAGGTTGAGCGGATCCACGGGCTGCACGTCGTAGTGGCCGTAGAAGAGGATGGTGGGCGCGCCCGGTGCCCCCAACCACTCGGCATAGACGACGGGATGGCCCGGGGTCTCCTCGAGGCGCGCGTTCTGGAGCCCGATGCGGCTCATCTCGTCACGGGTCCACTCGGCGCACCGCCGCACGTCGGCGGCGTGGCCAGGCAGCGCGCTGACGCTGGGGATGGCCAGGTACTGCTTCAGCTCGTCGACGTAGCGGTCGCGGTTGACGTGGATGAAGTCGATGACCTTGTTCATGGCGGTAGTGTACGTCGGGAGGGGAGTGGAGATCTTGTCGGGAGTCGGGAGGCGGGAGTCGGGAGTCGGGAGTCGGGAGTCGGGAGTCGGGAGTCGGGAGTCGGGAG
>DAIRFN010000268.1:0-7700 GCA_036795065.1 Vicinamibacterales bacterium
CCTCGCGGGATCTCGACCCAGTCGCCCGGGCCGAGCATCGCCAGGTGCCCGCTCACCACCAGGCGGAAGCGGCCCGACATGACCGCGTCGATCTTGTCGACACCGTGTGCGTGATCCGGAAAGACCGTGCCTGGCTCGTACGTATAGCGCGCCACCCGGTAACCGAGCGCCTCGAGCTTCGCGCGCAGGGCAGCCTCGGAGAGTGGCCCGTCGATGGTGTCGTTCCAGTGGTGAACGGCCATGGAAGAGTGCGCTGTCCTCGGCACTCTCCTCAGGCGCCCACCGCGTCTGCCGGCTCCGCCGGCATCCCCGGCATGTTGCCGCCGGCCAGCTCCTGGTCGATCATCAGCAGGCCCACGCCCGTGTTGCCGGCCAGGCGGATGCGGCCGAGCACCGCGCGCGCGGCGGCCTCTTCCTCCATCTGCTCGTTCACGAACCACTGCAGCATGATGGTGGCCGGGCGATCCTTGGCCTTCTCCGCCATCGCGTACAGGTTATTGATGGACGCGGTGACGTCCTTCTCGTTTTTCAGCACGTGCGTGCACAGGGCTTCGGCCGTCTTCCAGTCGGTGGGCGGCGCCGCCACTGCGGGCAGGGTGACCTTCTGGTCCCGTTCCACCAGGTGATCGATGATGCGCTGCGCGTGCATCCGTTCGTCGGACGACTGCTTGGCCATCCACTTCGCGAAGCCCGGAAGATCGTGCTCGGCGAGCCAGATCGACATGGCCAGGTACTCGTGCGCGGCGCGGAACTCGAGTGTCAGGTGCTGGTTGAGTCCCTTGAGCAGTTCGGAGGTCATCGGGGGTCCTTTGGTCAGGCCGAGCGGCGACGTGCCAGCTCGAAGGCGAGCCCGCCGAGCAGCACGAACAGCCCCGCGCCGGTCAGCGCCAGCGGGAGGTGGCCCGTGCCGCCGAAGTACACCCCCGCGATCATCGAGACGACAGCGCCAATCGCGCACGCGACAACGAGACCGGCAGAGGGCTTTTCGGCAGGCGCCATAGAACGGATATTGTACTAGGGCTTGCGGAGGAACCGGACCTCGTCACCTGCGGCCATGTCCGCGCCGCGCCATCTGCGCCCATCGGCGTTTTTCTGTGGCCCTCTCCGGCCCGCCTCATCTGCGTGATCTGCGGCCCATCTGCGGCCCTGTCCGACCCCATCATCGGCGGATGCGATCGGCCAACTGGCCCACGGCCAGCGCGTAGGCATGGGCGCAGTTGTAGCCGAGCAACGCTTCGTAGTTGGCGTAGACCAGCCAGGCGCGGCTCCCCGATCGGAACAGGGACGCGTCACGGTCCACCCGCGGCAGCGCGCCTCCTGAGACGGTCCGCACGCCCAGCTTCTGCCAGGCCGCCAGCTGGCGCGGCTCGGTCATGTCGCGCTCGGCCCGGCAGCCATTGGCACGCAGCCCTACCTGGGCGACGAGCTCGTCCTCTCGGCCGCGCGGCAGCTTCACCTCGCGGCCCCACGTCTCCCCTTCCTTCCAACCGTGGTTCTTCAGATAGTTGGCGATGGACGCCAGCACGTCAGGCGTGGAACCCCAGATGTCCCGATGCCCGTCGCCGTCGAAGTCCTCGGCATGTTTCAGGTAGCTGGAGGGCATGAACTGCGTCTGCCCCATGGCGCCGGCCCACGAGCCCTTCATCACGCCCAGCTCGATATGGCCTCGGTCCACGATCTCGAGCGCCTGCATCAGCTCGCTCTTGAAGAACGTGCCGCGCCGCCCGTCCCACGCGAGCGTGGCGAGCGCCTGTACCACGGGGCGCACGCCGCTGAAGCGTCCGAAGTTCGACTCGAGGCCCCAGACGGCCAGGAGGAAGCGCGGCTGGACACCGTAGCGTGCGCCCACGCGCGTCAGGGTGCGCCGCTCGGCCGCCGCCTTCTCGTTCGCCGTCCGCACGAACCTCGTCGTCAGGCGGCGCCGGACGTATTCATCAACCGTGAGGATGGTCTCGGCCTGCGTGCGATCGCGCTCGATCACGACCTCGAGGGGCGTGAGGCCGTCGAAGGCCCGGTTCACGGTGTCGGGCCTGATGCCGCGGTCGAGCGCCTCCTGGCGGACGCCGTCGAGCCAGGAATCGAAGGTCGGTCGCTCCGGCTCCTGCCCGCCAGGGAGCGCGACACACGCCACCAGGAGGGCGGCGGTCACCCAGACGCGAGACGCGCCAATCGCGGCATGGACGCGGGACACCGGACCATTGTACCGGGAGACCGACATTCGAGGAGGGCGGCTCACGGCCAGGCCGGCACCGATACGCACGCTGCCCGCGAAGCCGGGCTGTCCAAACTGCCCGGACGCGTTCGCCACTCAGCTCGTCAGCGCCCCGCGAAGTGCAGGCGGAAGGTGGTTTCCACCACAGGCGAACCGTTCTGGGTGCAGCGGACCTCGCGAACGAGGACCGAGCCGGGCGCGGCGGCATCGGCCAGCTCGTACATCGGCACGACGAGATGCCCGCGCGCCGCGGGCACAGGAACGGAAGGCGGAACGCCGGGTGCGGCCGCGGGTGGCGACGCGCCGCCGACCGGCGCCCCTCCCGCGGGCGTCACCCTGATGCCGGAGAGCACGTCGGTCAGCGAGCGGCCACGCCCGAAGCTCGCCCTGAATATGACCGAGCGCCGCACCGAGTCCCGTCGTCGGGTCGGCCGGCACTGCCGTCAACGGCAGCGATCCAGGCAATCGTCGTGCTCGCGGCATGCCTGATGGGTACCGCAGGAGTATGTGCGGATACGACGCAGCGTGTCCTGGCTCGTAGACTCGTAGGCGACCGTCGCCGCACAGGACGATGGGCATCCCCCTCCGCAGGCAGGCGGAGGCGACCGGCCCAACCGTGGGACCGAAGTGATTCCGCACCCGCTCACCAGGCTGCCGCGCCCACTGCCCCCCTGCGCCGGACGCCGAGCACACCGAGAGGACGAACAGCACCACCGCCTGCCGCCACCTCGATCGATACCGCATGACTCCGGTCCTTTCTCGGCACGATAGCCGGGCGGAGATCTGTCTCTCCCTCAACCACCGCAATTGCCGGGCGAGACCCGACACGCGCTCCGAGAACCGTCGTCCGGGCGCCGGCGCCACGGTCGAGCAACGTCAGAGGGCGTTGCCCGCCGCGCCGTCCACGAACATCCCCTGGCCCGAGATGTAGCTGGCCCTCTCGGAGGCGAGAAAGACGACGAGGTTGGCGAACTCTTCGGGATCCCCGAGACGGCCCATCGGGATGGACGCCACCGACGCCTTCTTGATCTCCTCGATGGGCTTCCCCGTCCGCGCCGCGTTGGCCTGGTCCAGCTCGTCGATGCGCTCGGTGGCGATGCGCCCCGGGGCAATCACGTTCACCAGAATCCCGTGCG
The DNA here is from genome assembly GCA_036795065.1 of Vicinamibacterales bacterium. Classification (GTDB taxonomy): domain Bacteria; phylum Acidobacteriota; class Vicinamibacteria; order Vicinamibacterales; family UBA2999; genus VFZN01. The sequence continues at coordinate 3,349 of DAIRFN010000268.1, forward strand.
ACGCCAGCTCCTGCGACATCGTCTTCGCGAGGCCCCACACGCCTGCGCGGAACGCGTTCGAGAGCACGAGGTTTGGAATCGGCTGCTTGATGGACGAGGACGCGATCGTGAGCACGCGCCCGTAGCCGGCCTTTTTCATCTCCGGCACGGCCGCCGTGACGATGCGGACGAAGCTCATGAGGTTCTGCTCGAAAGCCTGCTTCCACTGGGCCTCGTTCACGGTGGAGAACCCGCCCGCGGGAGGGCCCCCCGCGTTGTGGACGAGGATTTCGAGCCCGCCGTACGCGGCGACGGCCGCGCCCACGAGACGCTCGGCCTCGGCCGCGTTGCTCACGTCGGCGACCAGCGCTTCGACCCGCGCACCCGTGTCCCTGCGGATCTGTTCCGCCGCCGCCTGGATGCGTGACTCGTCGCGGCTGCAGATCACCATGTGGCATCCCTCCTGCGCCAGCCCCCGCGCGCAGGCGTAACCCAATCCGCGGCTCGCGGCCAGCACGAGCGCGCGCTTTCCCTTCAGTCCCAGGTTCATCAGTGCAGATCCAATCTCCGGAGAATGTCGTCGAGGTCGGCCAGCGTCTCCGCGTCCACTGGCGCAAACGGGGCCCGCGCGCGAGGCGACGCAATGGCCCCACGGCGGTGGTAGATGTGCTTCCGGATCGCGAGGTTGATGCGCGGCTGGTTCTCGAAGCGGATGAGCGGCACGTACTGGTAGAAGACCGACGTCGCGCCGTCCACGTCGCCCGACCTGAACCTGCGGTAGATGTCGACGAGGATCTCGGGGTACGCAAAGCCCGTCATGGTGCCGTGGGCGCCGTGCCGGAGTTCTTCCAGGAACATCATGCCGCCCAGCCCGCCAAAGATGACCATGTCGGGATTGGCGGCACGCACCTGGCTCACCTTCATCGGCGACGGCTCGTCTTCGAGCTTCAGGTGACGGAGGCGAGGCGACGCCGCACCGATGCGGGCAATCACCTCCACGCTCATCAGGATGCCGCCCGCCGCCGGCGGGAAGTCCTGGACCACGACCGGGAGGTCGATGGCATCGGCCACGGCGCGGTAGTGCCGCTCGAGCGCGGCGTCGTTGGCCCGCGCCAGCTTCGGCGGCGCCACCATCACAGCCTGCGCGCCCAGCTCCTGCGCGCGGCGGCTGTAGGCGATGCAGCCGTCCGTGCCTGCATGCGTCGTACCGACACAGATGGGGAACCCGGGGCCCGCGGCCTCCACGGTGGTCGCCATTACCCGGTCGCGCTCGGACTCGGTGAGCTTGTCAGCCTCCCCGAGGACGCCGAGGATGGTCATGCCGTTCACGCCTTTCTCGCGCGTGAACACCGTGAGCCGCTTCAGGCTCTCGAGGTCGAGCGAGCCATCCTCGGAGAACGGCGTGGGCGTGATGTTCCAGACGCCGATGAGCGACACGGTAGACAAGATAGCAGACACGGACGGGCCGCAGAGGCGCCGCAGATGGATGAGGATGGGATGCTGACAGGCCAGATGCACACGGGACACGCGGGGACCGCTCCGACTGGCCGAAGACAGGCTGCACGGATCGAAGATGGGAGGCTAACAGCCTCGGATACTCACCGGACGAACCCCGACAGGCTGCAGACGGAACGCCCGAGGGAACAGAGACGGCAGGGTCCGCGGACTGCCCGCAATGCACCGGGTGGCCGCGTCACCTTGCCCCCACTTGACGCGACGCCCGCGCCCAACGCAGCCACGAGCTCGGTGCAGCGCGCAGCCGATAGCGGCTCACTTCGGCCGCGCGCGCAATCTGCTTCCAGGGGCCGAAAACAACCGGGACCGAGCGCCGCGAATCGGAATGGGCTTACGCTGCCCCTTCTGTACCCCCATCTGCGGCCCGTGCGTGTAGCCTCGTTCGCGACCAGTGGCTTTCTGCCTCATCTGCGGCCCGTGAGTAGCGGCGCTATCTGCGTCCCATCTGCGTCCCTGCGCTATCTGCGTCCCATCTCCGGCCCGTAAGTGTCTGCGCCATCTGTGTCCCATCTGCGGCCCGTCCGTGTCGGCGGCCGGTCTGTGACTATGTCGGTCCCGCCCCCCACAGCGCGCCGGCAATCGGCCGGCCGCCATCCACGTCCAGGTCGGGTCGCTGGAACTGACCGTATCCCGGAACGCCCACAAGCTGGCCGTCCTGATAAACCGGCAGGCCCCGCACCATCGTCGTCACGACGGCACCCTTCAGGCGGAACCCGTCCCACAGCTTCATGTTCGCGCGCGATTTCGTCAGCGCGGTGGACGCCTTGAAGCGCCACTTCTTCTTCATGTCCACGATGGTGAAATCCGCGTCGGCACCCACCACCATGCGGCCCTTGTTGGGCAGGCGGAACACGTAGGCGGGGTTCTCGGAGCAGACGGCCACCACCTGCGGCAGCGTGATACGGCGGTCGTTCACCGCGGTGAGCATCAGCGGCGTGAAGATATCCAGGCCCGCGATGCCCGGCGGCGCCTGGAAGATGTCGTCGCCGTGGCGTTCCTTGTCCTCCGCCAGGAACGGCGAGTGATCCGTCCCGATGTACTCGATGAACCCGCCCTGGATGGAGTGCCACAGGCCGTCGCGCATCTCGGCGCTCCTGAGGGCGGGGTTGCACTTCGCATAGGGCCCAAGCCGATCGAGCGCCGCGTCCGTGAAGAAGAGATACGGCGGGCACGTTTCGACCGCCACGTTCAGCCCGCGGAGCCGGGCATCGGCGGCCAGCCGCGCCGACATCGGGCTCGAGCAGTGGACGATGCCGATGGGCAGGGGCTTCTCGGCGGCACGGGCAAGGACGACCGCAACCGACACTTCTTCGCACGCGGCCGGGCGGCTTTCCGCGTGTGCGCGGCCAGTGGTGCGGCCCATCGCCTCGAGCCGAGTCCTGAGCGGGCCGTACATGCCCGGCTCCTCGCAGTGAAAACAATGACGCAGCCGCGTGAGCCGAACGGCGTCCATCACCTGGCGCACCTCGTCGTGCCGGCACCACAGCCCGAGGAACTCGTCCTCGCGCCCCTCGGGGGGTGGCTGCAGGAACGTCTTGAAGGCGATGGCGCCGGCCTCGGCCTGCTCGACGATGGAAGCCAGGTTGTCGCGGCCGGCGCCGCCGTAGAGCGCGTAGTCGATGTGCGCCTGCGGCGCCATGGCGGCCACACGCATCTTGAGGTTCGCGGCTGAGTTGGTAGGGATCTTCGAGATGGGCATCTCGAAGAGCGTCGTGATGCCGCCCGCGGCCGCGGCCGCCGTGCCCGAGGCGAAGTCCTCGCGCGCGTCGACGCCCGGATGCCGCGTGTGCACGTGCGTGTCGATGATGCCGGGCAGCACGTGAAGGCCCTTCGCCACCATGGTCCGGTCGGCGGCCAGGGGGATGCCGGCGGTGACGATGTCGGCGATCTTCCCGTCGCGAACCGCAATGCTGGCCGGGTAGGCCCGACCGGCGGACACCAGGGTGCCGCCGGTGATGGCCAGGTCGTAGGTCTGCTCAGCCACGCGTCGTCATAGTAGCCGACGGTGACCGGTCACCGTGTGGTCGACTGCGCGTCCGGCCACTTGTCCACGCGGTGCGTGACGGGCTTGAGCGTCCACAGGTAGGCGTAGATGGCGCCGAGGTCCTCGCGGGTCATGCCCGCGTACATCCGCCAGGGCATAGCCGTGTTCTGCCGCCGCTCGGCGTCCGTGAGGACGTGGTCGTCGGGAGCCGCGAAGGCCTTGAACTTGTTGATGAACTGCTCCTCCGTCCACGTCCCGATGCCCGTGTCGGCATCGGGTGTGATGTTGGCGCTGCGCACGCGGTAGCCGTTGTCCGGATCGCGAAACTGATTGCCCCCCGCGAACGCCATCCCGGGCAGCTGCTGGCCACGATTGTCCATCTGCGTGTGGCAGTCGGCACAGGAGGCGGCGCGGACGAGGTACTGTCCGTAGGCCACCTTATCCGACGGCGAGGGCCGCGTGCCGAATTGCGCCGGACCGGGCATGGTGCGAACGATCACGTTCATCGGCACGTCCAGCGACCGCTCGGGGATGTGGCTCTCCACCGGCGCCAGCGAGCGCACGTACGCGAGGATGGCCATCACGTCGTCTTCCGCGATCTGGCCGTAGTTGGGATACGGCATCAACGGGAAGAGCGCGGTCCCGTCCTTCGCCACGCCCTCGGTGACCGCGCGCAGCAACTCACCATCCGTCCAGCCGCCCACGCCGGCCGGGGTGATGTTCTTCGCGTAGAGCGTGCCCGGCACGCCGGAGTTGAAGTTGTCGAACTTCTCGCCGCCCGCGCCCAACTGGTCGTGCCTGATGGGGCCGGCGAACTTCGTGAAGTCGCGCGGCGTGTGGCAGTCCATGCAGATGGCCAAGTGAGTGGGCAGGT
>DAIRFN010000036.1:0-23641 GCA_036795065.1 Vicinamibacterales bacterium
AGGGCTACAAGCCCGAGTACCGCAGCACGTTGCGCGCGCTCGGCAACGGGCTCGACATCGACATCAAGCCGGGTGAGGCCAACCAGCAGCTGCACGCCTACCTCGTGCTCGAGCGGCCCATGAAGGTGGTGACCTTCGAGCCCCACCTGCACGCGCCCGGCGCGCGCATGTGCCTCGAGTACATCTGGGGCATCAACATCCAGACGCTCACCTGCGCGGGCTACGACCACAACTGGGTCCGCCAGTACGAGTACGACGACGACCACGCGCCACTGCTGCCGAAGGGCGCCATCCTGCACATCACCGGCTACATGGACAATACCGAGAAGAACAAGAACATCCCCGATCCGCGCAACTGGCAGGGGTCGGGCAACCGGTCCATCGCCAACATGTTCATCGACCTCGGGCAGAGCATCGCGCTCACCGAGGATCAGTTCCAGGAAGAAATGGCCCTGAGGCGCGAGCGCCGCAAGATGAAGAAGAACGACTACTTCATCGACTGCCCGCTCTGCGGCGTGCCGCCGCCGCCGAAGGTGACGACCTCGGAGCGGCAGCCGCAGTAAGAAAAGAAACCACGACGACACGAAGAAGCACGAGGGGCGCGAAGACAGTCGGGTCTTGGGTCTTGGGTCTTGGGTCTTGGGACTTGCGTCTTGGGGTCGGGGGGCCTTGAGATTTCGGTCTTCGTGGCGTCCTTCGTGCCCTTCGTGTCTGCGTGGTCTCGTTTGGAGCAGCGTTTCAGACGGGGTGACGGAATGAAGGTACGGATGTGGGCGGTGGTCGGGGTGCTGGGGCTGGCGGTGGTGACGACGCGGGTCGGGATGGATGCGCAGACGCTGTCGTACCTGCGCGGGCAGAACATCTCGCCGGCGTTCGAGGGCTGGGAGCAGAACCCCGACGGCTCGTTCAACATGCTGTTCGGCTACATGAACCGCAACTGGGAGGAAGAGCTCGACATCCCGATCGGGCCCAGCAACAACATCTCACCCGGGCCTCCGGACCAGGGGCAGCCGACGCACTTCCATCCGCGCCGCAACCGGTTCGTCTTCAAGGTGCGCGTGCCGAAGGACTGGGGCAACAAGGAACTGGTCTGGACGCTCACCGCCCACGGCAAGACCGAACGGGCCTACGCCACCCTCAGGCCCGATTCGTTCGTGGACGAGCTCGTGCAGGCCTCCGAGCAGGGCGCGCTCGGCGCCGGCGTCAGCTCGCCGGCCATGCGCGAGAACACCGCGCCCACGCTGAAGGTGGACAGCGGCCCCACCCGCACGGTGAAGGTCGGCGAACGGGTCCAGCTCGCCGCCTGGGCCTTCGACGATGGGCAGCCGCGGCCGCGGTTCGGCCCGGGCTCGCGCAGTGAGAAGTTCTTTGACCGGCTGATCAACGGCCAGCACCCCTCGCAGCGGGCGCCTGTGGCGCTCACGGTGGGCAGCCAGACCGGCCTGCGCGTGTCGTGGTTCGTCTACCGCGGCCCGAACGCCGTGACGTTCGATCCCGAGCAGACCAAGGTCTGGGAAGACACGCGCGCCGGCGCCAACTCCCCCTGGGCGCCGCGCTGGATTGCCCCGAAGATCCCGGAGGACGGGAAGCTCGATACCACCGTGACCTTCCACCAGCCGGGCACCTACGTCCTCCGCTGCCTGGCCTCGGACGGCGCCATCGGCTCGACCCACGACATCACGTTCACGGTGACGAAGTAGCGGCAGGAAACAGGAATCAGGAATCAGGAGTCAGGAATCAGGAGTCAGGAATCAGGAATCAGGAGTCAGGGCAGGACTTCCGGCTCCTGCCTCCTTTCCCCGTTCAGTGGCATACTTCCCCTGATGTCAGCCCGACGCTTCCTCCGAGGTCCCGTCCTGGTGCCGGCGCTTCTCGGCGTCGGGGTGCTTGGCCTGGCGGCGGGCATCACCACCCGCCGGGTCGAGACGCACCCGCGCATCACCACCACGCTGCTCTGGCAGAAGGACATCGCACCGATCCTGCAGCGGCGCTGCTTCACCTGCCACTCGCCGAACAACGTGGCGTTCTCGTTGGTCACGTTCAGCGAGGCGCGGCCCTGGGCGGCGGCGATTCGCGAAGAGGTGCTCACGCGCCATATGCCGCCATGGAGCGCCGTGGCCGGCTACGGTCGCTTCCAGAACGATCCCAGCCTCACCCAGGGCGAATGGGATCTGCTCGTGGCGTGGGTGGACGGCGGCGCGCCCAGCGGGCAGACGCTGGTGGAAGAGGCGCAGGCGCCCGTGTTCGTGTCCGGGATGCCCATGTGGGAGCACGGCGAGCCCGACCTCGTGCTGTCCGCACCCGCGGCCCACGCCATCCCCGCGGGCGCCCCGGACGAGGTGAAGCGCTTCGAGATCCAGGCGCCGTTCAAGGCCCCGCAGCGCGTGCACGGGCTGGCGTTCAGGCCGGGCGATCGCCGCGTGGTCCGGTACGCGTCGGTGTACGAGGCCGGCACGAACCGGTGGCTCTTCTCATGGAATCCGTGGTCCACCGCGATGCACCTGCCCGAGGGCGTGGCCCACACGCTGCCCGCGGGCGCGAAGCTCCTCGTCGAGGTGGGCTACCACGGCGCGGAGGAAGCCGCGTCGGACACCAGCGAGCTGGGCCTCTACCTGGACGAGGCGAGCGGGGGAGACGTGGCCACCACGCTGAGCATCGCGGCCGCGGCGGTGGACCTGCCGGCGGGCGCCGCTGCCACGCGCATCCGCGGCGAGGTGACGCTCGATGCGACCACGGCCATCCAGGCGGTGTGGCCGCAACTGGGCGTGGGCGCGCAGTCGCTGGAACTCACGGCACACCTGCCCGACGGAAACGTGCGACCGCTGCTCTGGCTGCGGGACTACCGGACCGACTGGCCCTCGCCATACATCCATACCGATCCGGTGGCGTTGCCGCGCGGCACGCGGCTGGTGATGACGAGCTACGTGGCCAATCCGGGCGAGACGGTGGTGAAGGCCCAACCGCGGCTCAGCCTCGTCCGGGTCCCGACCACCGCCACCACCTTCTGACGGGCGACGCCATGGCCACCCGTCGGCGGTTCCTGGCCCGGCTCGCACGCGCGGGCGCCGGCGCGTGCTTCGCCGGCGTGGCCGTCGCGCGGCCGTCCGCCGCGCAGAAGGCCCTGCCCACCAACAAGGTCTTTCACATCGACGCGGAGCTGGTGCCGACGGCGGTCACCGTCCGCGACGCCAACGGTCGTCTCGTCACCTCGCTTCAGCGCGAGGACTTCGCGGTCAGCGAAGGCGGCGCGCCACAGACCGTGACGCAATTCGCCAACGAGCGCGTGCCGGTCAGCCTGGCGCTGGTGCTCGACATCAGCGACAGCATGCGCGGTCCCCGCATGGAGGACGCGCGCCTGGCGCTCCGGACCTTCGTCGAGGACCTGCTGAAGCCGGAAGACGAGGCGGCGCTCGTGGTCTTCAACCACGCGCCCCGCGTGGTGGCCCGGTGGACCACCGACCGCGCGCTGCTCGGCGAGGCCCTGGACGCCGCGCGGCCCACCGGCGGGACGGCCATCTACGACGCCGTGAGCGCCGCGCTCCCGCTCTTCGCCGATCGCCAGCACCCGCGCGCCGCCATCGTCCTGGTGTCGGACGGCGCGGACACGGCCAGCGACACCACGGTCATCGATCTCAAGCAGCGCCTGGGGCGAAGCGACGTGTTCCTGTACTGCATCGCGGTGGACACGCCCAATGCGCGGTCGGCGACCCGCATCAACCCGCAGGTGTTCCGCGAGCTGTCGGCGCAGAGCGGCGGCTACGCCGAAGTCGTGTCGTCGACGGCCGGCATCGCCCCGGCGGCGGCGCGCATCGCCGAGGAGCTGAACGCGCAGTACATGATCGGCTACACGCCGACCACGCCAGGCAACGGGCGGATTCGCTCGATTCGCGTCACCGTGGGTGGAGGGGACCGCTACAACGTCCGCGCCCGGCGCGGCGTGGTGCGCTGAGTGCGGCGTCCATTGAGCGATTGCCGATTGCAGATTGGGTGATTCATTGACAATCGCTGATTGATGATTGGGCGATCAATCGGGTGATTGATGATTGCGTCATTGACGATTCGCCGCCGTCGCCGAATCATCAGTCGCTCAATTGCCCATTCGCTCAATCCAATCGCGCAATCACCCGATCACGCAATCCGCAATCAGTCGCTCAATCTGCAATCACCGATCGTCAATTCTGCAGGCCCGTGAACGTTTCGCCAGGCCGGAGCACGCGAAACGTGAACGACACCGTAGACAGCTTGCCCGCCCGCTGGAACTGGATCCACGCCTTGTAGCGCCCGCCCTTCGGGAACAGCGTGTGGAACACCACGTCGGGCCCGCCGCCGCTCTTGATGTCGGTGCCCTCGAGCGTCTCCTCCGGGTGCGCGTGGATGTACTCGGTGAGCTCCTCGTTCACGATGAGCGCGTGCGCGAAGGCGCCGAGGTAGCGCTCCAGGTCCTTGACGGGCTCGCCCGTGGAGGCGTTCACGAAGTGCAACGGCAGGTCGAGATCCTCCGAGGCCACCAGCGCGCTCTGTGCCATGCGCAGGTCCACGTCCACGCCCGCCTCGCGCTTGGTCCACGAGGTGTCGGGCGTCAGCGTGGGGATCTGCGACATCACGTCGCCGTCGAACCCGGCCGTCACGATGGGCGTGGTCAGCACCTGGCCGCTGCCGCCGGTGGGGAAGAAGTCGGAGATGAGGACGTAGTGGCCCGGCTTGGGCAACGTCACCTCGAGGGCGAAGACACCGTCGGCCTCGCGCGTGGGGTGCTCGTGCATGAACACGCTCGTGTCGCGGCTCAGCACGAACAGGTGGTACGGCATGTCGTGGACGATGGCGTAGTCGGTGACCTTCTTGCGAGTGACCGGGTCCTCGACGTGGAAGCGGAACTTGGTCTTCTGGCCGGGCTTCACCACCGCCGGGACGGTCTCGACGCGGAGACGGTAGTTGGCGGTGCCGAGCGGGTTGCCAGGTACCAGCTCCATCCCGCAACGCGGACACTTGCCGGGGGCGCCCTCGATGACGTCGGGGTGCATCGGGCAGAGGTAGCCGGTAACAGACTCCGATGCCGGCTGGGATTGCGCAGGTGTGGACTGGGCCGCAGATGACGCAGACTGGGCCGGAGATGGCGCAGATGACGCAGATAGGATCAGGCTGAGGGTCACGGCCAGGGCCGGGAAAAGAGCGAGCCAGCGCATGGGGCAAGGATAGCGCAGGTGCCAGCCGCGAGGTGACGCCGGTTACAGAGGCCCACCCAGCTCGCGGTACAGCCACCCCTTGGCCATTGCCCACTCCCGCTTCACCGTCGCGGGTGACACGCCGAGCGCCGCGGCGGTTTCCTCGACCGTCAACCCACCGAAGAACCGGAGTTCGACAACGCGGCTCTGCGTGGAGTCGAGTGCCTCGAGCGTCTCGAGCGCGCGATCGAGCGCCAGGATGTCGACACGATCGACCGGCGCCGGCGCCGCCTCGCCCACGGTGTCGTTCAGCTCGACGTGGACGGCGTCGCCACCGCGCTTGTCCCGGAGCTCGCGCCGGGCATGATCCACCAGGATGCGCCGCATGAGCTGTGCGGCAATCGCGAAGAAGTGCCCGCGATTCTGCCAGTCCACCTCGTGCTGGCCGAAGAGCCTCACGTACGCCTCGTGCACCACCTCTGTCGTCTGCAGGCGGTTGTGGCGCCACTCGTGAGCCAGATGCCTCGACGCCAGCGCCTTGAGCTCCCCGTAGACCACGGGCATGAGGCGGTCCAGGGCCTCGGCGCGGCCCGCCCGCCATTCGTGCAGGATTCGCGTGATCTCGGCCGGGGAAGGCAGCGGCGCGCTCATCAGGTTTGCGCAGTTAAGCACGCGGCTGGTGGGGTGGTCAAAGAGGTCCGCGTTCGCGTGCCGGACGGCAGGGGCTGGGGTACGATTCCCCGGCCGAGCGATGTCCACACGACCCGAGGATTGGGCGCGCGTCAAGGACCTCTTCGAGGCCGCTCGCGGCCTGGCCCCCGATGCCCGCCACGCGTTCGTCGCCGACGCCTGCGGTGCGGACGCCGCGCTGCGCCGCGAGCTCGAGAGCCTGTTGGCCTCCTACGACAGAGCCGGGGGCTTCCTCGAGACGCCCGCCGCACGATCCGTGCCCGGTGGCCTGCCGTCGGGACTGCTGGCCGGCCGGCGGCTGGGGCCCTACGAGCTGTCGTCGCTGATTGCCGCCGGGGGCATGGGCGAGGTGTACGCCGCGCTCGACACCCGGCTCGGACGCCAGGTGGCCATCAAGGTGCTGGCGGGAGGGCTCGATGCCGATCCGCAGGGGCCCGCGCGATTCGAACGCGAGGCCCGCGCCGTGGCAGCGCTCTCGCACCCGCACATCTGCACGCTGCACGACGTGGGGAGCCTGGACGGGATCCACTTCCTGGTCATGGAGCTTCTGGATGGCGAGACGCTCGCCTCGCGCGTCGTCAAGGGGCCGATGCCCCTCGAGGAGGTGCTCGAGTACGCGATCCAGATTGCCTCGGCCCTGGACCGTGCGCATCGCGCCGGCATCGTGCACCGGGATCTGAAGCCGGGCAACATCATGCTGACGAGGAGCGGCGCGAAGCTGCTGGACTTCGGGCTGGCAAAAGCCCGGGGCCTCGTCGAGCCCGCGAGCACTGGCCTGGAGCCCCGCGACCTCACGCGGCCCGGCGTCATCATGGGCACCACGCAGTACATGGCGCCCGAGCAGGTTGATGGCAGGGAGGTGGACGCCAGGACCGACCTCTTCTCGTTCGGGTCGGTGCTCTACGAGATGTTCACCGGCCGGAAGGCCTTCGACGCGCCCAGCAGCGCCTCGCTGATCGCGGCCATTCTCACCTCCGAGCCGAGCCCGCCCACCTCGGTGCGGCCGGGGCTGCCGCCAGGCGTGGACTACGTGGTGACGCGCTGCCTCGCCAAGAGTCCCGACGATCGCTGGCAGACGGCGCGGGACCTGCTGGCTGAACTGGAGCGCATCAGGGGTGGTGAGATCACTGGCCCGGGAGCCTCGCGCCAACGCGTGGTCGCCTTCGTCCGCCGCGCAGCCCTGTGGCTTGCGCCCGTTGCCGCGATCGCGGCGATGGCGCTCGGCGGCATGCTGCTGACACGGCCCGCCCCGCGGTCCGAGGAGGCGCGCTGGCTGTCGATCCTGCCCCCGCCAGGCGGGTTCGACCTTTCGCCGGATCCCGTGGTGTCGCCGGATGGCCGCGCCGTGGTGTTCAAGGCCCAGGATCGGTCCCACCGCGTGCAGGTCTGGCTGAAGCGCCTGGACGCACCGGCGGCCGTGCCGATCCCGGGGACCGAGGGCACCGACGTCACGAGCGCACCGTTCTGGTCCCCCGACAGCGAGTCGATCGGCTTCTTCGCGCGCGGCCAGTTGAAGCGGGTCGACATCAGCGGCGGCGCCGCGCAGGTGCTGGCGGCGGCGCCCGAGCCCCGCGGCGGCACATGGAGCCCCGGCGGCGTCATCATCTTCAACGCCGACACGCAGAACCTGATGCGCGTGTCGGCGACGGGTGGCGGCCTGGCGCGCATCGCCGACGCGTCCGAGGGCGTCCGGCTGTTTCCGCACGCCCTGCCGGACGGACGACACTATCTCTTCACGTCGGGCCGGTTCCGTGACACGGGGACCGGCGTCTACGTCGCCTCGCTCGACGGGCCGGAGATCCGCAAGGCGATCGACGTCCGCTCTCCGGCGGTGTATGCGGCCGGATACCTTCTGTTCGTGCGGCAACGGGCACTCTTTGCCCAGCGCTTCGACATGGCACGCCTCGAGGCCACGGGAGAACCGCGCCACCTGGCCGACGGCGTCGGGCTTGGTTACGGCAATCCGTTCACATACCCGTTCTCGGCCTCGCCTGGCGGCGTGGCCGCGTTCTGGGGCGGCAGCTGGATCCCGCAGACACAGCTCACGTGGTTCGACCGCGCCGGCCGGCGCCTCGGCACGACCGGGGAGCCCGCGGCGCACTCCGGGTTCACCCTCGATCGCGCGCAGCGCCGGGCGGCGCTCGAAGTCCGAGACCTGGCCAGCAACTCCCTCGATCTCTGGCTGCTGGACCCAGCGAGCCGCGCCGGCGCCTCGCGACTCACGTCCACGGGCGCGCACTCGGTTCCCATCCTGTCGGCCGATGGCGCCCGCCTGGTCGTCATGGAACGCGGCCGGGGCATCGTCAGCATGCCGGTCGGCGCCAACGGCGCCTCCACCGTCATCGTCCCCGGGCCGTCCTCGAAGTGGCCGAGCGACGTATCGGCGGACGGGCGCCTGGTCGCCTACACCGATTCGATGCCGGAGGGCTGGCGACTGTGGTCGGTCGCCATCGACGGGCGCAGCGAGCCGAGGCTCCACCGGCAAGCGCCCTTCGCCCTGGCGGCGATGATGTTCTCGCCCGACGGCCAGCGGGTGGCCTACATGTCGGACGAGTCGGGTCGCTTCGAGGTCTATGTCGATGCCTATCCCGAACCGCAGGATCGGACGCGCGTCTCGTCCGGGGGCGGCGGCCTGCCCCGATGGCGCGCGGATGGCCGCGAGCTGTACTTCGTGGCTCCCGATCGGACGCTGATGGCCGTCGGCGTTACCACGACCGCGAGCGGCGTCGCCTTCGCGCCGCCTCGCGCGCTGTTCGAAGGCCCTGGGGTCAACCCGGACAACTCCCGGGTGCAGTACGCGCCCTCGCCGGACGGGTCCCGCTTCCTGTTCAACGCGCGGGTCGAGGATCCCACACCCGTGGGGATCACGGTCATCACCAACTGGCTGGCGCTACTGGAGCGTTAGCTGCTCGCCTCTCACTCCTCCCTTCTCAGTCCTGACTTCTCACTTCTGACTTCTGACTTCTCACTTCTCACTTCTGACTTCTCACTTCTCACTCCTGCCCTCCGCCCGCCCCGGTGAGCCCGTTTCCCGGCGAAACGCGCGTATACCGCCGGAGGGTGGAACCGATGACGGTCACGCTGAAGCTCGCGGCTGCAATGCTCACGGTGGCACTGGTGTCCGGCCTCGGGCGGCCCGCTGCCGCCCTTGCCCAGGGAGCGGGGGCCACGCCGTCAACCGGGGCCCCGCAGGAGGGCATCACGGTTCACGGACGATGGACCGTCGAGGTCCGCAACCCTGATGGCTCTCTGGCCTCGCGACATGAGTTCAACAACGCGCTCGTACCAATCGACGGCAGCTTTGCGCTCACCGGACTCCTGTCGGGCTACTATCGCGCCGTCCAGCAGTGGCGAATCGTCCTCGTCGGGCAAGCGGGCATCTGCCAGCCTGGCCTGGTCACCTGCGACATCGTCCAGCACTCGGGTCCGGGCCCTGCCCCGATGGGGACATTGACCGCGATCATCCTCGTCGCCAATGCGGATGCGCCTGTCCTCAGAATAGATGGCATGACGCAAGTCACGAACCCAGGCACCATCACGAGCGTTGGTACCCAGTTGAATCTCTGCTTTGACGATGCGTGCGCTGGTACGGTTGCCAGGCAATTCACGGCCCATCAGCTGCCGTCGCCAATCCCCGTCGCCGCGAGCCAGGTGGTCCAGGTCAGCGTCGAAATCAGCTTCTCCTAGCCAGTGCCGCGTGTGTGCACGTCGCGGTTGACGCAGGAATCGAGCAACCGAGGTCACCATGGGCACAACGAGATCGACGAGGGCGTTGGGACTCGCCGCCGGGCTGGTGCTGGCCGCCGTGTTCGACGCGCACGTGAAGTCGGCGCAGCCCTCGCCTCCAGCGTCTCTGCTTGCGCGCCACGCCGGCTTCGAGGAGAACCGCGGCCAGTCGGACGCCCGCGTGCGCTTCCTGAGCCGCGGCCCGCGCGACACGCTGTTCCTGACCGATGACGAAGCCGTCCTGGCGCTCAAGGGCCCCTCCGGCACGCCCGCCCTCCGGATGCGTGTCCTCGGCGCGAGCACCGGCGCCGGCCCGCACGGGGTCGATCCCCTGCCGTCGTTGACGTACTACGCGAGAGCCGACACGCGTGGCCCCCTCGAGGCCGCCCGCGCCTACCGCCGCGTGCGATACGAGGCGGTGTACCCGGGCATCGATCTCGAGTACTACCGCACGGGCCGTCACATCGAGTTCGACTTCCATCTGGCGCCCGAGGCCGATCCGGGACAGATCGAGCTGGCGTTCCCGGGCGTGGATGCCATCGCGCGTGACGCCGGCGGCAATCTCGTCCTCCACACGGGCGACGCACGGATCGTCTTGAAGCGACCCGTCGCGTTCCAGGAGGGTCGCGACGGCCGTCAGGACGTCCCCTCCGACTACATGGTCGCCGGCGACCGCGTGCGATTCGCGCTCGGGGATTACGACCAGACCCGCGCGCTCACCATCGATCCCATCATCGAGTACGCCACCTATCTTGGTGGCACCGGCGACGACGAGGTGATTGGCGCGGAGCTCGATGACGAGGGAAACCTCTACGTGTTCGGGCGCACCGGCGACGGGCCCGGCTTCCCGCGGACCGACGTCGTTCCCGCGCAACAGGCCATCGATCCCGTCAACTGCTTCGTCTCGAAGATCACCGCGGATGGCACCGCCCTCGAAGCCTCGGTCGTGTTCGAGGGCTTCGGCATCTGCGAGGCGTTCGAAGTCGATGGGCTCCAGGTGCACGTCGCGATGCAGGCGATGCTGGGCGACTTCGGCGGGTTCGCGCAGATCCGCACCCTCACGTTCGGCGTGCCGACCCTCGTCACATCGCTGAAGAACGGCGAGCTCAGCCAGATTGCCGGACGGCCCACGCAGATCGAGGACATCCGCACCGACGGTTTCGGCAACACCTATCTCCTCTACCACCAGCTCGTGCAGGGCGACGCCGAACTGCAGGCGCGCCTCCTGAAGGTGAACGCAGCCGGCAGCATCGTTGGCACCCACGATCTCGGCGTGCCGTCACAGCAGGCCCCGTCCGCCCGCGCCATGGCGGTGGACAACTTCGGCCAGGTGTTCGTGGTCGGCAGTACCTCAGGCGCGATTGTGCCAAGCGCCGACGCGTTTCAATCGACGCCCCCGACCATCTTCAGCTGCGCGGAGAACGGGTTCCTGATCCGCGTGGACACCAGCGTCGAGCCGTACGCCGAGACCTATTCGACGTACATCGCCGGCAACGGCTGCGACACGGTGCTCGGCATCGTGAGGGATCCGCTGGGTTCGGTCTACCTCACCGGGCGCAGCGCGTCCGACGATCTGCCCGCGATTGGCGATCGCTGGACGGGTGGGCCCGGAGGCGACGCCTTCATGATGAAGTTCGACGTGGCCCCCGGGGGCGGCCCCACGTTCTCCGCCGGCCGGTTCCTCGGCCTCGAGCTCGGGTCGGGCAGCCAGGGGGTGAGGGACGTCTTCCACCCGCTCGTGCGGCTCCCGACTGGTGAGCTGGCGTTCACGGGCGCCGCGGCGGGCGCGACGTTCCCCCTGTGGCTGCCCCTGTTCGACGCCACCAGCGCAGTCGGATTTCCACGCTTCCTGCAGCTCCTGTCACCCCTCGACTTCGACGATCTCTTCTCCACGCACCTGGACGCGACCGGCGACGCCGCGCACGCGCTGGCCGCCGGGGCGACGGGCACCGGGCTGCCCATCGTCCAGCCGTTCGTGTTCGCGATCACGGAGACACCAGAGGACGGCCACGGCACCGCGGGCAGCTTGCAGCCACTCCGCGCGGGCGGCCTGGATGTCCTGACTCGCCGGATCGATCTCACGGATGTCGTGTCCAACACCGCCCCAACCTTTGATCTCGGCCAGGACAGGAGCATCGAAGCGGCGGATGCGAGTGGCGCGGATTTCGACCTGAGCTGCGCGTGGTGCTCGCTGACCGACTTCAGCGACTCCATCCAACAGCTGATCTGGACCATCGACGGCGTGCGCTACGTGCTCGACGAGCCGTTCGTCGGACAGGTTACCCTGCCGATTGGCGCCCACCAGATCGAGCTCGTCGTCACCGACACGCTCGGTGCCGCCACGATCGACACGCTGGTGCTGACCGTGGATCCGCCGGACGTGAACCTCCCGCCGGCCATCTCGCTCGGCCCGGATCTGTCGGTGACGGCGACATCGCCGGACGGGATCCAGCTGTACCTGCCAGGCATGGTCAGTGACCCCGACAACGACGTGCTGGACTTGACATGGACGGCGGCGACCACCACGGTCCAGCTCACGGTCTCCCCGCCCTACTTTCCGCGCAACGCGGCCGCTCTCGTCCGGCTTCCCATTGGCACGCACCTGGCCACGCTTTCCGTATCGGACCGCAACGGGCAGATCGTCGAGGCCCAGGTCACGATCGACGTCAGCGGGCTCAACACGATGGCCGGATTCGGCGTCGTCGCCACGCCGGCTGACGACACGCGGCCCCAGGCACCGAGCTTCACGCAGGGGCGCGTGACGATGACGTTCGAGCAGGTGACGGCGCCAGGCCTCACCTGGTTGAGCACGCGCACCGATCAGGTGCCGCCGGCCCCGACTGCACCGCAAGCACTCCAGCCAGGCAGCGCGCCCCTGTACTACGACGTGGCGACCACGGCGTCGTCGGAAGGCGCTGTCCGCGTGTGCCTCGACACCACGGGCATGAGCTTCGTGGATCGGGCCGGCGCGCGCGTGCATCGCTGGGATGGCTCGCTGTGGGTCGATGTGACCGCCGTGGCCACCCCTGCCGAGGCGGCCGCCAACTTGCTCTGCGGACAGCTCGCCTCCGCGGCGGAACTCGGGACGTTCGCCATCTTCACGCCGGCCGACGAATCGACCCGTGTCAGGACCGTCGTCGGCAACGGCAACCCGTTCGTGCCCGGCGCCCCCGCCCCGGGCGACGGCGGGTCCGCCGCCCAGGCCCCGGTCGGCGCGCCGCGGACCATGGTGTTCGACATGCCGCGGCAGGCCGCGTACGTCGGTGACGGCGCGAGAATCCGGCGCGTCGATCTGCGGACGAACACCATCTCGACATTCGCGGGCACCGGCTCGTTCGGCAACATCGCCAGCGAGGTGGACGGCGCCGACGCGCTGACGGTGGACATCTGGGCCGGCGAGATGGCCGTCGATCGCAACGGAAACCTGTTCATTCCAGGTGTCAACGGTTGCAGCGTCCTGCGCGTGGACCGCGAGACGAGGCAGATCCGTCGGGTCGCGGGCCTGGGCCCCGATCCGGCCACGCTGTCGTGCCGCAACGCTGGAGACGGCGGCCCGGCGATCGCCGCCGACATCAACGTCTCTGGCGGCATGGTGTTCGACGCCGACGGCAATCTCTTCTTCACCCAGACCATCTTCGGTGAGGCTGGTACCGGGTCCGGCAAGGCCATTCGACGCATCGCGGCTGGCCCCGATCACCTGATCACGGGCGACGACGCAGCTGAGACCATCGGCACCGTGGCCGGCGGAGGCATCCAGTGGCCGCCACAGGCGGGCGATCCGCGACTGGCACTGATCGACGCGTCAGACCTGGCGTTCAATCAGCAGGGAGACCTCTATATCGGCGGCACGGCGTTCGTCGTGCGAGTCACACCGGCCGCGGGCGCCTCAGTCATCGACGGACGGGCGGGCGAGCTGCTGTCCATCGTGGCCGGGCAGTCGATCCTGACATCCGCGCCGTACCAGGGCGACGGTGGACCGGCGCTCGACGCGAACCTCAATGGTCCGCGTGGCATCGACATCCTCCCCAACGGCGACCTGCTGATCGCCGACTCATCGGCGAATCGGATTCGCCTGGTGACCGCCGGCGCTGATGGCGTGGTGGACGGCGAGCCCGACGAGGTCATCACCACCGTCGCCGGGTTCAGCGGCAATACCGAGGTCCCCTCATTCAACGGGGACGGCTTCGCGCTGGCCACGACCTTCAGCTACCCGATGGACGTCGTCGTCGATCCGCGCGGCGGCTTCAACATCGTTGACACCGGATTCAACCGCGTGCGCCACGTCGGCCCGCCACCACTCAACCAGGCGCCGGTGGCGAACGCGGGACCCGACCAGGAGGTGCCCTCCATGGGTGGCGACAGCGAGCTGGTGCACCTGGACGGCCGGGCTTCGAGTGACGCGGACGGAGACGCGCTGACCTACGAGTGGACGGAGGGCGGAACGGCGCTCGGGTCGGGCGCCGAGGTCGACGTGGTCCTGGCTCCCGGTCCCCACACCATCACGCTGACGGTCACCGATACCGCCGGCAACAGCAGCAGCGACACGGTGACCGTCACCGTCGTGGTAGACACGAACGAGGCTGACATCAGCGTGTCGGTGTCTACGCCGTCGACGATGGTGCCAGGGCCGAACGACCTCACGCTGACGGTGACGCTTTCGAACCTGGGGCCGTCGAACGTGTCCACCGCGCGCATCAGCGCCACGCTCCCGGCCGGCCTGCAGTTCGTCAGCGCCGACGGGGCCGACGTCTGCGAGTGGCCGGCTGGTGTGTGCGACTTCGGCGGCGTGACCGCCGGCGGCAGCCGCACCGTGCACATCGTGGTCCGCCCGACGGGCCTCGGGACGTTCACCGCGACTTTCGTGGGCTCCGCTCCCATCAACGATCCGGTGCTGGCGAACAACACCGCCAGCGTGACAATCACCGCCGGCCTGCTGGTGTCGGAGGTGATTCGCGTGACCGACACCGTGACCCCGCGGACTGCGGTGCTCCTGCCGCCGATCGTCGAGACCATTCAGGTCACCGACACGCCCACCCCGCAGGCGGCCGTGATGGTCCCTGTCCACGAAACGATCCGTGTGGCCGACACCCCCGGCGCGGTCACGGGGGTCACGCTCGTCGCGCTCGGCGACACGCTGTATCAGGCGGCCAGCGCGGACGGCACGAATCAGCCCATCCATGCCGCGTTCGCGGAGGTCCTGCAGGCGGGCTTCCTGTTCGCCGAGATTCTGAGCACCCCACCCCTCCCGCCCGCAGGCACCGAATTCATCGGCGCGGTGCTGGATCTGACGACGACGGCGACCTACAGCGGGCCGGTGACGGTGTGCATGGATGGGACCTTCGTCGCAGGCGATCGGCTCGTGCACTTCGAGAACGGCGCCTGGATCGACATCACGACGGGCGCCGGGCCCACGGCAACGCGCATCTGCGGCGAAGCCGCGTCCCTCTCGCCGTTCGCGGCGGTCCGCGTCGTCAATCGGCCGCCCGCGGCTGACGCTGGCGTGTATCCGCCGGTGGAAGCGACGTCGCCATCCGGTGCAGCCGTCACGCTGGCCGGGACCGGCACCGACCCCGACGCCGGCGACATGCTGACATTCCTGTGGACCGAGGGCGGGCTCACGCTGGGGACCTCGGCCAGCCTGGCGCACACGTTTGCGGTGGGCGTGCACGCGGTGAGCCTGACGGTGTCGGACCGCGCGGGCGCCACCGCCACCGACACCACGACCGTGACGGTGGTCGATACCACGCCACCGGTCGTCTTACCGCCGCCCGCACTGTCCGTGCCGGCGCTGCGGATTGAAGGCACGCGGGTCTCGGAGTGGCCGGCCCTCGCCGAATGGCTGGCCGCAGCCACGGCGGTGGACCTCGTGGACGCGACGCCGGCGGGACAGGCACCGACGTTGAACGGCTCGCCGATTGGGCCTGGCACGCTGTTCCCGATGGGCACGTCCACGGTGACCTTCTCCTTCACGGACGCCCGCGGCAATCGGGGATCGGCGACATCGGTCGTGCACGTGGCCGTGGGCACACCGCGCGTCGAGGTGCAGCTGCTCGGATCGGGCCCGCTCGGGTCGGGCCGGCACTACGTGGATCTCGCGTTTGCGAACGTCGGGGACGGCATCGCCCGTCACGCGACTGCGCTCGTACTGCCGGTGACCGTGAAGGGCTTCGGGTTCAGCAGGCTGCTGACGCGCCTGCCGCTCGCGATCGGGGATCTCTCGCCGGGCCAGTCCCGCACCATTCGCATCGTCCTGCAGGTGCCGTCCAGGGTCACGGAGATCGTGCTCTACGAGGTCGGCGCGTTCGCCGCCGTCGATGGCCGCATCGGCGGCTTTGCGGGTCGGCAGCTGCTGCGGCCGTGAGTGCAAGAGCGAGCCGGTGCGAACGGGTGCCGGCAGGTGCGGGCAGGTGCAGGCGGGCTTGCCCGCCGGCGCTCGAGAGCACGAAGCGAGCGAAGGCGGGGCCGCAAACCTCGAAACGCGCGGCGCGGGTCAGGTCCCCCGTACCGGGCGCGACGGGGAGACCTGGAACCCCATCTGCCGGAAGTGCCGGTCGGTCGTCAGGGCCTTCCCAATCCGCAGCTCCCGCATCACCGTAAAACTCGTGCAGTCGGTGACCGAGAATCCCTTGTCGCGATACTGAAAGAAGAGGGACACCGCCCGGTCGAAGCGGCTCGCGTCGATGCGCGCCCACCGGACACGAGGGCTGCCGTCCACCTGGCGCCACCAGGCCTCGGCCGCTGCCACGCCGAGCCGCAGGCGCAGAAGTGTCAGCGTCTCATCCACCACATAGTCCGTCGTTACCAGCACCTGACCGGCGTGCATGGCCGCGTCGCGGGCCTTTCGGCACGACGCGTGCGCCGCGTCGGCGGCGTCCGCGCAGGCCATCCAGCCCGCGGTATCGACGAAGAGCGGTGTCATCGCGGGTAGAGCACGGTGTCGTGATCGGCTGCGGCGCGCCCGTCCGATGAGGAGCCGACCGCCTCCGCCTGGTACAGCGGATCTTCTTCGAGCGGCAGGGCGACCGCCTCGGCCTCGCCAATCGGGACGATCTGGAAGGCCGGCCGGCTGCGGTAGATCACCGTGAACCGCGCACCCTTCCGCACCTGTTCGACCACCTCGGGCAGCGAGGCGCGGAGCTGCTTCGCATTGATGGAGCGGGCCATGGCCAAGTGTAACTCAAGATGACCCAGGGCGGCCCCGGGCAAGGGCGGGGCTACGGCCGCTTCAGTCCCAGCTCCTTCCACATCCATGTCAGATCCCGCGGCGGGTTCGGGGCTGCCATCCGTGCCTCGCGGTTCTCGATGTCGATGAGCAGGTGCTTCAGGCGCGGCCGCAGGCGGCGGTCCTTCGCGGCCTGGCGCGGCGTCTTCCCGTCCAGGGCCGGGACGTCCACGTCCAGCCATTCGCGGTCCAGCCGGTCGCGGTAGGCGGCGAGCTCCGGAATGTCGTCGATGGAGAGACCCTCATCCCGCCCCCCGAGGGGTGAGGACAGGTCGGCGGGCTTGGTCAGATCGGGCTCGCGGTGCTCCTCGCGTCGCAGAGGCAGCGGGCCGAGCACGTCATCGAGGCGTGCTCGGGCGCGGGCGGCGCGTTCGCGCGAGAGCGTCCTGACGGTCAGTGTCCCCTTTGCGCACGATACGCTGGCCAGCACGCGTCGGCCCTGCGGGCCCTCTTCCATCCAGACGGCTTCTCCGACGTCGCCCGCCTCGAAGTCGGCCTCGCGGAGCAGGGCGGCGAGGGCCTCGCCGGCCCTGGGCACGTCGAACTCCAGCTCGCTCAGCGACAGGGCATCGCCCTCGGTCGTCTGCAAGTCCGGCGGTTCCGCGCCGGCCACGAGTTCGTCCCACAGGATATGGAAGAAGGGCGCTTTGATCTTGAAGAACAGCTCGTCCGGCGCATCGGGCAGCGAGCGGCGGAGCTGACGGTGCTCCGCCTTGAGCCCCTTGACGACGGTGGGCGCCGCGGACGCGGGCAGCAGCATGGCGGAGCCTTCGAGCTGGTGCGTGCCGTCCGCGTGGCGCACCACGCGTGCGACGAGCACGTCCCAGATGACGATCTGTCTGGTGGCCGTGCGCTCGGCGACCGTGACCTCGTCGTTCGACCACAGATCGCGCAGGGCCATGCCGACGCCGGGCTCGACGGAGCGGACCTGCCAGGCGCGCAGGCAGGTCCCCTGCATGAGCCGCAGGTAGTCCAGCGCGCGGGGGTTGAGCGAACGGGCGTGACGGTCGAGGAACGCGTCCGCGATGGTCCGTCCGCCCTCCAGGGGCAGGTCGTAGAAGAGCCAGTCGAAGAACGTGTCGCGCGAGGTGTCGAGCGCGAGGATGTCGTCGATGGCGTCCTGGGGGTCGACGTCGGGATCGTCGCCCATCCACATCAAGGCGGCATCGGCCACGACGTCGTCCAACTCGGGGCGGCGCGTGTAGCGCATCAGGGCGGCGGAGACCTCGTCGCGATCAGCGGGCGTGATCCCGGTGGCCGCCTGCGCGTGGGTGAGGCAGCAGTGCTTGTACTTTTTCCCGCTGCCGCACGGGCAGGGGTCGTTGCGGCCGGGCGCGGGCATGCGGGGATGGTAGCAGAGCGGGTGGGAGGAGGCGCGGGCTTGCCTGCCGTAGCTCGCAGGGCCCGTTCGGGTGAGCGAAGGCGGGTGCTGGACGGGCGGGTGCGCGATCGGCGACAGCGATCGAGGAGACTTGGTCAGAATTGTGCAAACGGACATCGCCTGTGCCCGCCATGACCTCATCTGTCACACCTCATCGTGTAGCATGTCGGGCCGATGACCGCCTTTGGCGATTGGTTCTCCCGGATGGCCGGTGATTCAGTCCGACCTCACGAGTGGCAGGCCGCCCTTGCGCTCACCGAAGAGCCGCGGAGTCGGCTCATTCGCGTGCCCACCGGGGATGGGGAAGACGCTCGGAGTCCTCGCCGCTTGGTCCTGGCACCGTGTGGCACGAGGAGACCATCACTGGCCACGGCGTCTGGTCTGGTGCCTCCCCATGAGGGTGCTCGTCGAGCAGACGGAGGCGGTCGCTCGGCAGGGCCTCAGCAACGTTGGTTTCCTGTGGAAGCCTTCTGAAGGCCACAAGAGCAAAGTGGGCGTCGACTGGAGCCTGTACCCAGACGAGTGCGCCGTTCTGATCGGAACCCAGGACATGCTGTTGTCGAGGGCGCTGAACCGAGGGTATGCGGCTGGTCGTGCGCGGTGGCCCCTCGAGTTCGGCCTTCTTGGGCAGGACGCCTTATGGGTGATGGATGAGGTCCAGTTGATGGACGTCGGACTCGCGACGAGTGCGCAGCTTCAGACCTTCCTTGACGAGGACGCCACGAAGTCGCTTCGACCTCGTCACACCTGGTGGATGAGTGCGACGCTTCAGTCGGCGTGGCTCGACAGCGTCGATACCCGCGAACGGCTGGCATGCTGGTCGACTGAGCCGGTGGCGTCAAGAACGACCATGTGAATCCGTCCGGAGACGCGAAGGACGGCTTCGGCAACGTGCCCTTCGCCAGGGACGAGTTCACCGCCGAATGCATCGACTGCCACGTGAATCTGGATCTGGCGCAGATTCGCGGCTATGGCCTTGCGCCGAAGGTCGAACGCCTCCTGCAGCTCCTGGCTCTCTACCGCGTGAGGAGGTTACTCGACGGCGACATGCGGCTCCGCACGGCCTGTGATCTCGAGCCGATCGAGCGTGGCGCTGTCACGGCCACTAGACCCAACGGTTTCGTCCTCCCGTCCATCGACGAGCTTCGGATGGAGCTCCGCGCTTCAGTCGAGGAGTGCCGGGATCTCATGACCGCCACGACGTTTGCTTTCGAGGACGAGCTGAAGTCGGCAAAGGGGGAGGCGAAGCGCAAGGGACGCAAGGGAGGTTCCGAGGCGGACGTGGACGACTCCGACGAGGGCGACGCAGACGGGGAGTGATTCGATGCCGACGCTGTTGTTCCGCTTCCCCGGCGGGCGCTATCACGCCACGCCCTGGGGGCATCATGTCAACGAGGGGCTCGTCGAGTGGCCGCCCAGCCCCTGGCGGATTCTCCGGGCGCGCGGGACATGGACTATCTGGGCCGCAGTGAGAGTTGGGTCGACGTCAAGGTCGTGCCCGACGATCTGCCGGTCACTGAGGGAGCGGAGGCGCTCCCTCACCAAGAGGGCCTCCGCCCCGGCCAGGGCTACGAACAGGTTCCGCTCATGGCGCCGGAGTCATCGTCGTGGTACGCGACGTGGCGTTCGGCGGCAGTGGCAGACGCCGTCGCGTCGCTGACCGCCACCAAGGGCAAGAAGCCGAATGCCCAGCAGCGGACGAAAGTCGAGGAACCCTATCCTCGGGACCTCGTCGACTGCCTCCAGAAAGACACCTCGTGGTGGAAGTCGCACCGTTGGAGCCAGCCGCCTGGGGCGCGCAAGGTGCTCTACTGGCGGCCGGCCGACAGTCTCTCCGTCGGTGTCCCGATCTTTGTCTGTCGCCATCGCCCGGCGCCGGTCGAGATGGCGCTGCTTGCGCTGACGACGGCCAGTCGGAGCACGGCGGCGCTTCCACCCGTCTCGCGGGCGCTGCCGCAGGCCGAACTGCTGCATCGGGCCCTTGTCGCAAGGGTCGGTCAGGGGCAGACCGTGGACTGCCCGGAACTGACCGGACGTGGAAGCGATGGGATGCCGCTGACTGGGCATCGGCACGCGCACATCATTCCACTCGACCTCGATGATGACGGGCGCATCGATCATCTGCTCATCCATGCTCCGATGGGACTTGGAGCTGCCGCTCAGCAGGCGGTGCGCGACATGAAGCGCACGTGGACCAAGGGAGGAGCGGGCGAGCTGCGCGTCGCCATCGCCGGCTTTGGCAACCGCGAGATGTTGCGCAGCCTTCCTGGCCTGCTCGGCCAAGCGGCCGGCCGCGTGCTGGGCACGGACGGCACCGGCGGCCGCACCTGGCGCAGCGTGACGCCGTTCGTGGCGCCTCGGTTCCTGAAGAGTCGCGGTCGTAACGCGCTCGAAGGGCAGGTTCAGGCAGAGCTGAGTTCGCGAGCTGCGAGACAACCGGATGTAGTCCAGTGACCAGGCAACGCCTCGTCCCGCGCCTGCCGCCCGGGCGCCTCACGCCGGGACGGACGTCCCGGTCCAGCGTCGCGTCAATCCCTCACCAGGCTGCGTGCGGTCGCGACTTCCTTCAGCGTCTCCCGCATCGACGCCGCCCAGCCGGCCGAGCGACGGCGCGAGTGCCGAACCTCGCTGCCACGCCAGCGCGATCGTGCGGCCCGGCCCCGGCGGCGCGAACGGCCGGACGACACTGGCTGCGCCGAAGAGCGGAAGCCTCATTGAAGCGTGACGAAGCGGAAAGCGGCGGCCGCGTCCCAGCGGGCGTTTCCTCCGCTGAAGAGCGTCGAGAAGGGGCTCGATGGCGTGCCGCAGCCGCGGCCCGGCTCCCGGTGAGCCCGTGCCGCGGCGTGCCATCGCCCGAGTGTTATCGCAACATCACCAGCATCTCGATCAAGCCAGTGCCCGCGGACAGCGAGCCGAGGGACTTGCCGATGACCGTGCCCGGCGCCGGCTGTGCGGGCGCCTTCATCGCATACCCCGGGATCTGTGCCGACACCAGCAGATCGCCTGGCGAGATGTTGCCGTTCTCGGCCGAGACTTTCACCGGCACGCGCCCGCTGAGGGCCAGCGCCGGACCATCGCTCACCGTCTGTCGGCCGTCCGACGCATTCAACAGCACGCCGGGTTTGGTAGTGACGACGCCGGCGACCGCAGCGCTCGAGGCGTCGCTGGCCAGTCGAAACCGTCCGTCCTGGTCTGGATCGATCTCGACGACATCGCCGGGCTCGAGCGCAGCGTCGCTGTCGATGAACTCCGCCACGTCTGCCGCCGGCGACGAGTACGCGCCGTCGCCCTGCACCGCGCCGGCGCTCGTCACCCTGAACCGCACCTGGCCGCCGGCCGACGCCTGGATCAGGTCACCCGATCCCGCGTTGGTCAGGACCAGCACGTCCGAGGTGTTCGCGGCGCTGACCTGCTCGAATCGCGCGGCGATGCCGGTTCCGCCGGAAATGCCGGCCTGGCCGAGCACGCCCACGCCGTTCGAGGTGTTGAACCCCCGGACGCCGTACCCGACGTTGTCGTTGCGCCCCACGACGGCGCCGACTCCTGCGCCGCCCTGACTGCGACCCACCACCGCTTCACCGGTGCTGTTGTCGCCGATGACGCCGGCTGCCGAGATCGATCCCGTGATACCCCACAGGCCGGTTCCGCCGGTCGACGAAGCGAACACGCCCGGGCCGACGCCGGCGTGCGTGATGTCGATGGCTCGGGCGCCGTTGCTGGGGTTGGTCAGACTGAGGAAGAGGCCCCGGCCAGTTCCCGCATGTGCCAGCGAGATGCCAGCCGCCGAGTTGTTCGATCGCGTCAGGCTCGCGGCCAGCGCCGGGCCGACGCCCAGGTGGGTGACATCCAGCACCGGAGTGCTGCTCGTGATCGTGCTGATGCTGAAGAGTCCGGCCCGTCCGGTCCCCGCGTTGGTGCCGGAGACCGCCGCACCAGCCCCGGTCGACGAACCGACGATCGAGTGGCCGGCGCCAGCGTTGGCGATCGAGAACACATCCGCCGCCGATGCCACGATGCGGTTGATCGGGAACTGAAGCTTGGCGGATCCCACCGAATCATTGGCAAGGAGCGCGGAGGTGATGCCCAGCGGCGCGACGTTCAACGTCACATCACCGGCTGCGCCTCCGCCAGACAGGCCCGTTCCCGCCATCACGGCCGTGATGTCCCCGCTTCCGGCGGTCGCGCCGCACTCGACGGACCCGTCGGCGTTCACGACCTGCACGAACTGTCCGGTGCTGCAGGTGCCGATGACACGGCGCTGAAGCTCGGCGAGATTGACCTGGGCCGCTCCGATCGAGCCCGGCGTGATCGCAGAAGCGGGCACCGTGGGCGACGGGCGAGGAGGAAAACCCGGCTGCGGGCTCGGCACGCCGAACGCGAACGTTCCGGTCTGCTCCCCGTTGTCGATCCATGGCCCGCTGAACACGCCGGGCTGCAGCGTGCTGGTGATGTGGCTCGCCCGGCCGTCGGAGGTCACCGTGAAGAACGTCATGGTGAAGGTGCCGTTGCTGTTGGGTGTCACCGAGCCGGCAGCCGGAATCCTGGTCGCGGCACCACACGCATCGTCGTACCCCGTCAGCCGGTATGCGGCTCCGTCCACCGTCACTGTAAAGACGACCACGTTGCAGTACGGCTGCAGCTGCCAGCTGAACGTACCGATCGTCTGTCCGCTGGCGGGACCAGGGGTGATGACCAGCCCGATGAACGCGAGCACGAGCGCGAAGCACGAGGAGCGGACACGTCGGAGATGTGACATGGGGGCCTCTGCGTCGAAGAACGGGGTTGAGCGTGCGGTCGGATTCAGCCTGGCGCCATTATTGGCCCGGCCGTCGAATCGTTCAAGGCGCCGCCGGCGCGCCGCCGGTTCCGCCGGACGATGCGGCTCGGACGTCGTCTCGGAGGGCATTTTCAGGGTGCCAGTCGTGCCTCGAGGTCCGTCAGCGCCTTGCGCATCGACCCCGCCAGCCGCCCGAGCGCCGGCGCGAGCGCCGAGCCTCGCCGCCACGCCAGCGCAATCGTCCGGCCCGGCCCCGGCGGCGCGAACGGCCGGACGACGAGCTGGCCGCGCCGGTTCTCCACCGGAAGCGCGATGGACGGCAGCAGCGTCACCCCGCCCCCTGCGCTCGCCATCTGCACCAGCGTCGCGAGGCTGGTCGCCCGGAACCCCGCCTCGCGCGCGCCGACACGTGCGCAGAGTTGCAGCGCCTGATCCCGGAAGCAGTGGCCGTCGTCGAGCAGCAGGACGCTGACGTCCTGGAGATCATCCACGCGCGCGCGTCGGCGCGCGGTCGAGAGCGGATGCCCCGGCGACGCCGCCAGCAGGAACGGATCGCGCAGGAGCACGGCGTGATCGAGGGGGCCGAGGTCGGCCTCGAGCGCGAGGATGGCCGCGTCGATCGCCCCCTCGTTCGCCTGGCGGACGAGTCCGCCCGTGCGATCCTCGCTCCACACGATTGTCAG
>DAIRFN010000269.1:0-7646 GCA_036795065.1 Vicinamibacterales bacterium
AGGCGCTGGTGGTCCAGGAAGAACGCGATGAGCGAGGCGCTGCCGATACCAGGCGCGTTGATGAGGGGCACGTCCACCGGGGCGTTGAAGAACACGTTCAGGGAATCGAACAGGAACGTGCCGTCCACGTCGTAGGGCCCCTCGGCGCGGGGCGGCAACGCGCTGGCCACCTGGATCACCACATCCGGAATGACGGGCGGTACCGGCCGCGGCCCCGCCACGCGCGCGCGGAGCTCCGTCCGGCCGGGCTCGTCGTACAGCAGCGTAGAGCCGGTGCCGTCCGCGTTCACCACGTGGAGTCCGTAGTCCTGATACACGTCGGACGCACCGGACACGACCAGCCGTCCGTCGGGCAGCACCTCCGGATCGGCAGCATAGCTGCCGACATACACCCCGAACGAGCGTGGCGACTGGCTGACGTACTGCTGATTGAGGTTCGTCGTAATGCCGATCACCGGGTTCGGGCGCGTCACGCCGCGCGCGAAGCGGCGCACCCCGCCGAAGCCGGATGCCTCGGTGCCGTTCTTCATCGGGAAGAAGTTGGCGAAGAGGGTGCCGTCGGCGGCGAACGATCCGCCATAGGCGTGATTGTTGTCCTCCGGCGCGAAGAACAGCCCCGACTCGCCGGCGAACTGGCCCATGTCCGATCCATCCGGTGTGATGGAGATGAGCTGCCACGAATTGCGCTGCAGGTTGTTCGGGCCACCCGGGATGCCGCCGAGCTCGGTGTCGGTGGACGCGACCAGGCCCAGGTGGCGGCGGAACCCGCCATTCGGGTGCGTCAGCGTGGACAGGTTGTTCGACGCGAAGCGGTAGTTGCGCCACCACCGCGAGTAGACGATGCGGCCGGTCAGCGGGTCGACCAGCGGACGATCGGCGCCGTTCTTCTCCGCGGTGATCCGGTGCAGGCCCGAACCATTGGTGTTGACGACGAACAGGTTGGTGGCGCGCGCCCCGCCGTACTGCGCGAAGCCGGGCCAGCGCGTGGACGAGAACACGACGCGCCCGTCTGGCAGCCACGCCGGATCGGAGTCGTCATACGTCGAGAACCGGCTCGCCAGCGACCCGAACTGGGACAGGTCGACGTTGCGGTCGGAATGCGTCAGTTGCCGCAGTCCCGTGCCATCGAGGTTGATGACGAACAGGCGCCAGGCGCCCGGGCCGCTCACGGGCTCGCGGGAGTAGCTGCCCTCGGGCAGGCCCGCGAAGACGATGCGCTGCCCGTCCCACGACACGTCGGGGGCATTCACGTCCACGAGGCGGAACAGGTTGCCGGCGGGATTCGACCCATCCACGAGCACGCGGATCTGGCCGTCCGGTTCCCGCACGAGCAGGCGGCCTGGCGACGCCACCTGGAACCGGCTGTACGCCATCACGCCGGGCATGCCGCGCGGGACGTTCCAGTAGACCGTGCCTTCGGCGGGAATCGCGCGCGAGACGAAAACGATCGGGGGCACCGGCGCAACCTGCGCGCTGGTACTGTGGCGGGCTGGCCACACGGCCACAACGGCCGCCGCCAGGACGGCAGTCCACGCCCATCCTGGGCGGCGAACACGAAATGTCATGGTTTCGCGCCACTTCAGCAAGAATCCTGCCGAGGCTGCCACACCCGCTCGCCGACAGTTCTCCTCGGAGGAAGGCGCGCACCCTGATCGGCACCCGCGGGGCATCGTGACGTTTTTACGCAGTCGATTACACTCTTGCCGATCACAGGGCGCCGCGGTGACACCGCCGTCCAGAAATTTGCGGGAGGGGAAGTTGGCGCCCGTTCGGCAGATCTAGCGGGCTCGGTTGCGCGCCGGGGCGGGAGCGGCGTCGCGGTCGCCCACTGAGAGGTGGGCCACGCCGTAAGCGGCAAAGAGCAGCAGCACGACGTCCACGGGCAGGCGATAGCGAATGAGGGTCCAGCTCGCCAAGTGGATGCTGGTGTAGACGAGGACAAACAGGCCCAGGAGCGACGCTCCGGGGACGGCCGTCGCTCGCGCACCACGCCACGCCATGGTGACGACAAGCGCCACACCGGCAAGCATGAACGGCAGGAACACGGCGAACGACAGCACGCGGACCGCGTTGCTCAGGAGGCCGGAGTCGCTCGACGGCCAGAAGCGCACGTACTCGCGGATGCGGCTCACCGAAAGGCGCAGGTACCGGATCGGATCCCGCGCGATCTCGTCGAAGGCGCGCCCGAGGAGGGCCCGGTCGAGCGCCGCCTCGTTCAGGCCCCGGAGTTCGTCGGGGATGAGCGCCCCATACGTCTGACCGTCGAACAGCGGCACGAACTCGGTGCCGTGCGCGGGATGATTGCCCCAATAGAGGGCGAAGCCCGCATTGGTGTTGAGTGGCACGAACGCCCCGAAGGCCCTGTAATTGCGAACCGTCCACGGCGCGACGAGCAGCACCGCGGTGACAGCGGTGATGACAACGCCGGCAAGCGGGGCGCGCGCGCGGCTCCACGAGAACGTGGCGCGGGGACCGGCCATGACCCAGAACAGCCAGACCGCCAGGACCGGCGCAAACACCAGGAACACCTGCCGCAGCACGCCGGTGATCCCGATGGCCAGGCCCAACTCGACCCACCCGCGAAGCGTCCACGGCTGGTGGCGCGCCGCCGCCAGGCGCGTGGCGGCATCGAGCGTCCACAGGATGGCGACGAAGTAGAACGCCTCGGTCAGCAGTCCGCCGGCGTAGTAGATGAAATAGCCATAGACCGCGCTGAAGAGCGCGGCGAGAACGCCCGCGCGCGGGCCGAAGAGGCGCTGCCCGATGCGCGACGCCAGCCACGGGTGCAGCACACCTACCGCCACGGCCTGCAGCAGCCGCGCCACCAGGGGCTGGGCCCCGACGACGGCATAGATCGCAGCCAGATACAGGGTATAGAGGAAACTCCAGTGCGCGGTGGGCTCGCCGGCGGGGGTGGCCGGCCAGTGCCCTTCGGCAAAGGTGAAGCCCCACCCATCGGCCACGCGCAGCGCCAGCGCATGGTACGAGAGCTGGTCCGCGATGCCGGGCTGCTCGGTGACCTCGTTGCCGAGGAAGAGCGCGGCGGCGCCGCGCAGGGCCACCGACAGCAGGACAATGTATGGCAGCAGGCGCAGGTCGGCCCAGCGACCGATGCGGTCGCGGACTATTGCAGCCGCGCGCACAGCCGAACCACCTCGAGATTCGACGTCAGCTCGCGCCCCGCTCGCTCGCGGCGCCAGGGCAGCGCCGACTGAATACCCCACCACCCGAGCTTGGCCACGCTGAGCGTTGCGTACATCAGCCGCAGGGCCCCGGAGCGGAGCGGCCCGTAATGCTTGCGGTAGAAGAGCATCTTGCCGCGGTAGACCATGCGCCGCCGCTTCCATCGGTCCAGGCTGCGCCCGCCGTAGTGCAGGGTGTCCGCGCCGGGGATGAAATAGACGCCCCACCCGGACGTCTGCAGGCGGTACTGCAGGTCCACTTCGTCACCGTAGATGAAATACTCTTCGTCCAGCAGGCCGATCTGATCGAGGGCGGCCCTGCGCAGCATCAGGCACGCCGAGCAGATCCAGTCCACGCGCTGCACCGTCGTCGCGTCCATGGTGGATGGGTAGCCGGGCCAGAGCGCCTCGCCGAGCCGCGTGGCGATGAGCAGTTCTTCGCGGAGGGTCGAAAACGAGTTGTAGCAGGCCTGTACCGTGCCGTCCTCGTTCATCAGGCGCCCGCCAACCGCGCCAGCCTCGGGGGTGCGGTCGAGGAAGTCCACCATGCCGTCGAGCGCGGCCGATGTGACCAGCGTGTCGTCGTTCAGCAGCAGCACGTAGCGACCGGACGAAGCGGCAATGCCCTGGTTGCAGGCGCGGCTCAGCCCCACATTGGCGCCGTTGTCGATGAGCGTGATGGCCGGGTAGATGGCGCGCAGCCACTCCTGGGTGCCGTCGGTGGAGCCGTTGTCCACGACCACCACGTCGTACGTGTGACGAAACGGCGGGCCCAGAAGCGAGGCCAGGCACGGCTCGAGGTACCGACGGTTGCTGCGCGTGACAATGACGACCGAGACATCGGCCGGCCGCGTGATGGGCTCAGTCGCCATAGTGAATGATTCGGCTGCCTTCACGCTCGATGGTGAAGGGTACCTCGCGCAGGCCCGCGCGGCGCAGCGACTCGCGCACGCGCGCCTGCACGGCCGGTCGCACGACCAGCAGCAGGCAGCCGCCGCCGCCCGCTCCGGAGACCTTGCCGCCATCGGCGCCCGCGCGCACGGCCCGCCGATACAGCCGATCGAGCACCGGCGTCGAGACACCCGCCGCCATCCGCTTCTTCACCTGCCACGACTCGTCCAGCAGGCGGCCAAGCCTGGGCAGCCGCGAGCCGATCAGCAGACCCTTCACCGATTCGGCCATCGCCACCAGTTGGTCGATGTTGGCGCGCGCCTCGTCGCTCGTCGACATGCGCCCGCGGACATCGCTCAGCACCGATCCGGCCTCGCGCTGGGTCCCGGTGAAGAAGAGCAGCAGGTTCTGCTGCAACCGCTCCCGCGTGGCCCTCGCGCAGATGACGGGACGCACCTGCACCGAGCCGTCGGTGTTGAACTGAATCTCCTGCAGGCCGCCAAAGGCGGCGATGTACTGGTCCTGCTTGCCAATGGGTCGCCCCAGCACCTCGATCTCGATCTGGCAGGCGCGGGCCGCCAGATCGGCGGGCGTGCGCCACTCGTTCTTGAATGCGTAGAGCGCGTTCAACACCCCGACCGTGAGCGCCGAGCTCGACCCCAGCCCGATGCCCGCCGGCAGGTCGGCGATGGTCGTCACCTCGACACCCTCGGTGACCCCGGTCATCCGCAGGGCCTCGCGGATGAGATCGTGCTGCAGCTCGTCGAGGCGATCCACGATCTCGGTCCGCGTGTACGACACCCGGATGCTTCGATCGAACCGGCGGTTCACCGTCACGTACATGTAGCGGCTGATGGCGAGCGACACGACGCGGCCGGGCCGGTGGCTGTAGTACTCGGAGAGGTCGGAGCCGCCGCCGGCCAGGCTGACGCGGAAGGGCGTCTTCGAGATGATCATGGTTGCGCCTCGGGCGCGTGGCGCTCGTGCCAGGCACGGCTGGCTCGTTCGAGCGCGGCCGGCGTGCCGATGTCCACGAGGAAGTCGTCGATGACGTGCCCCGCCATGCGGCCCACCAGCGTGGGCAGCACGTCGTGGCCGAAGTCCACCACGCTTGCGGTCGTTGGAATGTGATCGAACAGCGGCTGGCGCGCCAGGTAGATGCCGGCGTTGGCCAGGTCGCCCTGCGGGTGCTCGGGCTTCTCGTGAAACGCTGTGACCATCCCCTGCGCGTCGAGTTGGACAATGCCGGCCGCCCGGGGATTCGGGGCGTGGAACAGGCCCATCGTCAGTACCCCGTCGTGGGCGCGATGGGTGGCGGCCATCGGGGCGAGGCGGACGTCGGTAAGGTTGTCGGCGTAGAAGATCCAGAAGCTTTCCTCGCCTTGCACGAAATGGCGCTGCTGCAGGACGGTGCGCGCGCTGCCAAGCGGCTCGGGCTCGGTGACCAGCCTCACCCTCGGACCCTCGGTCCTCCCGCCAAGAAAGGCGCGCACCTGGTCTTCATGGTGCGACACGTTGACCAGTACCTCCGTGACGCCCTCTCGTCCGCAGAGGTCCAGCCAGAGACCGAGGAGCGGCGACCCGTCGATGGGCACCAGGCACTTCGGGATGTCGAGGGTGAGCGGGCGCAGCCTCTCGCCTCGTCCGCCCGCAAGCAGATAAGCCTTCACGTCCACCCCGGGGCGTTGAGATCGTGACGGCGCAGGACAATAGGCCTCCGATGGGCAGACTTCGCCCATCGAAGCACCGGCGTCCCGTCCGGACCGCGCCTCGCTAAGAGACGCGATGGCAGCATCTTAGGCGCTGCGCGCCACTCCGACCGCATCTGGCGCTGACCATGCAATCCACCTGCCCGATCGAGGGGACCGAGACGATGCTGGAGATCAGGAAGTACGTCGAGACGTATACGAGCGTGCTCCACGCGCTCGACATCGCGGCCATCGAGGCCCTGGCCCGTGTCATCGCCGGTGCCTGGAGGGACCGCCGCACGGTGTACTTCTGTGGAAACGGCGGCAGCGCCGCCAATGCCGCTCACATCGCGGCCGACCTGATGAAGCTCACGGCGCCCTCCACCGGCCCGCGCCTGCGCGCCGTGGCGCTTGGCGAGAGCCTGCCCGGCCTGACGGCCGCGGCCAACGACCTGGCCTACCAGGACATCTACGCCGAGCAGCTGAAGGCCTTCCTCGAGCCCGGCGACATCGTCGTCGGGCTCAGCACGAGTGGATCGTCACCCAACGTGCTGCGGGCCCTGGAGCTCGCCGCGGAGGCGGGCGCCATCACCGCCGGCGTCACCAGCACCAGCGGCGCGGCCCTTCGTGCGCGCGCGCAGCACGTGGTGCTCGTGGCGTCCGACAGCGTGCAGCATATCGAGGATGCCACCATGGTAACGGGACACCTGCTCTGCCTGCTGGTCCGCGACCTCATCGCGCGGCAGACGGCGGGCGCTTCCCAGGGCTCCGATCTGCCGGCAGGCGCATCGGCATGAGGCTGCTGGTCACGGGCGGCGCGGGATACATCGGGTCGGTCGTCGCAGAGCTCGCGGTCGACGCCGGGCACGAGGTCGTGGTGCTCGACGACCTGCGCGCGGGCTTCCGCGCGGCCGTGCCCGCGAGCAGCCGCCTGATCGTGGGCGGCATCGGAGACGTGGACGCGCTGAAGGAGGCTTTTTCCCACGGCCCCTTCGATGCCGTGCTGCACCTGGCCGCCGAGGCCGCCATCGAGGAGTCCACCACCAACCCCGCCCTCTACTTCCAGGTGAACCTCGCCGACAGCCTCACGCTGGTCGATGCCATGCGCGCGCACGGCGTGACGCGCCTGGTGCTCTCGTCAACGGCCGCCACTTACGGCGAGCCGAAACAAGTGCCTATCACCGAGGACCACCCGCAGCACCCGGTCAACTCTTACGGCGAGTCGAAGCTGATGCTCGAGACCTGCCTGCGCTGGTATCACCGCGCGTACGGGCTTCGCACGGTGGCGTTCCGCTACTTCAACGCGGCCGGCGCCACCGCCGCCCGCGGCGAGTCGCGACAGCACGAGACGCACCTGTTGCCGCTCGCCCTGGACGCCGTGACAGGCCGGCGTCCGCCTCTCAGGGTCTTCGGCCACGACTACGCCACGCCAGACGGCACCTGCATCCGCGACTACGTGCACGTGGCCGACATCGCGCGCGCACACCTCCTGGCGCTCGAGAAAATCGACCCTCTCGGCCTGGCGTTCTTCAACCTGGGGAGTGAGACGGGCTACTCGGTGCGACAGGTGCTGGACGCTGTCGCGCGCACCCTGGGCAGGGTGGTGCCGTCCGAGCCGGCGCCGAGGCGGCCGGGGGATCCGGCGGTGCTGGTGGCCAGTGCGGCGCTGGCGCGCAGGGAGCTGGGTTGGGCGCCGCAGGCGGGACTGGACGAGATCATCGTGTCGGCGTGGGACTGGCGCCAGCGACACCCGCACGGCTACGACAGGTAGAGAACGCGGCTGGCGTCTCCCTGTTCACGTCGCATTCACTTCCGCCGGCTCGCGTCCTCGAACACCCCTTCGAGCCGTCGGATGTACTCGTCCCACGAGTGACGCTGCACCGCG
>DAIRFN010000270.1:0-7603 GCA_036795065.1 Vicinamibacterales bacterium
CGGGCATGGACGAAGCCGCGCTCCGCGAGTGGTCGGGCATCGGCAAGGACCTGGCGCAGCGCATCGTCGAGATCGCGGCCACGGGCGAATGCACCGTCCGGCGCGATCTGCTGAAGGAGTTCCCGGCCTCGCTGCTCGACGTGCTGGCGCTGCAGGGTGTGGGCCCCAAGACGGTGGCGATGCTCTACCGCGAACTGGGCGTGAAGAGCCTACCCGATCT
The DNA here is from genome assembly GCA_036795065.1 of Vicinamibacterales bacterium. Classification (GTDB taxonomy): domain Bacteria; phylum Acidobacteriota; class Vicinamibacteria; order Vicinamibacterales; family UBA2999; genus VFZN01. Next base: position 221 of record DAIRFN010000270.1, read on the forward strand.
CGAGGCGGCCGCGCGCGGCGGCCGGATCCGCGGGCTGAAGGGGATGGGCGCGCGCAAGGAGACCCTCATCCTCAAGGCGCTCGACGAGCGGCAGCAGCACTCGGGGCGGCACCTGCTGGCCGACGCCAGCCGGGCGGTGACGGCGCTCATCGAGTGGCTCGAGGAGCAGCGGCCCGGCCTCGACGTGATTCCCGTCGGAAGCCTCAGGCGCGGGGCCGACACCTGCGGCGACGTGGACATCCTCGCCGTGGGTGCCGACGCGTCGGTCCTGGAGCTGTTCACCACTTACCCGCTCGTCGAGCGCGTGCTGGGACGCGGCGACACCAAGGCGTCGGTGCTGCTGCGCGGCGGCCTCCAGGCCGATCTCCGCTCCGTGGCCGCACGCGAGCGCGGCGCCGCGATGCAGTATTTCACCGGGTCGAAGGCGCACAACATCGCCCTCAGGGATCGGGCGCTGGAGCGTGGCTGGCGCCTCAACGAGTACGGTCTCTTCCAGGCCAGCGACGAGAAACGGATTGCGGGAGAGACGGAGGAAGAGATTTATCGCAAGCTCGGCTTGAAGTGGATCCCGCCGGAGCTGCGCGAGCAGCGCGGCGAGATCGAGGCCGCTGCCGGGAACACGCTGCCGCACCTGATCGAGCCTGGCCACCTGCGGGGCGACGTGCACATGCACACCACCGCGACGGATGGCCGCGACACGATGGCCGCCATGGCCGCGGCCGCCACCGCCCGTGGCCTCGAGTACATCGCCATCACCGACCACAGCAAGGCTCTCGCCATGGCCAACGGTCTGGATGAGGCGCGCGCCATCGCGCATGCCGAACGCGTGCGCGCGCTGAACGGGAAGCACCGCGGGCTCACGGTCCTGGCCGGCATCGAGTGCGACATCCTGGCCGACGGGCGCATGGACCTGGAGGACGACTGCCTGGCCGCGCTCGATCTCGTCATCGCCTCGGTCCACTCCAGTCTCTCCCAGTCCGAGGACGAGATGACCGCGCGGATCGTGCGCGCCATCGAGCACCCGCACGTCGACATCATCGGCCACCCGACCAATCGCCTGCTGCTGCGGCGCCCCGCCTCGCGGGTGAACATCGAGAAGGTGGTGGACGCGGCGGCCGCCAATGGCGTCGCGCTCGAGATCAACGCCCTGCCTGACCGGCTGGATCTCTCAGACAGTCACGCCCGCCTGGCACGCGACCGAGGCGTGAAGCTCGTGATCTCGTCCGATGCCCACGCCACCGGCGACCTGGACTTCACCCGGCTGGGCGTGCTCGTCGCGCGCCGCGCCTGGGCCACGCGCAAGGACGTCCTGAACGCGCAACCGCTCCAGACCTTCAAGCGATCGCTGAAGCGCGCGCGTTAGCCGCGCACGGGCGCCCACCATCCGGAGACCCGATCTGGCTATACTCTTTCCCCGTGGACCCTGTTGCGGAGATCAAGCGCCTCTATTACGGCGCGACGAAAGCGACCATTCAGAAGGACCTGGGGCGGGCCATCGAGTTGCTGAAGGCGCTACCCACCGAAGATGACCGCGAGCGTGCGGCCGTCTACATGGATGGGCTCTCGCAGATGCGATCGGAGTGGGGCGTCACTTCGCCCCCAGCACGACCTTCTTCCGCGCCGCGATCCGCAAAGGCTCCGGCACGTTCCGGTCGATCGACAGCCCGCGGAGATCGCGGTCGTTCAGGCGGTGGAGCAACCTGAGCGACAGGGCGAGCGGCGTCTTGGGGTTCTTCGTCAGGGCGACGGTGATGCCGTAGTTCTTGGTCCACGCGCGGGTGTGGCCGATGGTACGCAGGATCTCGTCCGAGAGGTTGGCCATCCGGGCGTAGGTTTCGACTTCCTGCTCGGTGACCTTCGGGCAGCTGAGCACCGCCGAGGCGACCATCCTGTTGGGATCCCGGATCAGGATGGTGCGCATCTCGCGGGTCCCCTTCATCGCCGCCTTCACCTTCTCGGGGACGGTCATGTCGCTGACGCGCTTGGCGGTCTCGGCCTTCACCTCCGCCGACGCGCTCTCGCTGCCGTAATCGGTGTCGTCCTCGTCCACCAGCGGCGTGTCGGATTCCGCCCAGGGGGTGGCCGCGGGCGGGACGCCGCGGGCGATGAAGAACTCGCGCACGTCCGTGGGCGCATCGGCGCGGGCGGTCAGGCCGCCGACCACATCGGCGGGAATCCGCTTCAGCGTCTGCTCGGCGGTGGCGCGCACTTCCGCATCGCTGTCGGCCGACAGGTGCATCAGCAGCGCTAGTTGCTCGAGGGGGCGGGGCGCGATGGCACCCTGGGCGGCCAGCAATCGGACGTCGCGCGCGGCATCCCCGCGCCGGAAGAAGTCCAGCAGGGGCGTCCGGAGGCCGGCCTCCATCACCGCCTCGCGAGGAAGGTCTGGTAGTCGTCGCGCCCGATGCGCGCCGAGAGCCGCTCACCAGCCGCGCCGAGACTGCGCCCGGCCTGGCCGTTGATGCTGAACTGCACCGCCCCGGCGTCGTCGCCCAACATCTCGACGGTGTCGGCGAAGGCCACCTGGAGCCATTCGCCGGCCTCGAGTGTGCGTGCGACGACCTCGTGGCCATCGGCGAACACACGCAGATCGCATCGCGATGACACCGTGATGAGCATGCTGACGGGTCTGACGTCCACTGGATACAACTCGGCGAAGCCGCCAACCGGGACGACCTCGGCAGTCCACTCTTCTGAGGTGCCGGGCGCGATCATGACCGGCGGCGGCTCCTCGGCCCGCGGCGCAGGACGGCTGGCAAAGTAGGCCACACCGGCGAGCAGGGGCACTACCGCCCCCAGCATGCCCAGCGCCCGGCGCCAACGCGAGCGAGAGGGCGCCGCCTCGGGCGGGAGCGTCGTCAAGGCTTCCCCCGGCAGGGGCAGCTCGTCGGGACACTCGGCGAGGAAAGCGCGCAACACCTGTTCGGGGTCGAGCCCGACCTCGCTGGAGACGGCGCGCACGATGGAGCGGCGATAGATCCCGTGCGGCAGCGCGTCCACACGTCCGTCCTCAAGCGCGGATACGACGCGCGTTGACAGCTTCGTCGCATCGGCGATCTGCCGATACGACAAGCCCCGGGCCTCGCGCGCCTCCCTGAGGCGCTCGGCCACACGAAGTGGACGCTGCGCTAAGGTCGCCACCAGAGTATTCCGACTGTTTGGGGGGAAGCCCGCCGCAGTCACGGCCGGATTCCCCCCGAGTTTAGGTAACGCGTCCAGTCCTGTCAAACGCGATCTGCGCGGCCTCGACACGTTCCTGCACGAATTCCCGCACGTCCTGCCCACGGTTGGGGATGAACCATCCGATCGCGGCCATCCCCGCTGCCCCGCACTCGACCACTCGAGGCACCTCGGCGGCCGTGAGCCCCCCGATCGCGACCACCGGAGTTCCTGCCGCCGCGGCGATGACCGAGCGGAGCCCTTTCCACCCCAACAGGGTTCCCCCCGGGGGCTTCGACTCCGAGGCCCGCACCGTTCCGGCCATCAGGTACGAGGCTCCGACCGTCTGTCGCGCCGCCGCCGGAGAGTGAACGGACCGTCCGGTCAGCCATGCGCGATCCGCCCCCACGAGGCGTCTCACGTCGTCCAACCGGAACGACCTCTCTGGCAGGTGCACGCCAGCCGCTCCGACGGCCAGGGCGACGTCCAGCCGGTCGTTGACGACGAGTCGCGCCCGGCTCCCTGCGACCTCGGCAAAGACCGCCCGCAGAAAGCGCGACAACGGCCCGGCGTCGAGGTCCGGCTCGCGCACCTGGACCAGATCCACGCCCCCGGCGACCGCGCCCTGGATCTGCGCGGCCAGCAACTCCGGCCAGGCCTCGCCGGCGCCGCCAGCCGCCCGCGCCAACCGATGCCGGCTGGTCACGAGCACGACGCGCGGCCAGGCCCGTGCCGCTTCAGGCATCCCGCCCCGGCGCCGCTACCCCTGAGGCACGGCCCATCACTACCGCCGCCAGGTCCGAAAGCGCAAACCAGATGTTCACGAGCCCGAGGCCCGATATCGCGCCCCGGAGGTAGTTATTGGTGATGACCGCGTGCACCGCGGGAACGAGGTCACCGAAGTAGTTCCGCTCCCAGAACGCCGACCAGGGAACGACCAGAAGTAACAACCCGATCTCGAGGAGCAGGGCGACCAGCAGGAGCCGACGAAACAGACGCTAACCCCTGGCCTGCGCCCGCGACAACGAGTCGATGCGTGCCCCGACGTCGCGATATCCGCCGGACTCGGCTTCGAGTTCGACGAATACGGCCAGGGCTCGCGAGCTCTCGCCCGCAGACTCCAGCGTCGATGCGAGGTCGTAGAGAAGCGCCCGCCCCGCATCCGGGGTCGGGGCCGGCGCCTCGGCGGCGCGTTCGAACCACTCTACCGCCTTGCCGAGCGCCCGCTGCTCGAGGTGCAGCCGGCCCAGCATGGATGCGGCATCGAACCGCTGGCGCGGTGACCGCGCCGCGTTCTCGAGGGCTGCGATCGCGTCTTCCACCATGCCCATGTCCTGGTAGGTCAACGCCAGCCGGTACTGCTCGGCGGCTCCATCCTCGCCCGTGGCGGGCTCTTCCTCGTTCTTGCGCTCGGTGACCACGCCGACAGAAAGCGTCCGAGCCTCCTCGGCGGGCGCGGCGGCCCGGACCGCCGCCGGCGCCGCGTTCGCGTGTGTCCCCTCGGTTCTCGCGCGCTTCTTCCCGTCGCCGCCCTGTGTCGTTTCGGGCGCACTCGGGGAGGCGGGCGCCTTCGCCGAGGGATCGGAAGGCGACGCGAGGTCGGTGCCTTCGTTGAGATCGATGAAGTCGGCGGCCATGAACGGGCTGTCGCCGCTCAGGCGGTCCGCGATGATCGCGTCGGGATCGGGCTCGCCCAGCATCACCAGCGACTTCCGGAAACGCTCGATGTTGGCGCGGTTCCAGGGCTCGCGCGCCACCAGGTCCTCGCTGATGATGCGCGCTTCGAGCCCGCGACCGACTTCCAGGTAGGCGTCGGCCAGCTGCGCCTGCGTCTCGTACATCGTGGCTTCGAGCTGGCCGTCGACGCAGATTTCCACGAGGCGCATCAGCGCCACGAGGTGGAAGCGCACCCGGGTGACGAACTCATGCAGCGCGGCGGCCGCCGCCGCGTAGTCGCCCGTCTGCAATGCCGTATCGGCGACGGCGTCGATGACGTGGTAGCCGGCCTCGGGAGATGACTCGGCGAGGCGGCACCCGAGCACCACCGCCGCCTCGCGGCAGGACGGATCGAGCGTGAGCGCCTTCATCACGGCGGCCCGGCCCTCGTCCATGCGCCCGTCGGTGAGGGCGCACTCGCCCAGGGCAATCCACAGGGCCGGGTTCGATCCAGCCGTATCAAGCGTCAGGAACTTGCGCGCGCGCGCAAGGTCGCCCCGACCGACGAACGTTTCGGCCAGCGTGGCCGCCGCGACCATGTCCGACGGGTCGAGCGCGGCCACCTCCGCGAGCACGTTGATGTGATCGTCGGTCCTCCCGGCGTCGGCCAGGCGCTGGGCCACGTCGCGATACTCGCTGAGTGCCGTGGTGAAGTCCCCGATGTCCGAGGCGGCGCGCGCGGCCATCTGCCGGGCATCGAGGTCCGCCGGATCGAGGGTGCCCAGCCGGATGCTCATCTCGGCGGCGCCACGCTGGTCTCCCCTGGACTTGCGCCGCTCGGCCAGCTGCTGGAAGTACTGCTTGGCATCGGCCAGCAGGCCCTGTCGGGCGGCAAGCTCCGCCAGCTGCAGCAGCGCCGACTCTTCGCCGGGCTTGAACTTGACGATTTTCTTGTAGATGGCGGCGGCCTTCGGGTAGAAGCCCTCGGAGGCCAGATGGTCGGCTATGCGGAGGTACTGGCCGACGCCCTTGTCGGTCTGGCCTGCCCGGACGTACAGGTCACCCAGGGCGTTGGCGCTGTTCCAGTCCCGGGGCTGCGCATCGACGACCTTGACGTACTCGGCAATGGCGGCCTCGATGCGGCCCTGCCTCAGCGCCTTCTCGGCGCTCTTGAGCGCCCCTTCACGATCGAACGGCGGCACGGTGGTAGCCCTCAGGCAATCGTATCAAACAGCGTCGGAGGCCTGAACGACCGCCGATGCTGCACGGAGTAGCCGAACCTGGCCACGGCCGCCAAGTGGTCAGCAGTGGCATATCCCTTATGTCGGTCGAACCCGTACCGAGGATCAGTGGTGTGCAGCGTTTCCATCAGCCGGTCACGGGTGACCTTGGCCATGATGGAGGCGGCGGCTATGGCCGCCGACCGCCGGTCGCCGCCGACGACCCCGCGTTGGGCCATCGGGACGTCCGGAATACGGAACGCGTCCACCAGCAGCGCGTCTGGCAGGGGGGTAAGTGCCAGGACGGCCCGCTGCATGGCTTGCAGCGTGGCGTGGTGGATATTAATACGATCAATCTCCGGCGGATCGACGGAGGCCACCGCCCAGGCGACGGCATTGCGCGCAATTTCATCAAATAAGCGCGCCCGGGCCGCCGCGGTGAGCATCTTGGAGTCGGCCAGGCCGGGAATATGGCGATCCGGGTGCAGGATGACCGCCCCGGCCATGACCGGGCCAGCCAGGCACCCGCGACCCACCTCGTCCACCCCGGCGATATAGACGAACCCGTATCGACGCAGGGCGTTCTCGATCGTCCGTCGCGCGACGGTGCGGCGCACCCTAGCTCTTCTTGACTTCCTTCATGCGCGCGGCCTTGCCCTTCAGATCGCGCAGGAAGTACAGCTTGGCACGGCGGACCTTGGCCGACCGCACCACGTCCACCTTCTGGATCGTCGGCGAGTGCATCGGGAAGATGCGTTCGACGCCCTGCCCGAACGACACCTTGCGCACGGTGAATGTCGAGCGGATGCCGCCCCGGCGCAGGTTGATGATCACGCCCTCGAACACCTGGATGCGTTCCTTGTCGCCTTCCTTCACGCGCACGTGGACGCGCACCGTGTCGCCCGGCTTCATCCGTGGCCGCTCGACGAGCTGCGCCTTCTCCACCATCTCCATCGCGGTCATGACGTCTGACTCCCTTCTCTACCGTCGTCTCTACTCTGGGCGCGCGCGCGTGGCCGCCCACTCGCGCAACCAGCCCCGTTCCTCGTCGTCGAGCTCGGCCGTCTCGAGCAGGTCGGGCCGCCGCTCGAGCGTTCGCCTGAGCGCCTCCTGCCGGCGCCAGCGGCGAATCTCGCCGTGATGCCCCGAGGTCAGCACTCCAGGCACCGCCATCCCCGCGAACGTCGCGGGGCGCGTGTAATGCGGGTGGTCCAGCAACCCGCGCCCAAACGAATCGGCTTCCACCGACTGGTCGTCACCGACGACGCCCGGCACCAGCCGCGCCACCGCGTCTACCAACACCAGCGCCGGCAACTCGCCTCCCGACAGCACGTAGTCGCCGATCGAC
>DAIRFN010000271.1:0-7592 GCA_036795065.1 Vicinamibacterales bacterium
CACGTCGAGCACCACCGTGCGGAGGCTCATGCGCACCATCCGGTCGATCGGCCGGAAGACCAGGACGAGCCCCGGCCCCCTCGCCTGCGGGAGGAGCTTGCCGAGGCGGAAGATCACGCCGCGCTCGTACTCGGCCAGGATGTGCACCGAGCTCAGGGCATACAGCACGAGCACCGCCGTCAGGACGAGGATGGGCGAGATGTCCACGATCTGCCTCCTTCTTCCGCGTGGGGCTCCACCGCTTCGACCACCAGGGTGAGCCCGTTCACCTGGAGGACCCGGACACGATCGCCGGGCGCGACCGGCCTGTGGCTGACCGCGCGCCAGATCTCGCCGTGGATGCCAATCTGCCCGGGCACGTCCGTGCCGATGGCCGTCAATGCCTGTCCCACAGACCCCATCAGGCCTTCCACACCAGTGGCCGGTGCCTGTCGCTGCGCGCGAAGCGCCAGCCGGCCCAGGAACAGCGTGATGCCGGCCAGGGCAACCACAACGGGGACGATCAGCTCGTACCGCACGCGGATGCCGGGCACCGTGTCGGTGACCATGACGGATCCGAAGAAGAGCGCCACGGCGCCGCCGATGCCGAGAATGCCGAAGCTCGGGGCCAGCAGTTCCGCCACCAGCAGGCTGGCGCCGAGCACGATCAGCAGGAGCCCCGCCACGCTGACGGGCAGGATCTGGAAGGCGAAGAACGCCATCAGCAGCGAGACGCCGCCCACCACGCCGGGCAGCACGGCGCCGGGATTCCACAACTCGATCGTCAGCCCCAGGAGCCCCAGGCTCAGCAGCAGGTAGGCGACCTGCGGGTGTGCGATGGCGCTCAGGACCTGCTGGCGGCGGGTCATGCCGACGCGCCGCTGCTCGGCGCCCGCGGTGTGGAGGATGTGCTGGCGGCCGTCGAAGCGGCGGATGGTCCGCCCGTCGAGCTGACGGAGCAGGTCGTCCAGATCCTTCGCGATGAGATCCACGAGCGGCGGCGACGCCTGCGCCGCTTCGGTGTCGGTGAAGGCGCGGCTCTCGAGCACCGCCGCGTCGGCCAGCGCGACGTTCCGTCCCCGCGCGGTGGCCAGCGAGCGCACGTAGGCGGCCGCGTCGGACGCGGCCTTCTCGGAGACGGTGTCGTCCATCTGCTGGCCATTCCCCGCCACCGGATGCGCGGCGCCGATGTGGGTGCCGGGCGCCATGGCCGCCACGTCGGCCGCGACGGCCAGGAAGAACCCGGCCGATGCCGCGCGCGCTCCCGAAGGCGCGACGAACACGACGATGGGCACGGATGACGTGATGAAGCGGGACACGATGGTCCGCGTGGACTCGAGGAGGCCGCCCGGTGTGCGAAGCACGATGACCACCGCGGCCGCGCCGTCGGCTGCGGCCGTGTCGATGACGCTGGTCAGGTACTCCGCGGCGACGGGGTGAATGATGCCGTCCAGCTCTGCCACGATGACGAGCGGAGGTCGAGCGGCGTCCTGGGCTTCAGAGGGGAGCGTGCCGCCCAGTACGACAACGAGCGCGAGCAGCAGACCAGCCAGCCGCTCCATCGCGTGATTCTATCCGCCAATCGACCGCTCGCGACTACTCGCTGCTCAAACAGGTCGCGGCCCCACGGCCGGCCCGGTGACGCCCGGGGGAGCCAGGAGGGAACGCCACGCATCGCGCCGGGTTCGCATGCGGTCCGAGTTTACACGCCCCCGCCGTGGCGCTATGGTTAGCGCGGAGCGGGCCGATGATTCAGCGAACCTTCGACGAGCTCGTCACCGACCTTCGCATGCGGCGTACCGTGGGCGACAAGCCGCCGGTGCTGCTGCTCGGCGCGGGCGCCTCGATCGACGCCGGCATCGGCGCGATGCCCGAGTTGTTCGACTTCTTCAGATGCGCCGATTTCGACGAGTTCTCCAGGTACATCGACACGACGACCGCGGCCGAGCGCTTCCGCTATCTCGCCGAGTTCCTGCAGACGCGCCGCCCTTCCGAAATCAGCCCGGGATACCAGGCGCTCGCGTCGCTCTGCGCCCAGAACTACTTCGACCTGGTGCTCACGACCAACATGGATCCGCTGCTGGATGACGCACTGTCTGCCGCGCAGCTATGGCGGCGCGACTACCTGCTCATCGTCAACGGCGTGATCAGGCCCGACCGGCTGTCGCTGCTGCTCGGCGGCCAGAGCCCGCGCGTGAAGATCGTGAAGCTGCACGGCGACCTGTTCCAGCGGTTCATGGCCTGGACCGTGCCCGAGATGGACACGTTCCTCACCGAGGTCTCGCCGCATCTCGAACCGGCGGTCGCGGGCCGCGACTTCATCGTTGTCGGCTACAGCCTGCGCGACCAGCGCGTGCGCGAGCTGGTGGAATCGTCCGGCGGGTCGATCTGGTTCACACACCCGAAGTCAGTGCCGGACCACTTGAAGGACAGCCGGGCCATCCGCGCCGTCGTCGCGCCCGAATGCGCGTTCGAGACGTTCTTCCCCACCCTGGCGAAGGCGTTGCAGGTGGGCGTGCCCGTGAAGGGCGTGGATGCGGCAGGGCTCGAGCTGCGCTCGGCCAGGCCCGTGGCCGCGGGCGCGCAGACCATGGACGACCTGATGTCCGCGACGCTGGCCATCTCCGGTTACGGAGGCATGGCCACTTCCACGGCGTTCCTGCTCGCAGAACCGCGCGTCATCGTGTGCGATCGCTACGCGAGCGCGCCGCATATCAAGAACGGCAAGGTGGCGATCATCGCCGCCGGCGGACACACGTTCAAGACCAAGGTCGTCCGGAGCGACAACCGGCATCCCTTCGGCCCGACCATCCTCGAGGCGCCCGACGCGCTGCAGACGCCGGGGCTCCGACTCACGGCCACTCCGCTGAAGCCGGGCGCCATCATGCAGGTTCTGGTCGCAGCCGGCGAGAAGACCGGCATCAGTACGGGCACGGTGACGAAGGCGCGCCTCGCCCCGATGGACGTTCCGCCGATCGAGGGCCAGGTGCCGAACCTGGCCGGGCTCGAGTGCGTCGTCGCGCCGGGCGCCTCGGGGGCGCCCGTGGTGGACGACACGATGGCGGTGCGCGGCTTCATCGTCGCCGGCAGTCGCGACCCTCAGAATCCGTGGTCGTTCGCCTATCCGGCGCAGCACTGGGCTTCCCTGCTCGCCGGGCAGAAGGGCGCGAAGAAGCAGAGCCGTAAGAAGCAGAGCCGTAGGAAGCCGGCGAGGCGATGAACCTCGGCGCCCTGTCAGCGGCCCGGGCCGGCGGCCAGGAGGCGCAGGCGTTCGAGTGCGCCGAGCCCCGGCTCGGTGCGGGGATCCCCGCCCGGGTAGTCCCAGATGACCGCGTCGTGCTCGTCCACAATCGCTGGAATGGTCAACCCGCCTTCCACGAACCGTAAAGCCGTGCGCGCGGCCGTTTCAACCGAGCGGAAGACCAGGCGCGGCTGCGCTCCTCCCGGACGCCTCGCAACCAACGACGCCGTCACCATCCGCACCTCCTTGGACGTCCGGTCGAGTCCCGAGCAAGTCGAACCACCTGAATGATTCGCCGCGTCGAGACCCGGCCGGACACGAGGACGTGCACAGCACGTCTCGTTCCAGTTGGGAGTGGCGTGATTTCACGCCCGTCGCCGGCTGATGGCACTCTGGAGGAAGACTTTGTTCAGCGAGGTCGCCGAGGGCCAGCGGCCTGGCACCGGCAGTCCCATCGTGACCGGCGGCGGCGCGTGTGCTACTCCGTCGCCCAGCGGCGCATCACGTACGAGACCGGCGCGGGCGCCTCGCGGGCGAATTCGGACCAGGGGCGCTTGTGACCGGGCAGATCACCCTGGACTGTGCCGCCGCACCGCATGATTTCGGGGCCGGCGGGAGCCATCCACGCCCGCTTCACCCGGACGTACACGCCGAACTCCGGAATCCGGAGGTTGAAGAACGGCGGCAGCACGCTCGAACGCGCGCCGGACAAGTCGATGCCGACACCACCCACGCTGGCTTCGCGCACGGTCACAGCGACGCCGTGCGCCTGGGCCGGAATCGGCTCGACGTACCGGCGGGGGAACTTGCGCGCGGGGCGGCCCTCGGCAAGCGCCAGTCCAACCGTGAGCAGCAGCGTTTCGCGCGCGAGAGGCCGCTCGACCACGCTCAGGTCGCCCAGCACGGCCTTGGGCAGGCGCCCGGCGTCGCCCAACACCATCAACGGGCGGTTGCTGCCGAGACGGCGCACGAGGTCCCACAGGTTGTCTTCGCGCGGGACGAGCGCCAGGTCCGCAATCAGCGCCTCGAAGGCGCTGGCCTGCAGACTTTCCTCGAGAGAGCTGAGGTCCGGAATCGCCACCGGGGCGTAGCCGGACTCGCTGAGCCACCCCACGAGCGTGGAGCGTTCACCGTGAACAGGACAGGCAAGGGCGATGGTGGCGCGCTCGGGCATGGGGCCATCCCCGTCGCAAATCACGGGCCAGCGCGGAGCTGTCCGTTCTTGCCCGAACGAGCGGGAGGGGCCGCACCGGCTCCGAACGCCGTGTCCCGGTTCGAAGCTGCCGATCTCGGAATTGTCAGGCCGCAGGCGTCACCCCCGCGGTATACCATCCGGCCGCATGGTTCCCCTTGCCATCCTGCGGCCACCGCTGGTCCGTGCGTGCCTCGGGATTGGCCTGATGACGTGGGTGATCCACGGGCTCTTTCACGTGCCCGCGTTGTACGCCGACGACTGGGGCCAGGGCCTCGAGGAGATTCTCGCGGGCCGGGCGGCGTGGTTCGACAGCACGCGGATGCGGCCGCTGTTGTTCTTGCCGTTCGTGCTGCAGCACTCGATCTTCGGGCTCAACTACGACGCGCACTATGTCGTGCTCGCGGGTTTCTATGTCGCGATGGCACTGCTCCTGTACGCCATCGTCCGCCGATCGGTCACCGGCATGTCCCACGATGTGGCGCTGGTCACCGCGCTGCTCTTCGTCGCGTTTCCCACGAACTTCGCGCACACGTGGCTGACCATGGCCCATCACTACTCCGGCGCCGTCCTGGGCCTGGCGTATGCGTGGGCGCTGCTCGTGCACGCCTCCAGTGGTCGCCAACGGCACCTGGTCACGGCTGCCACGTGCCTGCTGCTCTCGATCGGCTTCTATGAAGGCCACCTGGGCATGGCGATGCTCTGGCCAGCCATCCTGGTGGTTCTGCACCGTGAGCGGGCGACGTGGCGTCGGGTCGTCCGCTGGTTCGCGCCGGCGGTCATCGTCGGCGCCCTGGCCGCATACAGGATTCTCAGCTACGAGTCGCCGTGGGACTACTACTCGGCCGACCTGATCACGCTCAGTCCGGGCACGCTCCTCTCGCGCCTGATCCTGGGCTACGAGATCACGCTGGCGTGGGGCTGGACCGAGACCGTTCGCCACTACGTTCCGGCCGTGTCCAGTACGGGGGCTGCCCTGGCAGTGCTGGCCGGCGCGGTGGGCGCGGCTGCGGGACTGGCCTGCGGACGACTCGCGCGCATCCGGCGATTCGAGAACGCGGGTGCAGACACGAGGCGGCCATGGCAGCGCGAGCGCGGAAGCGGCATGCGGTTGGGTCTGGCCGGTGCCGCGATTGGGCTCGGCCTGATCGGGGCTGGCTATCTGCCCATCGTGACCGCGTTCATGCCCATCCTCTCGGGCTTTTCCTCGCGCCTCAACCTGTTTGCGACGATTGGCGGGGCCTGGTTGCTGGCGTGCTGCCTGGCGGCCGGTGCAAGGCTGCTGGCCGTGGAGGGGCGCGAGCGCAGGGTGTTGTGGGCCGCTGCCGCTCCCTTGCTCGCGCTGGGCGCGGTGGCCCAGGTCTCGGCGCAGTATCGCGTCAGCGTGGCCTGGGCCGAGCAGCGGATCCTCTGGCAGACGCTGTTCGAGTCGGCCCCGAACTTCGCCGACGAGACCGCGGTGCTGTTCGTGTTTCCCGGGCTCGCGGAGAGAAACGGATACTGGAGCTGGTGGCGCATGCCGCTCGAGGGCAGCTGGGACGCGTCGGCCGGCGTGCGCCTTCTGTACGCGAATCCCACGTTGAGCGCCGACATCGTCTTCCCCGACGTTCAGCGGTTCCGGGAACCGGTCCTGGGCCCGGCGGGCGTCCGCAACTGGCTGACGGGGCGGATCGCACCCTGGCATCGCGTGGTCGCGTTCTCGTACGACCCGCGGAGCACGCGGCTGCGGCAACTCGACGCGTTGCCGGCGAGCCTGGGGGTGGGTGAAGGGGGTCGCCTCTGTGAGACATGCGTGCTGCCCGGACCGATCCCGGAGACAGCGCTGCGAGGGCTCGTGAGCGATGCGCCGGTGTCGTTCCCGGAGCCGCCTCAGGCAGCGCCGTGAATGCAGGCTGGCCGCGAGCCCCTCACGTGCGTCCTGGCCGGGCGAGCAGTTCCGCGTAGTACGCCTCGTACTGCGGAACGATCATCTCCTCGCAGAACCGCCCGTGGGCAGCTTGCGCCGCGGCGTCGCCGACACGCCGGCGCAGCTCGTCGTCGGTGAGGAGCTCGCGCACCGATTGGGCCATGCCGTCCAGGTCGTCGGGCGGGTGGAGGAACCCGGTGACGCCGTGCTCGACCACCTCGGGCACCCCGCCGACCCGGGATGCGACCACCGGCACCCCGCAGGCCATGGCTTCCAGGGCCGCGAGGCCGAAGCTTTCCTGCGTGGACGGGAGCAGGAATACGTCCGCGGCCGACAGCAGCGGCACCAGGGCATCCTGCTCGCCCAGGAAGTGCACGTCGTCCGCGACGCCGAGTTGGCGGGCCACTCGCGCGGCCGCGCCGGCATCAGGGCCGTCGCCCACCATCACGAGACTCGCCGGCATCGTGCGCCGGACTCGCGCGAAGATCTCGACTACCGCCGTCACCCGCTTCACCGCGCGGAAGTTCGACACGTGGACGAGGATCGCCTCACCATGCGGCGCCAGCTTCTGCCGCACTTCGGTCGCGTCCCGGCGCTCGTGGGAGGCGCAGTCGATGAAGTTGTGGATCACGCGGATGTCGCACGCGACGCCGAGGGCGCGGCGCGTGTCGTCGCGCAGGCTGTGCGACACGGCGGTCACGCCGTCCGACTGCTCGATCCCGAACGCGACGATCTCCGAGTACGACGGATCGGGTCCAAGCACCGTGATGTCCGTGCCGTGCAGCGTCGTCACCACGCGCGGCGCCGTCCCGCCGTGCCGCACCGCGATGATCTGCCGCGCCAGGCACGCCGCCGTCGCATGCGGAATGGCGTAGTGGGCGTGCACGATGTCGAGGCCCTCGTCGAGCGAGACCTGGACGATCTTGCTGGTGAGGGCCAGCAGGTACTGCGGCTCGCGGAACAGCGGGTAACTGGGCGGCTCCACGCGGTGATAGGCCAGCCCCGGCTGGTAGTCGCCGAAGCGCGCCGGCATCTCGCCGCTCAGGATGTGCACCCGGTGCCCGCGCGCCGCCAGCGCCTTCCCGAGCTCGGTGGCGATGATGCCACTGCCGCCAATCGAGGCGTAGCAGACGATGCCGATGTTCATGCGCGTGCCTTCAGCAGGCCCGACCGCAGCACCGGCTCGCGCACCACGAACCCCTCGGCCCATGGCACCCCCGCAAGCGCCCCGAACTGCGCGTCGCGGCTTTCAATCATCTGGCGGAAGAGCGGCG
>DAIRFN010000037.1:0-23463 GCA_036795065.1 Vicinamibacterales bacterium
GTTCGAGGGGATCGCGCCGGGGCCGCCGAGGCGCCAGCGGCCCTCGGTGTCGACCAGGGTGAGCACCAACCGCCCTCGACGGGACGTGCCGTCCTGGTGGAACACGAAGTCGGCCCACGCGGTGGCCATCCGCCCGGACCGCTCGA
Organism: Vicinamibacterales bacterium; assembly: GCA_036795065.1. Taxonomy (GTDB): domain Bacteria; phylum Acidobacteriota; class Vicinamibacteria; order Vicinamibacterales; family UBA2999; genus VFZN01. The sequence continues at coordinate 147 of DAIRFN010000037.1, forward strand.
TGATCACGTTCTCCAGCGTTTCCGACATCTCCTTCGCTCGGGCAAAGCCACGCGCCTGCGAGTCGTAGAACTGGTCCAGCGTCCGAACGGTGACGGTGCCGTCCGAGTTGGGCGAAGTGGAGGTGAAGCTGGGGAGAAACAGCGTGCGCCACTGCGCAAGGGAATCCTTGCGGTACAGCCCGACGTAGTCGTCCACCACTTTGCGGACCGCGTCCGTCGCTGGCGAGGGCGACGATGCCTGCGCGGCGAGGCTGTCAGTGGAATCGCTGGCGAGGCAGAGCAACGCCAGGCCGATGACCACACCGCGTCCCCACTCCCATGCCCGGGTCTTCGACTGATGCGTCACGCCGCGCAGTATATCCTTCGAGCCCCTACTCCCTCGACGTGTCGAGCCTGGCGTGGAGGGCCTCGGCCACCTTCAGGTGTTCGCGCAGGGTCGGCAGGGCCCTGACCGCCCATGCCCTGATCTCAGCGTCCTTGCCGGTGCGGGACTCCTCATCGCACAAGGCCACCGCCACCCGATGGTCCAGCATCACCTGCGTGACGAATGCGCGATCGAATCCGTCGCCCGAGAACGCGCTGAGCGCTGCGGTCACGAACGTCGCCGCCGCCTCCGGCCTGGTGCGGACGCCACGCGTCCGGGCGAACGCGGTCAACTCGGCCCTGGCCTTGCTGTGATCCCGGACGAGCCGATCAGCGAACGCCTTGACCTCAACGGTGGCGGCTTTCGTGCCGGCCAGCCGGCCGGCCTCGAGCGTGTTCGCGGTGGCTTCCGATGCCTTCCGCACGAACGCGGTGGGATCGCCCGGCGTCCCGCGCGCCTCGGTGCCCAGTCGCACGACCAGGCCGGTGGGTGCACCCGGCATGCCCTGCCCCTGCGCAGTGGTCTGCACCATCGTCGCGCAGCCGATCATCATCGCGAACACGAGCGGCCGTCTCATCGGTCCTCCCCGGCAGTTCGATGCCGTTCAGATGGAGGATGTGCAACACCGAGGCCAACACAGATGCGCGATTGGGTGGGCCGCAGATGCGCAGATGAGATTCGTGTGGGTATGCCGATGGATCTTCTGGGTAAGCCGGGTATCATTCCTCGCATGAACCGTCGCCCCGATCACGGCAGGCATCGCCTTCGTGGCATCGCGCGACGCGCGATGCGCGCGCGCGGACTGCGTCCGGATTTCTCGGCCGAAGTCCTCGCCGAGACTCGTGCCATCGGCGGGGCCGCCACCCATGCGAGCGAGCCCGGCCGCGACCTGCGCGAGCTGTTGTGGACGTCCATCGATAACGACGACTCCCGCGACCTCGACCAGCTGTCGGTGGCCGTCCCGCTTGACGGAGACGCGGTGCAGATCCTCGTCGCGATCGCCGACGTGGATGCCCTCGTCCCGAAGGGATCCGCAGTCGACGGCCACGCCCGGGCCAACACGACCTCGGTCTACACGGCCGCCGAGATCTTCCCCATGCTGCCCGAGAAGCTGTCGACCGATCTCACATCGCTCGGCGAGGGCCAGGAACGCATGGCGGTTGTCATCGCGATAGTGGTCGGCGGCGACGGGACCGTCCAGGAGGGCGACGTCTATCGGGCCGTCGTTCGTAACCACGCGAAGCTCGCCTACAACGCCGTCGCGGCATGGCTCGACGGCGCCGCGCCCGCGCCGCCGGCACTCTCGGCCGTCGCCGGGCTCGACGAGCAACTGCGCATCCAGGACCGCGTGGCGCAGGCACTGAAGCGGCTCCGGCACCAGCAGGGCGCGCTCGAGCTCGAGACGATCGAAGCCCGGCCCGTGTTCGAGGGCGAGGAACTGACCGGGCTGGAGGCGGACAGGAAGAATCGGGCCAAGGAGCTGATCGAGGACTTCATGATCGCGGCCAACGGCGTGACGGCGCGGTACCTCGACCGGAAGGGCTTCCCGTCGCTGCGCCGTGTGCTGCACGCGCCCGATCGCTGGGAACGGATCGTGACATTGGCGGCGACGGAGGGCGGGCGACTCCCCCCGGAGCCCAGCGCGCGGGCGCTCGACGAGTTCCTGGCGGCTCGCCGCCAGGCCGATCCGGACCGCTTCCCGGACCTCTCGCTCTCCGTCGTCAAGCTGCTGGGGCGGGGCGAATACGCCCTCGATCTGCCCGGACGCCAGGCCGACGGCCACTTCGGGCTTGCCGTGAAGGACTATACCCACTCCACCGCGCCAAACCGGCGGTTTCCGGATCTCATCACGCAGCGGCTGCTGAAAGCGGCGCTGTCGGGACAGGCCCTGCCGTACAGCCACGAAGAGCTCGGCGCCCTCGCGAAGCACTGCACGGAGCAGGAGGACCGCGCGACCAAGGTGGAGCGGCAGGTGCAGAAGTCCGCGGCCGCGCTGCTGCTGGAATCGCGAATCGGCGACCAGTTCGACGCCATCGTCACCGGCGCGTCAGACAAGGGGACATGGACCCGCATCGTGCATCCCGCCGTCGAGGGCAAGGTCGTGCGCGGGTCTCGGGATCTCGATGTCGGCGATCGCGTCCGCGTCGAGCTCGTTGGGGTCGATGTGGAGCGCGGCTTCATCGATTTCGCGCGCATCGACCGGTAGGACCGCGCCTCGCGCGGGGGGATCAGGGATGCGGGGCGGCGGTCACGCTGGCCCGCAACTCTCGCGCAAGCCTCAGGTGCTCGCGCAAGGTCGGCAGCGTCCTGGACGCCCAGGCCTTCAGCTCGGCGTCCTTGCCGCCGCGGGACTCTTCCTCGAAGAGCGCGACCGATGCCTCGTGGTCCGTTACCGCCAGGCTCGCGTACGCCACGTCGAAACTGGCGCCAGCCATTCCCGCGAAGGTGTTGGCCACCAGCTGGGCCACGCCAGGATCCGACTTCACGATGATGTTCCGGGCCCGTGCGAAGGTCATCAGCTCGGCGCTGGTCCTGGTATGGTCCGTCACCATCCGCCCGGCAAAGGCTCTCACCTGCACGTCGAGCGCCCTGGTGCCCGCCAGCCTTGCCGCTGCCATCCTCCTCGCGTCGTGGTCCGCGACTCTCAGGACGAAGGCCGCGTCTGGGGCCATCACCTGGACCGCCATCCCGCCAGGCGCACCCGGCGCTCGCGGTGCACCCGGCGTACCCTGACCGAGCACAGTGGCCGGCAGCAGCATGCCACTCAGCATCACGGCGGCCAGCACGAGCCGTCGTCTCATCGCTCCCCCTGGGGAAAGAGGTCGAACGCGCTACGGATTGACCCTCATATTGTACTCGCCTCTCGCGTCGGCGGGGACCCCGCCAGGTAGACTCCGTGCAATGACGCTGCCACCGGCATCGTGAGTCACGCGCCCGGCCATCACGGTCATCCGGACCGCGACGTTCTGCAGCTCACCGGGGGGCACCTTGTGGGGATCCGCGGACAGGACCGTGAAGTCCGCGTAGCGGCCGACGGTGAGCGCGCCGAGGTCGTCCTCCTGGAACGCGGCGAACGCCGGGGCCGTGCTCATGCAGCGGAGCGCGGCGTCCACGTCCACGCGCTGAGGCATGTACCATGCGCCGCCCGGCTTCCCGTCGGCGCTTCGTCCCGAGACGAGGGCGGAGAGCGTCTTGATCGGGTCGCCCGAGTCGGACGCGCCGTAATCGCTTCCACAGGCCACCACCGCCCCGCTCGACAGGAGATCGCGGATGGGCAGCACCGAGCGCATGCGCGCCGCTCCCAGGCGATCCTCCGCCCATCGCGAGTACTCGCCCAGGAATACGGGCTGCATCGACGCGATCACGCCGAGCCGAGCGAACCGCGGCACGTCGGCTGGCGCAATCATCGAGGCGTGCTCGATGCGGAAGCGATCCGCCGGTGTCACGCCGCCGCGCTCGAACGCGTCCAGGACGCGCGACACCGCCTTGTCCCCAATAGCGTGGACGTTCACCTGGAACCCCTTCGCGCGGGCGTCCCTGACGAGGGTGTCCAGCTCCGCGTCGGTCATCATCGAGAGGCCGCTCTCGCGCGGCGCATCGGTGTAGGGGCTGGCCAGCTGCGCGCCGCGCGAGCCGAGCGCGCCGTCGATGAGGAACTTGAAGCTGCGAACAATCAGCTGCCCGTCACCGAGGTTCCGCTCCGGCCCCTGCTCGAGGTACTGGCGCACCGCCTGGTCGCCGCGCACCATGGCGTAGACGCGCACGGGCAACCCGTCGGCGACGAGCTGCTTGTACGCGGCAACCGTCCCGAGGTCCGCGCCGGCCGGATGGACGCTCGTATACCCGAGGCGCGCGTACTGCTGCAGCACGGTGCGCAGGCGGCTCGCGGCCGCCGCGGCGTCGCCCTCGCCACCGTCGACGCGCGCAATCAGGCCCTGCGCGCGGTCGACGAGGATGCCGGTCGGCCCGCCCGCGGCGTCTCTCACGATACGCCCGCCGGGCGGGTCCGCAGTGCCGGGCGTGATGCTCGACTGCTTCAGGACGATCGAGTTGACCCAGCTCGAATGACCGTCGATCCGCGAGAGGACGACCGGATGGTCGCCGCTCACCGCATCGAGGTCCGCGGCGATCGGGAACGCGGGCGGGTCGAAAAACCCCTCGTCCCACCCTTCCCCCGAGATCGGCTCGCCTGGCGGCGTGGACGCGGCGAGCGCCGCGATGCCCTGGAGGATCTGCGGCTTCGTCATGCCCCGCAGGTTGATGGGCTCGCCCGGGACGATCCGTCCACGCGTATCCGCGTCGTGCACGTGCGCGTCGGCCCAGCCGGGAACGGCCACGCCCGAGATCGCAACAGTCCTCGTGCTCGTCCCCCCCAGTGGTTCGATCTCGCCACGCGTGCCGGCCGCGACGATCCGGCCGCCCTTCACAGCCAGCGCCTCGACGCGTGGGCGCGAGGTGTCCAGCGTAACGAACTCGCCGATGAAGATCGTGTCGGGCGCCTGCGCCTGGGGCTGCGGCGCGCCGCTCTCCGAACAGGCCAGCACCACGCACGACGCGATGGCGATGAGGGACAAGTACGGAGTGGTCAGCCGAGTAGATGTGCTGGCCTGCATGGGCGCGCTCCCGTGGAAGGTATCTCGGGAGCGGGCGTGCAGGCAACCCCACGGGCGACGGTCATATCGTCCGCACGCGCCGCTCCCCCTCCTCGAACCAGCCCGAGGCCGTCCGTGCGCACGCGCAATCGGTTCCTACTCGAGCCAAGCGCTGCCCTGTGTGATGGCAGCGGCAATCTCCTCCTCGGCCACCGCTTTGCCTCTCATGATGGACCGCCGCCCTGCCTCACGTAGAAGCCCGATCCGACGAAGTCGGTGTCGTTACCGAACAGCACCTTCCGCACGTAGGTCTGCTTGCGGGAAGGCGTGTGGTCTCCTGGCCGGTACCAGTAGTAGTCCACCCACGCGCTGATGTCTCTCATCGCGGCGGCAATGTAGGCATCGGCGATGCTTCTTTCCGTTCACGTCCGTAAGCCCCTTGAGGTTCATGCCCTCCATGCTGGGCTGCGCGTACGTGTCCATGAACATGAACGGGCCGGTCTTGTCACGCAGCTCCGCAAATGCCGCCGGACCTTCCGCGGCCACGAGCATGGCCGCGCGATCCACGACGTCCTTGACTACCTGGCAGACGCGCCACGCGCCCGGGACCGGCCATTGGTAGTGGTACCAGCCTTCAGGCTTGTCGGGGAGCGCCGTGGCCGCGCGGATATGAGGCCGCGGATGATGGGCTTTCCCGTGACGTCCCTGAGCTCGAGCTCGTTCTTGCCCTCCATCGTCGGATCGGGATGGAGCAGCATCTTCCCGCCCGGATCGAGCACGAAGACGTCCGTGTCTGCCTGGCGCCAGCGGCTGCCGGCGACGCGGAGGTCGGCGAATGCCGCTTCCCCTTTGGCGCGAACCAGCTCCGTCGCGTCGTCGACGAGCGCCACGAGCGCACGAGTCTCCTCGTACTCATACGGTTGAGCGACAGGTACGGCAGCGGTCTGCGCGTTGCCGTCGATGGCGCCGAGAAGGGCCATTGCGGCGCTAACGGCAATCCGCCGTGTCAAATGAACAAATCGAAGAGCCATGACCGACCTCCCGAAGCGTTCAGACATGCGTACGCCCGCAGGTTGCCGGGTGTTCGGAGCGAGTGACGGGTTCGAGTGACAGGTTATTGTCAGGGTGCCGCGTTCTCTGGACCTTCCCGACGACCTTTCTGACCATCAGGGACTTGCTGCAAGTCATCTGCCCGCCGGTCGCCCTGCGGCATAATGCCGCGGGGCTAGAATGGCAGCCCCAGGAGGTTGAGGCCATGCGTCCTACTCGTTGGACTCCATCCACCGCCATTGTGATCGCGCTGGCGGCACTTCTCTGGGGGACGATGGACTCCGGACAGGCCGCGGCGCAGGCGCCCGCGGCCGCTCCACCGCCTCCGGCAGTGACCGCTATCCGTGCGGGCCGGCTGCTCGACCCCGAGGCGGGCCAGGCACTGGCCAATCAGATCATCCTCGTGGAGGGCACCCGCATCCGCGACGTCGGCCCCAACGTCTCCATCCCCGCGGGCGCCCAGGTGATCGACCTGTCGCAGTCCACGGTGATGCCGGGGCTCGTCGAAGCGCACAACCACCTGGCGCTCACCTACAAGCCGGTTCCCGAGAACAACGTCTACTACTACACCTACGTGCAGGACTCGACGCCCCTGCGCGCCATCCAGGCCGCGTCCAACGGCATCCAGATGCTGGCCTCCGGGTTCACCATCGTCCGCGACATGGGCAACAACGGCAACTACGCCGACACGGCGCTGCGGCAGGCCATCGAGCAGGGCTGGATCCCGGGGCCGACGATCATCAACTCCGGGATCATCATCGGGGGGATGGGCGGCCAGTTCTTCCCCACGCCCGAAATGGCGAAGGACCACACCATCGTCTATCCCGAGTACCTGGACGCCGATACGCCGGACGAGATCGTGAAGGCGGTGCGCCAGAACGTCCTCTTCGGCGCGAAGGTGATCAAGATCTGCGTGGACTGCAAGCCGTACGGGTACACGGCTGACGAGATCCGGCTCGTGATCAAAGAGGCGGCACGCTCGGGGCTGAAGGTGGAGGGGCACGTGCAGACGCCGGCCGGCGCGCGCAACGCCATCGAGGCGGGCATCTGGTCCATCGCGCACTCGGGCGCCCTGGACGACGAGACGCACAAGCTGATGGCGCAGAAAGGCGTCTGGCGCGCGGGCACCGAGACGCCGCCGGGGCTGGCCGGCCACCCGGTGACGCCCGAGGCCTACAAGCGGACTGTCGCCGGCCTGAAGAACGCGTACGAGAACAAGGTGCCGCTCACCTTCTCCACCGACGCTGACTACTGGGTGGAGGGCAAGACGCGCGGCGAGCTGGCGCTGGAATTCCTCCAGAGCTGGAAGGACGCCGGCATCCCGGCCGTCGACACCCTGCGTGCCATGACCATCAACGGCTACAAGGTGAGCGAGACCGAGAAGACGCGCGGGCCCATCAAGGCGGGCTTCATCGCCGACCTCATCGCGGTTCCCGGCAATCCGCTGGACGACATCGAGACGCTGAAGCGCGTGCACTTCGTGATGAAGGATGGCCTGGTGTTCAAGAAGGACGGCGTGATGACGCCGGCCGCGTTCTTCCACGCCGGGCCGGTGAACGGCTGGCGCATCCGGTAGCCCAGGAGTCAGCGGTGGCCTTCATCCAATACGTCCGGTCAGAGATCCTGGCGGGACTCCGTGCCATTCTCGCGAGGGAGGCCGTGGCGCCGGCCGACCATGACGCCGTCGTGCAGGGCCTCCAGACCACGCCCATCTCGGCACCTCATCTGCGCCCGGCCGAGCAGGCCCTGCTGGCGTACGCGGAAGTGCTCACGCTGACGCCGTGGTTGGTGACCTCCGCGCACATCGACGCGCTCCGGAGCGTGGGCTACGACGACCGCGCCATCCACGACGCGTGCGCCATCATCGGCTATTTCGCCTTCGTCAACCGGATCGCGGACGGCCGCGGCGTGCAGCTCGAGGGCTGAAGGGCGCCGCTCCCGGCCGGGCCGCGCCAAGGTGCGAAGTGGCGTGCTACCGGGGCGGAGGCCCGCGGCCGAAAGACAATCGGGGGACTCTGCCTGACCAGCCTGCTCCTGCTCGTCGCCAGCCTGCTGGGGCTGGCGGTCATCGTCGCGCCCGTGTTGTCCATCGTCGGGTTCCTGCGCGCGCGCGCGATGCGCGCGCAGTTGGACCAGCTCACGCGCACGGTGGACACGCTGGAGCGCCGGGTGCGCGCGCTCTCGACGCCACCGCCCACGCCTGCGCCTGACGCGGCCGAGCCGTCGCCGACGCCCGCGAACATCCCGCTGGCCACTCCCCCACCACCGCCTGCCACGTCGCCGGTCGTCGCCGGGGCGAGCGGCCCCGATGCGGCACCGCCGCCCGTTCCGCCCGTCGTCCGGCAGGCGCCGCGTGCCACGCCACCACCGCCTCCCGTGTCCGGGCCGCCACCACCACCGAGGCACGCCGCCCCTCCCGCTCCACCTCCGCCAGGCCCACCCGCGCCAGCCCGGCCGCCGGAGCCGGCCTTCGACTGGGAAAGCAGGCTGGGCGTCCGCGGCGCGGCGTGGCTGGGCGGCATCACGCTGGTGATCGCCGCGCTCTTCTTCGCGAAGTGGAGCATCGACCAGGGCTTCTTCTCGCCCGTCATCCGGGTCGCGCTGATGCTGCTGGCGGGCACCGCGGCGCTGGTCTGGGCGGAGGTGAACCTGCGCCAGGGCTACCAGACCACGGCCAACGCGGTGTCGGGAGCCGGGGTCGTCATTCTCTATGTGGCCTTCTACGCGGGCCACAGCCTGTATCAGCTGTTCTCGTTGCCGGTGGCATTCGTCGGGATGTCGGTGGTGACCCTGGTGGCGGGTGTCATCGCGGTCCGATACGCCGCGCTGTTTACGGCACTCATCGGGCTGGCGGGCGGACTGGCCACACCGGTGCTGCTCTCGACGGGCGTGGACCGTCCGGTCGCGTTCTTCTCGTACCTGCTGATCCTGACGGTGGGGTTCCTGCACGTGGCCGAGCGGCGGGGGTGGGCCTCGGTGACGGCGCTGTCGCTCGTCGGCACGTCGATGCTGCAACTGGGGTGGTACTCCAGCTACATGGCCCCGGAGAAGCTGGCGGTCGGCGCGACGGCGTTCGCGGCGCACGGCGCAGCCTATCTGTGGCACGCAATCCGCGTGCGCGACCCTCAGAGACCGCTGGCTCACCATGCGGCGCTTGCCGGCAGCCTGGTGCCGCTCGGCTTCGCGTTGCTGCTTGCCGCCGATCGTCAGTTCGCGCCGCAGTGGCTCGCTGTCACGGGCCTGCTGGCCGTCGTCGATCCCGGCCTGGTGTTCGCGGCACTTCGATGGCAGCAGCCCGTGCTCGTCGTCGCGTCGGCCGTCGCCACCGGATTAGCCGCGTTCTTGCTCGGCGAGGCACACGCCACCGCGCAGGACACCGGTCCGTGGGGACCCTCCGTGATGGTGCTGCTGCTGGCGACGGCCTACAACCTGCTCCCCCGCATCGCCGCGCGGTGGAACGCGGAATGGTTGGAGCCGGGCCAGCGTCTCGCGCTCGTGTCGGGAGCCGCCACGCTCGCGGGCCTCCTGGCGTTCACGTGGGTCATCGCCGACGCGCGGCACCTGCCGGTGTGGGCGTTCCTGGCACTCACGTCCGGCGCGTTCGCGTTGACGATTGAGCAGACGCGCCATGGGCGCTGGCCCGGCGTGTTCGGCGTCTTCACCCTCCTCATTGCCGTGTCGTGCAGCCACTGGGTGGCCCGCATGGCCGGGCCCGGCACCTATCTCGATCACCTGACCATCCCGCACCTGTTCGCCGTGGTGGTGGCGGTGGTAGTCGCGTGGCGCGCGCTGCAGACACGGGACCGTACCGCCGAGGCGTGGTGGCAGTCTGACCACGCGGCCACGCTGGCCGCGGCCGCGGTCGCATACCTGAGCGCTGTTGGCGGCCTCGACGGAGCTGTCGCACCCGCCCCGGTGCCGTACTTCACGCTCGTCGGGCTGGACGTGGTCCTGGCGCTCGGCGTGGCGCTGCAGGCGGGCTGGGTGGGCCTCGTGCCGGTGGCGGCCGCTGCCTCGCTGGTGTTCAGCGCGGCCTGGCACGATCAGCACTTCACGCGCACGTCCGCGGCTGCGAGCGTGGGCGCCTACGCGGTGAGCTACGGCCTCTTCCTCGCCCTGCCGTTCGTCGTGTCGCGATCGCTGGCGCCGTCCTGGAAGACCCGGCCGGCCCCGTGGCTGGCCTCGGCCCTCATCGGGCCCGCGTCGTTCCTCCTCTTCTACGACAGCTGGGTACGACTCTGGGGCAAGGCGTGGGTGGGCGTGGTTCCGGTGGGGATGGCCGCCATCAGCGTCGCCGCGCTCTACCGCGTCAGTCGCGAGTTCCAGCTCTCGTCCGATGCAGGCGAGTCGCGACGCCGCCTCAACTACCTGGCGCTCTTCGCCGCCATCGCACTGGGCTTCGTCGCCACGGCGGTCCCTCTGCAGCTCGACCGCCAGTGGATCACCATCGGCTGGGCGCTCGAAGCGGCTGCGGTGTGGTGGCTGTTCGGCACGCTGCCCCATCCGGGTCTGAAGTACTTTGGACTGGGCCTCTTCATCGCCGTCGGGGTCCGGCTGCTCGTCAACCCCGAGGTGCTGCGCTACCAGCCACGCGGCGCGCCCGTCGTCAACTGGCTGCTCTACACGTATGGCGTACCCGCCCTGTGCTGCCTGGCGGGGACGCACCTGCTGCGGCGGGCCGAGCAGCGGCGGGGGGCTGTGCCCGAGCACGACTATCTCGCCCACGATCGGGAGCACCCCGGCCCCGTGGTGGGGCTGCTCGGCCTGCTGCTCGTGTTCTGGCTGATCAACCTCGAGATCGCGGACTACTACTCGCTGGGCCGCTACGTCGACCTCGATCTCTCGCGCCACCTCGCGCGCGATCTCACGCGATCGTTCGCCTGGGGCCTGTACGCCCTCACGCTCCTCGGCCTCGGCCTGTGGCGGGTGAATCGCGGCCTCCGCATCGTCTCGCTGGGTTTCCTGCTGCTGACGGTCGCGAAAGTGTTCCTGTACGATCTGGGACAACTCACGGGGCTCTATCGCATCATGTCGTTTCTCGCACTCGGGGTCTCGTTGATCGTGGTGTCGCTGCTCTATCAGCGCTTCGTCCGTCGCACGGAGGTGCCGGCATGACCCGGCCGGTCTGGTTTGCCATGGCGCTCTGTCTTGCCGTCCCGGCGATGGCGCAGGAGCCGGCACCGGTCGACGAACACCGTGCCGCGTGGCGGTATCGCCGGGCGGTGACGCTGCCCGCGGAGGCCGACGGGCACGTGCTGGCCGTGCCCGTGCCGCCGGATGTGCAGTCGCACAGCCAGCAGGGCCTGCGGGATCTGCGCCTGGTGTACGACACCGGGCGCGAGGCGCCGTTCATCGTGCACGAGGACACGGCGCGCCGCGGAGAACGGCGCTGGACGGGCCAGCTCGACGAGTCGCAGCAGGAGCGGCGGCGTTCCTCGACATGGACCGCTGACTTCGGCGCCACCGTGCCGTTCGATCGACTGGTGCTCGATGTCCCGGGCACGGCGTTCAGCAAGCGGCTGATGCTCGAGATCTCGGCGGATGGCGAGACCTGGCAGGCGGTGGGTACCGGCTACTGGATCTTCGATCGCCCCTGGCAGTCGCAATCCATCCACGACACCACGCTCGAAGTCGGGGCCCGCCGGGCGCGTTTCGTGCGCCTCGGCGCGGACGACACGCGGTCGCGACCCGTCAGCGTGCGGGGCGTGGTCGCCGTGCAGACGGACGACTTCGCAGGGACCACGTGGAGCGCGGAGGTCGCCCTCGAGCTGCTCACAGCCGAAGGCGGCCGCGCGCGTTACCGAGTGCCGGTACCGGATGGGCATCCCGTGCGCCGGATGGCGCTCGACGCCGATGATCCGGCGTTCGCCCGGCGCGTCACCGTGTTCGAGCGCAGGGGTGACGACGAACGCACGGCCGGCACCGGCCTCGTGTACCGCTTGCGCCTGCCCGACGAAGCCGCGGACCTCGACGCGCGCGAGATCGACGTGACGCGCGAATCGGGCGGCGGCCTCGTCGTCGAGATCGTCAACGGCGACAACCCGCCGCTCGCCAATCCGCGCGTGCGACTGTCGGGTCCGCGGACGGTGCTGATCACCTCCACCACGGCGCGCGCGCTGACGCTCTACTACGGCAACACCGTCACCCGGCCCGCGGCGTACGACCTCGAGCATCTTCGGACGACCCTCTCCCTGGTGCCCGACTACCCCGTCGCCACGCTCGGCCCGGAATCCGAGAACCCGCGCTTTCGCCAGCCGGCGCCCCTCGCCTTCGTTGCCGCGCGGGGTGCATCGTTGGACGCGCGGCAGTGGCGCTTCGCCAGGCCGGTGCGCATCAGCGGCCCGGAGGACCTCTACACGATGGTGGTGCCTCCGGCCGACGTGGCCGCTCTCCGCCGAGACCTGGGCGACCTGCGTCTCGTGGACGAGGCCGACCGACAGGTGCCCTACGTGCTGGAGCGCGACGCCGATGTCGCGCGCGTCGAGCTTGTGGTCGAGGCGACGCGGCCGCGGCAGGCACGCCCGCAGACGTCGGCGTATCGGCTGACCGTACCGGGCGCGGCACAGGGCGCGGAGGGCATCCGGTTGTCGTCGCTGCGCCTGCGCTTTGCCGAGCGCTTCTTCCAGCGCACCGCCGTCGCGCTGGTGCCACGGGCCGCCGCCCCCCTCGGCGCCGACCAGGTGGCGGCCTCGGTGATCTCGGTGGCCATTCGCGACCGCACGCCCGAGGAGGTCTGGACCGAGCTTCCGCTCGGCATCGTCGCGGCAACCGAGCTGATCCTGGAGATCGAGAACGGCGACAACGCGCCACTGACGCTGCAGCAGGCCCAGGGCGTGGCATCCGTGCCGCGCGTGACCTTCAAGGCCGGGCCGGGCGAGTATCGGATGCTGCTGGGCAATCGCGACGCCGAGCCCCCGTCCTACGAGATCGGCGCCCTGGCCCGGGAGGTGCGGGCGTACTCCGCCGTGCCGGTGCCCACGGTGGATCCGCAGGGGGCCGGCACCAATCCCGCCTACGAGCGCGGTGTGGCGGACGCGATCCGCGAGACGCCGCCGAGGCTGGTGCTGTGGGGCGCGCTGGGCGTGGCGGTGGTCGCGCTGCTGGGCCTGACGCGACGCATCCTGAAGCGCACGTCCTGACGCCTTCCCGCGTTACGATGCGCGCGTGACCGCCCCCCGTCTCGTCGCCGCCGCCACCCTCGCGCTGCTGCTGGCCGCCAGCCCGCGCGCGGCGCAGCCCGCCTCGCCGGTCCCCGACCTGGTGCTGTACAACGGCCGCCTCATCACCATCGATCGCGCCTTCTCCATCGCCGAGGCCGTCGCCATCGCGGGCGATCGCATCGTCGCCGTCGGCACGAGCGCCGCCATTCGAGCGCGTGCGGGCGCATCCACTCGTCACATCGATCTCCAGGGCCGGGCCGTCATCCCGGGCCTGATGGACAACCACCTCCACAGCGCGGGCGGCGGGCCCGGCGTGGACCTGTCACGGGCCCGCTCGCTCGACGATGTGTATGCCGCCATCCGGGCACGCGTGCGGTCTGCGGCTCCGGGCGAGGTGATCGTGTCGAACAGCGACTGGCACGAGGCGCAGCTCCGCGAACAGCGGCTCCCGCTGCGCGACGATCTGGACCGTGTGGCACCCGATCATCCCGTGGTGCTGGTCCGTGGCGGACATGAGTACGTGGTGAACTCCGCGGCGCTCGGGCGCTGGGGCATCGACGCACGGACGAAGGAGCCCGCGGGCGGCCGCATTACGCGCTACCCCGACGGCCGGTTGAACGGCGAGCTGGTGGACACGGCGAGAGGGCTGGTGACGCTGCCGGCGCCGGCGGAGCGATCGCGCGAACAGCAGATGGCAGCGCGCGCCGCGGATTACAGGACGCTCCACGCCGCGGGGCTCACCTCGGTCCGCCATCCGGGCGTCTCGGTGGACGACTACCGCCTCCTGCAGGACATGCAGCGGCGCGGCCTGCTGACGATGCGCGTGCACGCGCTGCTGCGGCCGGGCGGGGACGCGAATGCCGTGTCGCGCGCGCTGGACGAATCGGGCTTCCGACAAGGTGAGGGGGACGCGTGGCTGCGCCTCGGAGGCATCAAGCTCGCCGTGGATGGCGGCTTCGAGGGTGGGCTGATGCGGGAGCCCTACGAGGAGCCGTTTGGCGAGGGCGGCACCTTCCGGGGGCTGCAGACGGTGGACCGCGAGCGCTTCGGCGCCGTCGTGCGACTGCTCAACCAGCGGGGCTGGCGGGTGGCCACGCACGCGGTCGGCGACGCGGCGATGGACCTGGTGCTCGACACCTACGAACGCGCGCACACCGAGACGCCGCTGACGGGCCGGCGGTGGTCCATCGAGCACGCCTTCATCGGGCGCCCGGATCACCTGCCGCGCATCAAGGCGATGAGCCTGGCGCTCGCCGTGCAGAATCACCTCTATCTCGCCGGCCCCAGCCTGGTGCGGTACTGGGGTGCCGATCGCGCGGCGCTCACCACCCCGGTCCGCATGTACCTCGATGCGGGGCTGCCGGTGTCGTCCGGCACGGACGCACCGGTGGTGCCCTATCCTCCCCTGTGGACGCTCTATCACTTCGTCACGCGGGACACCATCGCGGGCGGCGTGCTGGGCGCGGGTCAACGCGTGACGCGCGAGGAGGCGCTCCGCATGGCCACCATGGGCAACGCCTGGCTGATGATGGAGGAGGCCGACAAGGGCTCGCTCGAAGTGGGGAAGCTGGCCGACCTGGTGGTGCTGTCGGACGATCCCTTGACCTGCCCCGAGCCGCGCCTGCGCGATGCCACGGTGCTGATGACCATCGTCGGCGGCCGCGTGGTCCACGACACCCTGCCGTAGCTCACCCGCGAAAGGTGCACCGCACGCGACGCGTGCCCGTTCAGTCCGCCGCCGGCTTCTTGATCTGCGGGAGGAGCGCCTTCGCCTTCTCCGCGAAGCGCCCACCCGGCTCGCGGGCGATGTAGAGCTCCAGTTCCTGCGCCGCCTCCGTCATGCGGCCCTGGTTGAGGTGCCCCATGCCCAGCCAGTAGTGCGCCTCGCCGTGGTTGGGATCCAGTTTCAGTGTCTCGTTGAACTTCGCGAGCGCCTCGTCGAGCTTCCCCGCGTTCCAGAGCGCCAGGCCCTGGTCGAAGACGCTGCCCGCGCTGCCGACGCCACCGCCCGCGGCGCCGCCGCGCAGGCCGCCGGCTGCTTCACTGGCCCTGGCGGCCTGGTCGAAGCGCCGGGTGGCGTTGTAGACCGCGGCCAGGGCCTCGAGCGGCTCGGGCGCCTCGGGCTTCATCTTCTTCGCCGCCTCGAGCGCCGCTTCGGCCTTGTCGTACTGCTTCGCCAAGGTGTAAGCGAGCCCGAGGTTGTACTGGCAGTCGTAGCAGGCGGGATCGGCCCGAAGGGCTTCTTCGAACCCGGCAATGGCGTCGGTGTGCCGCCCCTCCTTGCTGGCGGCCACCGCCGCCTGGAAGGCCTTCGCCGCAGGGCTGCTGGCCGCGGTGGCGGGCACCGGCGCCAGGTCGAGGTTCACGGTCATCCGGGCGCCCGGCTTGATGGTCACCTCGGCGGTCTTCGATCCGATGCCTTCCTTGCTGGCCGTCACGGCGTAGGGCCCCGGCGCCAGGCCAATCTGCGCGTACACCCCGCTCTTGTCGGTGGTGGTCTCGTACGAGCGCGTGAGGCCGCCCTGGAACGCGAGGGTCACCTTCGCTCCCTCCACGGGCTTGCCCTGCCCGTCGGTCACCGTTCCGCGGACGATGCCGGCCATCTGGGCCAGGGCGTCGGTCGCCGCGGCGAGGGTGAGCACGCTCGCCAGGAGGCAGGCGACAACGCGGACGTGGGGCACGGGACGGGGCATCGATGGTCTCCTTGGGTCGTCTGGGCCGAGCGAAGACGGCGAGGGGCGGACGGCCGCAAGGCCGCCCGCCCGCACGTGCGCCGGTGTCAGAAGGCGAAGCGCGCGCCGATCTGCGCCTGCCGCGGGAAGCCGCCGCCGCGCAGCGTCGACAGCACGAGGAAGTTCGCCTGCCGCTGGTCGCCGGCCGGGTTGTCGAAGTTCGCCGAGTTGAACACGTTGAACACCTCGAAGAACAGGTTGAGCGCGCGGGAACCGCCCACGCGGATGTTGTAGCCCAGGCGCATGTCCATCTGGGTGAAGTTCGGGCCCCGCGCGCCGTTGCGGCCGCCGTCGAAATCCACCTCGACGGAGTTCGATCCAGTGCCCGAATAGCTGCCCCCGGGCAGGAAGTCGAACAGCTCGCCGTTCTGATCGGCGTCGATGTTCGAGTCGTAGAGGGTGAACGGCGCGCCGCTCATGAACCGGTAGATGGCGCTCACCGTCAGGCCCCCGGTCCGCGGGATTTCCGCGCGGCCGCTGATCGACAGATTGTGGGTCCGGTCGGTGGCCGTCGGCCCCCAGAGCGCGTCCAGGTTCTTGTCGACGCCGTTCTGCAGCAGGTTGTCGTCCGTGCCGCTGTTGTCGTTGTTGCCGCGGGAGTAACCGAGCGAGTAGGACACGCGCGCGCTCCAGTTGTTGCTGTAGCGCTTCTCGAGCTGCAGGTTCAGGCCGTCGTAGCGCGTGGTGCCGTCACTGAGGCGGGTCAGCACGCGGTTCCGGAACGGCGAGATCCCGAGCTGGTCGGCCAGACCCAGCGTGTCGCTGAAGGTCAGCGGGCCGGTGCGGCTCGTGTTGAGACGGTGCATCGGGTTGAGGTTGTAGGTGATCAGCAGGTCGCGGCCATCGCTGTGGATGAAGTCGGCGCTGAGCGACATCCGGCTGCCCAGCTGGCGCTGGTAGCCCACCGACAGCTGATGGGTGTACGGCACCGTGCGATCCGGCGACTCCAGGAAGACCGTGCCGTTGTTGCGCGCCTGCGTCCCGGCCGGGTAGAGCTGTTCCAGGAGCGCCCGGTTCACCACCGGCCCTCCCACCAGCATTGGATCGGTCGGGTACAGCCCGTTCGAGGGGCCCCGATCGGCCTGGCTGGCCGGGAACTGCGCGGTGAACGAGCTGCTGTACACGCCCGCCTGGATGAAGTTCCTCATGATGATGAGGTGGGTCTTGTCATAGAAGAGCCCGTAGCCCCCGCGAATCACCGACGTGCCCGACCCGCCGGGGTTGTAGGCGAAACCCACGCGCGGGGCCAGGTTGTTCTTGTCGAGGGGATACTCGCCCTGGGGGACGAGCGGGTTGTTCTGGTGGGTCATGGGGATGATCTCGAGGTCGTACCGCAGGCCCGCATTCAGGGTGAGGTTGCCCCGCTGCCACTTGTCCTGAGCGAACAGCACGGCCACGTGCGAGTTCAGCACCGTGTTCTCCGCCGACGGCACGACAATCGACAGGCGCTCGGGATAGGTTCGCGGATTCGCCGCGTCGAACGCCTGGTCGGTGCTGAACGTGAACGTCCCGTTCATGTTGCCTTCGCCGACGATGCTGGCGTCGACGTAGATGTACTGGGCCCCGAACTTGATGTCGTGGTCGCCGCCCCACTTGTTCGGCTTGAACATGGAGAACGACTCGTCCACCTGGTAGGCCGTGTCGATGCGCGTGCCCGCGGCAGTGGTGAAGTTGTCCGTGAAGGACAGCATCAGGTACTGCGGCGGCAGCTCCCACATGGGCGTCCCGTTCAGCCACTCGATCGGCGCGAACGGGTTGTCCTCGTAGGTGCGCGAGGCCCGCAGGGTGTTGAACTTGTTGTTGCCGAACACCGTGTTCCAGGTTCCCACGATGGTCTCGTCGATATCCCGCTCGTCACGCCGGGCCGCATAGGTGACATACCCGGTGATGCCGTCGTAGGTGGGCGAGTCCTCGCGGAGGTACCGCACGCCCCACGTGTTGTTGGCGTTGATCTGGTGGTCGAAGCGGATCATGTGGTTCCAGACCCGCGTCTTCTGCACGACGGAGTAGTTCAGCTCGGGCCGGGTCGGGAACTCTGCGCTCCGCCCCGCGTTCAGCTCCACGCGCTCCAGGCTGTAGAGGAAGTGCGCCTTGTCCCGCACGATCGGCCCGCCGATCACGCCGCCGTACTCGCGCTTCAGGGTGTCGGGCTTCTCCAGGTTGTTCTGCTCGGTGAAGTAGTCCTTGGCAATCATCCCCGACTCGGTGAAGTAGCCGAAGCCCACGCCGTGGAAGTCGTTGGTGCCCTGCTTGGTGACGGCATTGACCACCGCTCCCGTGGAGCGGCCGAACTCGGCGTCGAACTGGTTCGTGAGGACCTGGAACTCCTGGACGGCCTCGAGCGCCAGGCGCGTCTGGCCGCCGAAGGACTGGCCCAGGTAGTCGTCGTTGTTGCCGCCGCCGTCCACCGTGAAGTTGTTGTTGCGGTTGCTCTGGCCGTTGACGTTGATGGAGTCGCCGCCGAACGACACCGACGTGCTCTGCACCTGGATGCCCGGCAGCAGCCCCACGAAACCCAGCCAGCTGCGCGTGCCGCTCGGCAGCCCCGTCAGCTCGCTCGCGGTCACGTTGCCGCCCACCTGCTTCGACGTCAGGTCCACGAGGGGGGTCTCGGTCGTGACCGTCACCACCTCTTCGAGGCCGCCGACCTGGAGCGTGACGTCCAGCGTGGCGGTCTTCCCCAGTTCCAGCAGCACGCCGCGGCGCTCGTACTTCCGGAAGCCGTCGAGCTCCGCCGTCACGGCATAGGGCCCCGGAATGATGCCCGTGATGAAGTAGGTGCCGTCCGTATTGCTGACGACCTGGCGATAGATCCCGCTGCCTTCGTTGGTGACGAGGACGGTGGCGCCCGGGAGCACGGCGCCGGATTCATCGAGCACTCGCCCTCGAATCGACGAGTCGCCCAGCTGGGCGGCGGCGGGCCGTGCCGCGATCAGCAGCACGCCAGCGGCCACCACGACGAGGAGCCTGTGCATAGTTGCCTCCCATTCACGGATGCGATCGAGACGGCCGACACCAGAACTGCGCCACGACGCGAATGACACCGAGGAGCGAGATCCGCACACGCCGAGATGACACGCCCCGCGACAAAGAGGCATTCCTGAATCCAGAGGACTGGGGACGACCGGCCGCGGTGGGGACCCGCGCACTCGCGTCACGCAGGCGGCAAGGCCGTCGTCTTGAGCGCGTTGCTATCACAGCAGGTGACTGGCCGTCAAGCCTCAACGCGTCACGCGCCCGGGATCGGCGCGCATCCCGGCCTGCTGGTGACAGGCGGGGTCGACCCGGGCGCAGGGCGTCGCACCGGCGCGGCGGGTTACCGCCGGCCGCGGAACACATCGTTGCTGACGAACATCGCCAGCGCGACACCCTCCCAGGTATCGTCGCCGCGGGGGCTGCCCGCCGCCGCACTGCCAAGCGGCATGGTGTCGGTGAGCGTGGTCGCGCGCCGGAAGCGCCGCAAGAGGTACTCGCGGACCGCCGTCGCCCGCTCCGAGGACAGCACGTCGGTGTCCGCGTCGCCCGCGCGCGCGTAGCCCTCGACGACGAGCGGGCTGTCGCGCGGGTACTGCACCAGCTGGGCCATGGCCTGATCGAGGCGCCGGCGGCCGTCCGCGGTCAGCCGCTCGCCGCCTTCGGGATCGCTCTCGAACAGCACCGAGGCATCCAGCCAGATGCGCACCGCCGTTCGGTTGTCGCGCTCCAGCAGGCCCGCCTGGTAGGCCTCGCGCGAGATGGCGTCGAGGTCGTAGAAGCCGCGATCGCGGAAGAACCCACGGAACAGGAAGTTCCGCTTGAGGGCCTCGGTGCCCTCCGCAAGGTCGTTGGTCACCTCTTCGATGGAGGCCAGCGTGTTGCGGATGGTCTGCGTGATCCGCGCGCCGGCGCCGTCGGCGGCGGTGAAATCCTGCAAGGCGATCCGCGCTGTCTCGGAGGTCTCACGCAGGGCCGTGGCGGTGCCCGCGGCGTCCTCGGTCACCTGTCGCATGCGATCGTAGAGGGCCGTGTCGGTGAGCAGGCGCCCGACGGTGCCCTCGCCCGCTCGCGTGCGCGCCACGACGGCGCGCACGTCGCCGACCGTGTGCCGGACGTCGGCGAGCACCTCGTTCCCGGTGGCCCCGAACTCGTCGATCCGCTCGCCCACGGTGGCGATCACACCCCGGGTGGTGTCCATGGTCTCCGTCAGCGACGTCAGCGTCCCCGACACATCGTCGGTCAGCGACACCACGCGGCTGTTGATTAGCTGGATGGTCTCCCGCCCCTCGCGCAGCACGTCGGCCAGCTCGATGGGATCCACGCCGGGGAGCACGTCGCCCTCACCCGCCAGCGGCGCCGCGTCGGTGCCGGGGCTCACCTGCACGAACGCGTTGCCGACGAGGCCGTCGCTCTGGATGGTGCAGGTCGAATCGGTCCGGACCAGCGCGCGCACGTCCTCGCGGACGCGCATGCGGACGACGAAGCGCTCGGACGGGACGGGCGGCACGCGGATCTCGAGCACCTCGCCGGCATCCAGGCCCGCGAGCCGCACGCGCGTGCCCACCTCGAGGCCCGTGACCTTCGCGAAGGTGGTGGACACCTCGAAGTGATCGGTGAACAGCAGGCGGCGGTCGCCAATCATGAACAGCCCGGCCGCGAACAGCGCGATGCCGCCCACCACGAACGCGCCGACCCAGGCTTCCCTCGAGCGCTCCATCATGGCCTCCGTGTCTCGTATCCGGTATCGCTGACCTGCACGGTCGCCGCCTACCCGGCCCCCTCGGCCTGCATGAACTGCTGTACCAGCTCGATGCCGGACCGGTCGAGCGCCGCGGCGGTACCTTGCGCGAGGATGCGGCCCTCGTGCAGGAACACCAGCTCGTCGCCGATGACGCGCGCGCTTGGAATGTTGTGCGTCACCACGATCAACGTGGCGCCGGTGCGGTCCCTGAGCTCCACCAGCAGGCGGTCGATCTCGCCCGAGGTCACCGGATCCAGGCCCGTGCTTGGCTCGTCGGCCAGCAGGATGGCCGGTTCCAGCGCGAGGGCACGGGCCAGCCCGGCCCGCTTGCGCATGCCACCCGACAGATCCGCCGGCATCTTGTCGTACACGCCCGCCAGCCCCACGTCGGCCAGCAGCGCCTCGGCCCGCTCGCGGATCTCGCGCTTCGGGAGCGTCGAGTGCCGCCTCATGGGGAACGCGACGTTCTCGCCCACGGAAATCGAGTCGAACAGCGCCGCGTGCTGGAAGAGCATGCCCATTCGCTTCCGCACGCGCGCCAGCTCGCGCGAGTCGAGCTCGGTGACGTCCTCGCCCTCCACGAGCACGCTGCCGGCATCGGGCCGCATCAATCCGACGATGTGCTTCAGCAGCACGCTCTTGCCGGTCCCGCTGCGCCCGAGCAGGCACACCGCCCGCCCCCGCGGCACCACCAGGCTCAGATCGTCGAGCACCGTCAGGTCGCCGAAGCGCTTGGTGACGTGCCGCAGCTCCACGGCCGGCGTGCCCTCCGTCGCCATCACTGCGGGAAGACGAAGAAGATGAGCCGGACCAGCAGCACGTTGGTCGCGATGAGGAGAATCGACGCGGTCACGACGCTGCGCGTGGACGCCCTTCCCACCCCCTCCGTGCCCCGCGAGGTGTTGACCCCGAGGTACGAGGCCACGGTCGCGATGATGAAGCCGAACACCGTGGTCTTGAGCGTGGCGGGAACGAGGTCGGAGAACTGGATGGGCTGGAACGCCTGCCGGAAGTAGGTGCCGATGGGCATCCCCGTGATGAGGGCCTCGGCGGCATAGCCGCCCAGCATGCCGGTGACGTTCATCACCGTGGTCAGCAGCGGCAGCGCGATGACGCATGCCACCACGCGCGTCACCACGAGGTAGCGGAACGAGTCCACCGCGACGGCCTCGAGCGCGTCGATCTGCTCGGTGACCTTCATGGCACCCAGCTCGGCACCGATGCCGGCGCCGATGCGTCCCGACAGCAGCAGGCCGGCGACGAGCGGCCCGGTCTCGCGGATGAGCACGATGGCCAGGCCCGCCGGGATGAGCGCCTCGGCGCCGAAGCGCGCCATCGACGACCGCGTGTGCATCGACAGCACCACGCCGACCGCGAAGCCGGCCGCGGCGATCAGCGGGAGGGATCTGACGCCCAGCTCGTAGAGCTGCCGCAGCACCTCGCGGAACTCGAAGGGCGGCCGGACGGCCTCGACGAGCACCCGCCCGGCAAAGCGCGCCGCGCTTGCCACCCCCTCGAGCCACGACACGATCACGGTCACCTCCCTGGCGCGCGGCCTAGAAGAACTTGTATGCGAGGCCCAGCAGCACGACCGTGGCGTCGGCACTGGCCGTTCGTTCGCGCAGGCGGCCTTCTTCGACGACGGTGAAGCGGGGGCTCGTGACGACGCGCCCCACCTGGGCATGGAAGGCGGTGCGCCGCCCGGTCTCGAACCAGAGCGACACCGCCGCCCGCCACGCGAAGCTGTTGGCGACGTCCACCGACAGCCGCTCCGCGGCGCCGGTCTCGGCTACGTCGAGGCTGTTGAACGCGTACCCGGCCACGAGGGACGGCACGATCGACAGGCGTCCCATCGACACGGTGTAGCGGAGGCCCGCCATGACGGGGCGGATGCGCACGTGTCCCACCGCTGCGGCCCCGCGCGGCACCAGCGGCGTGGCATCGTACCAGTCGAAGCCAAACGCGGGACCGAGCCCGGGCCCGGATCCAAGCCGCGCAATGGGCCAGAGGTTGGTCCGCGTTCCGGAGGCGCTTTCGTCGTTGCTGAACATCAAGGCCACGCCGGCAGCCAGCAGCGTCCGCTCGTCCTCGAGCTCGGCGAATTCGAAGGCGGAACCGCGGGGCACGGGAAAGGGCGCGCGCTCCTGCTCGGGCGGCGCCGGTGGCTCGGCGCCGACCTGCAAGCGCGTGACGACACGGGTGACGCCCGGCACGGCGCGAGCCAGCTCGACCGCGTGGTCGGCTTCCTGTGCGCTGGCCACCCGCCCGGACAACTGCACGACGCCTTCCTCGTCCACGAGGACCGCGATGGGCCGCGTCCCGACGAGCGGGTCGTTGACCAGGGCGGTCTTGATGCGGGCGGCCGTGCGCGCCGCCTCGACCTGCACGGGGTTGATCTTCGCGGCGCAGCCGACGGCCGCGGCCAGCGCGGCGAGCGCGGCCACCAGCGCCACGAGGGCGTGTTGCGGAAACGCGCGCGTCGGCATGCGTCTTCCCGACAGCGTATCACTGCCGCTTTCCCGCGGCGCGCGGTGCCGCAGGGCTGACGGTGCTAGGATGCCGGTATGCCGATCATTGCCGACAAGAAGAAGCGCGAGAAGATCCTGGCGCTCCTCGAGACCGCCTACTGGATGGAGATCGAGACCGTGATGAACTACATCAGCGCCTCGGTCAACCTCGACGGCGTGCTCGCCGAGGAAATC
>DAIRFN010000038.1:0-23448 GCA_036795065.1 Vicinamibacterales bacterium
GGTCTCGGTGAGCGCGGAACCCTGATAGAAAAGCGTCTTGGTCACCTGCTCCCACCGCTCGCCCACCGCCGGCACCAGCGCCATGCCGCCCGCCACCGAACCGCGGAAGCCCCACGAGGGCTTCTTCAGGAACCAGTCCTCGTGCATCAGGCCGGCGAAGAGCGTGTTCACCCCGGTGAACCACGTGATGGGCTCGGTCTCCATCACGGTCTTGAGGTTGGTGAGCGGGCGCGGGCTCGGCGCGAGGATGTCGCGCCCGCCGGTGACGAAGAACAACATCAGGTTCGCCGTGAACGCGAAGATGTGGTACAGCGGCAGGGCCGTCAGCATCACCTCCTCGCCGATGCGCAGCCACGGCCGCCACACCTGGACGCACTGCTCGATGTTGGCCAGGAGGTTCCCGTGCGTGAGCATCGCGCCCTTGGCCACGCCGGTGGTGCCGCCCGTGTACTGCAGCGCCGCCAGCGTGTCGTGGGTGATCGCCTTCGCGTAGACCCTCGGGTCGGCCCCGGTCGACATCCGCGTGGCGCCTTCGGCCAGCGCCCGCCGGAACGTGACGTGCGGGAAGCTGATGGGCGGGATCATCTTCTTCACGTATTTCTGCACCGCCCACACCACCGCGCGCTTGAGCGTGGGCAGCAGATCGGCGATCGAGACCACGACCACGGTGCGAATCGACGACTTCGGCAGCGCCTCGGCAACCTTCGGGGCGAACAGATCGATGGTCACGAGGCCCACCGAGCCGCTGTCGGCGAACTGGTGTGCCATCTCGGGCGGCGTGTAGAGCGGGTTGGTGTTCACCATCACCACGCCGGCCTTGAGTGCCCCGAACACCACCACCGGGTACGCCAGGCAGTTGGGCATCTGGATGGACAGCCGGTCCCCGGCCTGGAAGCCGGCCACCTCGCGCAGGTACACCGCGAAGTGGTCCGAGAGCGTGTCCACCTCGGCAAAGGTCAGCCCGCCCTGAGAGCCGTTGGGCAGCCCGAGCGTGAAGGCGGTCTTCGGGCCGAACTCCTTCGCCGCCGCGCGCACGAGCGACGGCAGGTGCGGATGTACAAGAGGCGGAAGGTCGCGCGCGGTCTGGGGGTGGTAGAACTCGGTCCAGGGACGCAGGGGCGGCACCGGCACACGTTACAGGCGCGCGCGGTCGGTGAAAAGCAAAAACCGCCGCTCAGTGCGCACCAGCCGGGCATCGGCACGACAGCAGAGGCCTGAATCTTGCACAATGGACGACGATGTCTCGCCCGTGCGCACTCCTGCTTACCGTGGTGGCGCTGGCCCTGTCCGCCGGGGCCTGCAGCCAGAGCGCCGAATCGCCCACGTCGCCCAGCCCGGGCGGCACCGGCAGCGCCGTCAGCTACACGGCGCTCGGCGCCAGCGACGGCATCGGCTACGGCAGCAGCGTGGTCTGCGCGCCCCTCGACCTGGGGTGCGAGAACGGAACAGGCTACGCGCAAACGCTTCGACGGCTCCTGGTGGCGGACGGTCGCAGCGTGACCTACGTCAACCTCTCGATCCCCGGCTACGTGCTGTCGAGCGCCATCGTCGATCTGGCCCGCCAGTCGGGCCGCAGCGACACGCCCGGCACGTTCCTCGACCGGTACCCTCCCTTCGTGCCGCCGTCGTCCACGGTGGTCACGATTTTCGTGGGAGGCAACGACGCCAACGTCATCGGGTCGGCCGTCACCGCGGGGCTCGGCGGGGGCGACGTGCGCGGGTTCATCGACGCGCAAGTCCGTCAGTGGAGTAACGATCTTGTCGAGTTCGTGTCGCGCATTCGCGCGCGGGCCCCCAACGCGCGCCTCGTGGCCTACAACCTGCCCAACCTGGCCGGAGCCCCCTACCTGGCCTCGCGCAGCACGCTCGAGAAGAGCATCATGCAGCGCATCGCCACCGGCCTCTCGGATCAGGTGAACGCCCTGACGAGCCGCAACGTGCTCGTGGTCGACTTGATGTGCGACCCGCGCATCGTGCAGCCGGCGAGCTTCTCCGGAGACGGCTTTCACCCGAGCGACGCGGGCTACGCGCTGATGGCCGAACTGGCCTACCCGGCCCTGCTGAACGGGACGGCCAGCACACCCGCCCCATCGTGCGGTCCCCGCACGCTGGTCCCCGTCTTCTGATCCCGCCCGGGGTGTCACCGGACCACGAACCACACGAAGGGCACGATGGACGAGGAAGCCGTTCCTTTGGTTTCCTTGTTATCTTCGCTTTTTCTTCGGCCCTATCTGCCGTCGTGGTCCCCCGTGGGGCACCGTGCGGGAGAGGTCACAGAAACATGCCTGCTCTGCGTTTCTTGAACGTCATCCTGCAGTTTGACCGCCAGACAGTGGCGCGAAATCGATTCCATATTGCAGACTGATATCTGCATCGTGCATACTTTGCACATCTCAGCCATCACACACTCATCGCCTGGCGGCACCCGCCCGGGCATGGGGCCATTGTTCCGGCGGGCGCAGCAGGGGGAGAGACACACCATGGGATCCGCGGCTCTGGGCGAAGCGGTCAAGGGCATCAATGCGTGGGCGATGGAGGGCATCCGGCAGTTGAAGCCTCCGGTCCATGTGGGTGAGGTATTCGGCGCATTGGCGTTCACGGACAAGGTCCAGCAGGCCCGCCTGCCCAAGCCCGTCTACAAGTCGCTGCGCGACACCATCACCCGGGGCAAGGCCCTCGACATCTCCACCGCCGACGCCGTCGCCACGGCGCTCAAGGACTGGGCGGTCGAGCACGGGGCGTCGCACTTTACGCACTGGTTCCAGCCCATGACGGGCATCACGGCGGAGAAGCACGACAGCTTCTACAACCCCACGGGCGACGGCCGCGCGCTGGCCGAGTTCAGCGGCAAGGAGCTGGTGCGCGGCGAACCTGACGCGTCGAGCTTTCCGTCGGGGGGCATGCGCAGCACGTTCGAGGCCCGCGGCTACACGGCGTGGGACCCCACCAGCCCGCCCTGGCTGTTGCTGAACGGCAACAGCGCCACGCTGGTCATCCCCACCGCGTTCGTCAGCTGGACGGGTGAGGCGCTCGACAAGAAGACGCCCCTCCTCCGCTCGATGGAGGTGCTCTCGGCGCAGGCCGTTCGCGTCCTCAGGCTGTTCGGGTCGAGCGCCACGCGCGTCACTCCCACCTGCGGTCCCGAGCAGGAGTACTTCCTCATCGATCGCAACTTCTACTTCGCGCGCCCCGACCTCATCAACGCGGGCCGCACCCTCTTCGGCGCCAAGCCGCCGAAGGGCCAGGAGCTGGAGGATCAGTACTTCGGGTCGATCCCCGAGCGCGTGCTCGCCTGCATGGCCGAAGCCGAGGCCGAGCTCTACCGCGTGGGCGTGCCCATCAAGACGCGCCATAACGAGGTGGCGCCCTCCCAGTACGAGGTGGCGCCCATCTTCGAAAGCGCGAATGTCGCGACCGATCACCAGATGATGACGATGGAGACGCTCAAGCGCGTGGCGCCGCGCTTCGGGCTGGCCTGCCTGGTCCACGAGAAGCCCTTTGCGGGGGTGAACGGCTCGGGCAAGCACCTCAACTGGAGCATCGGCGACGACCTGGGCAACAACCTGCTGAACCCGGGCGACACGCCGCACGACAACATGCAGTTCCTGTTCTTCTGCACGGCGGTCATCCGCGCCGTGGACAAGTTCCAGGGCCTGCTCCGCATGGCGGTCGCTCATGCCGGCAACGATCACCGGCTGGGCGCCAACGAGGCACCGCCCGCCATCCTGTCGGTGTTCCTCGGCGACATGCTCACCGACATCTTCGAGCAGATCGAGAAGGGCGGTGCCAAGAGCACCAAGCACGGCGGCCTGCTCGACATCGGCGTCTCGGTGCTGCCGCAGCTGCCGCGCGATGCCGGCGACCGCAACCGCACATCGCCGTTTGCCTTCACCGGCAACAAGTTCGAGTTCCGGGCCGTGGGTTCGACGCAGAACGTGGCCTTTCCCGCCACCTGCCTCAACGTGGCCGTGGCCGAATCGCTCGACGCCATGGCGAGCGAGCTCGAGAAGATGATTGCCGCCGGCAAGGGCAAGGGCAGCAGGAAGGACACGTTCAACGACGCGGTGGCGGCACTGCTGAAGAAGACGGTCAAGCAGCACAAGCGCATCATCTTCAACGGCAACGGCTACTCGGACGAGTGGCAGAAGGAAGCCGCGGACCGCGGCCTCCTGAACCTGAAGAACACGGTGGACGCCCTCCCCGAGATCGTGAAGCCGGCGGTCGTGAAGACCTTCGAGGGCTTCAAGGTGCTGACCGGACGCGAGCTCCACGCGCGCTACGAGATCAACCTCGAGAACTACAGCAAGACCATCAACGTCGAAGCGCAGCTGATGGTGCTGATGGCCAACCGCTACATCCTCCCCGCCGGCCTCGAGTACCAGAAGCGGGTCGGCGAGAGCGTGGCGGCGGCCAAGGCGGGCGGCGTGCCGAGCAAGGAAGGCGCGAAGCACCTCGGGAAGATCGTCGGCCTCGTGGACAGGTTCCGGGCCCAGACCGAGAAGCTGGCCGCGGCCCTCGAGCACAACGGCGGGTCGGCGGAGCACCACGCGAAGTACATGCGCGACACCATCGTCCCGGGAATGGCCGCGCTCCGCGATCTGGGCGACCAGCTCGAAGTGGTCATCCCGCACGAGATCTATCCGCTGCCCACGTACCGCGAAATGCTGTTCGTGAAGTAGAACTCGGGGTTCTCGGTTCTCGGGTTCTCAGGTTCTCGGGCTCTCGGGCTCTCGAGGAACCTGGGGTCCCGGCGTGCGCCACACGCCCGCCGCCCGCGTTTGGAGTGCGTGGCGGCGGGCTTCGTTTATGATCGGGCGAGCGCGTGTTTGCCACTCATATGACCCGAAGACATCTGCTCCATTCGTTCGTCGCCCTTTCCCTCGCCGCGGCCTCCGCCTGCAGCGGGAGTGACTCCGCCACGCCGACCTCGCCGTCGACCGGATC
The DNA here is from genome assembly GCA_036795065.1 of Vicinamibacterales bacterium. GTDB lineage: Bacteria > Acidobacteriota > Vicinamibacteria > Vicinamibacterales > UBA2999 > VFZN01. The sequence continues at coordinate 4,945 of DAIRFN010000038.1, forward strand.
GGCCCCCTTCAGCAGCACGGACCTGCGCGCCGGCACGGGCGCAACCGCGGCAACCGGCCAGGCCATCTCGGTCAACTACACCGGCTGGCTCTACAGCAACACCGCCGCCGAGAACAAAGGCACGCAGTTCGACACCTCGGCCGGGCGGGGTGTGTTCCGATTCACGCTTGGCGCCGGCCAGGTGATTCGCGGATGGGACCAGGGCATCCCGGGAATGCGCGTGGGCGGCCTCCGTCGCCTCGTCATTCCTCCCGAACTGGCGTATGGGTCGAGCGCGAACGGCCCCATTCCACCAAACGCCACGCTGCTCTTCGAGGTCGAGTTGGTGTCGATTCCGTAGGAAAAGGGTTCTGAGGTCGGGTTCTCGGGTTCTCCGGTTCCGGGCTTGTCGCGTGCCCACGCCGCAGGTCAGCGGCTCACCTCAATTGCTTTCACGCGTATTGCCAACCTTCGCGTGTCCGTGCCGCCGATATCCGCGGGGCGGACGGCGCGCGAGGTGTGCCACCAGAGCTCGTTGGTTCCCGCCAGCCAGACCCGCGCTGACACGGACCACGTGTAACGTCGCTCGCCCGCGCTCATCCGTCGCGTGCCCACGTCGATCCCATTCACCCGCAGCGTCAGCGTGATCGCGTCAGCACCAGTCGGGCGAGCCCCCGCCGTCGTCCCCCTCCGTTCATCTGTGCGGTCTGCGCCGTCTGCGGCATCTACGGCCTTGGTGTCGGCGTCTGCGGCCCTGGTGTCGCCCTCGGCGGCATCTGCGGCCCTGTCGTCTGTGTCTGCGTCGGCGTCGATCGACACCTCCACGTCTGTTGTCGCCGCCGACGGCAGCAGCATCACGGCGTCGGCGTCAGCCCACCTGAACGCCGTGCCCCCTCGGTGTTGGACGCCGTACCATCCCCTGCCGAAGACGTGCGCATCGTTCACCGAGATGCGCTCGGTGTCGGTGTCGGCAAACAGGGTCTCGCGGCCGATGGGCGCGGCGCAGATGCGTCCGCGCGCCTCGTCGTCGACCCCCGAGAGGCGGGCAATCACGCGCGGCGCGCGCCGCCCCAGCTGCAGCGCCACCAGCGAGGCGCGTGTGGGATGCATCGGCAGGTGCAGGCGCGAGATGACGTGCGGGCCGTCTTCGGGAAGCCCCCCGTCGAACCAGTAGTCCGGCGGCGGTGCGCCCACACCCGGACCGCTGAGCAGCGACTCTGAGACCGTGGGCACTGCCCCTCCGTCCGCGGATTCGACCCGCAGCCGCAAGGGCAGCGTGTCACCCACGATGATCTGCAATTCGCCATCGATGGCCGCGGGCAGCTCGATGCCCAGGCGCCCCGTGTACTCCAGGCCGGGCAGCTGGCTCCACCGATCGCTTCGCACCGACGTGCATCGGAATGCCGAAACCGCCGCGGACATCACGAAGGGCAAGGGATCGGCGATCGTGAAGCGACGCTCGAAGACGAACCCTGCCAGTTCCAGCTGGCGCCGACCGACCGGCCCGGCCAGCACGGTGCGTCCCTCACCGAACGCGGCTGAGACCACACGCCCTTCCTGGACCGTGCGCCTGGTGCCCTGGCGGTGCGCGGCCCAGGCGGTTACCGCTGAGTCGAGGCGCGTGTCCTCGGCCACGATCACGACCGGCTCGTCGAGCGCCGCGTCCAGCGCGCGCTCCAGCGCGTCGCGGAACCCGCGAGCGTCCCGGCCCATCAACGGTCGCGCCCCCATGACGACGGTCTCGGCCACCAGCACCGTGCCAATCGCCATCGTCGCCAGGCCGGCGAGCCCCTCGCGTGCCACCTGCTGCGACAGCCATGTCAGCCCCACGGCGCCCAGCGGCGTGAGCGCCCACGCGCCGAAGCGCAGCGCTTCGGCCTGCCACTCGGGCCAGCCGGCAATCACGGCCGCCATGAGAACCGCCGACAGGGTTACCGCCCGGCGCCACCATCGCTCGATGCCGGCGAACGCCAGCCCCAACGCCGCCAGCCCGACGCCGAGGTACGACACTCCGGTGGTGAGATCCGCGGCGACGTAACTTCCGGCCGGCATCCAGGGCCGGGAGTCGAAGGCGACGGCGAGGGTCTCCCACACCGTGAGGATGGTGTCGGGCGCGAAGGCGTGCGTGCGCGCGATGTCCGCCATCCAGTGGAAGTGCGCCGCGAAGGCCACGCCGCCCACGGCCAGCGAGGCCGCCGTCCACACGCCTCGCGCGGGTCGCCGTGGTGTGCGCCTCAGCGCCGCGAACACGATGGGCCACGTGACGATGGCGATCCAGTCCCACCAGACGGCGGCGCCCCAGAGCAGGATGGCGGCCAGCGGGTTGAACCACGGTCGCGCCGGGGACACGCGCTGGTGCTCGTCGAAGGCCGCGCCGGCCGCCAGCCACACCAGCCCGACGGCCACCGCCAGGCCCGACACGTGCGACAGCGCCGCGCCGAACGACGCATCGACGAAGAGCGCCGCCACCACGAACAGCGTGGCCAGGGTGCCCGCGCCCGCGAAGATCGCGACACCAGTGGCACCCACGGCAGCGGCCAGCACTGCCAGCAGTCGCCCCCATGCCTGAGTCTCTCCCAGCCACGGCGCATGCAGCACGGGTTCGAGCAGGACCAGTGGCGCGGGATCGACGGCCGAGTAGACCAGTTGATCGCCCAGGGGCGAGACGGGTGGCATCGACGCACGCGGAAACGCCAGCCACCACGCGCCCAGCACAAGCAGGGCCGCCAGCGCCGTGCGGGCGAAGGGGCGAAGGCCGTGAAGCGCCGGCATGGTTCGGCGTATTCTACGCGCGCCCGTTGATGTCGTCCCGATTCGCCCATCTCGTCACCGCGTGCACGCTCGCGGGCCTCGTGCTGTTGCGGGCCTTCCCGTTCGTCTGGTGGCCCGGCACGCATTTCGACTCGGACCAGGCCATCGTCGGATTGATGGCCAAGCACATCAGCGAGCTGCGGGCGTTCCCGCTCTACTACTACGGGCAGAACTACATGCTCGCGGTCGAGGCCTGGATGGCCGCGCCGGTGATGGCCGCCACGTCGGCCTCCGTCACGGCGCTCAAGCTGCCGCTGGTGGCCATCAATGTCGCGACGGTGGTCCTGCTGCTGCGCATCCTCGTGCGCGAGGCCGGTATCGGGCCCGGCGTGGCGGCGATCGCGGTGCTGCCGCTTGCCCTGCCGGCGGCCGGCATGGCGGCGCGGGTCACCGAGGCCAACGGCGGCAACGTGGAGCCCTGGCTCTACGTGCTGCTGCTGTGGATCACGCGCACGCGCCCGTGGCTGTTCGGCACCATCCTCGGCGTGGGCACGTTGCACCGCGAGTTCACGGCGTACGGCGCCGCGGCGCTGCTCGTCATGGACGCCATCGGGCTCGTGAGTGCACCTCGTCTCGTGCGCGACAGTGCCTGGCGCGCACGGGCGGCGCAGGTGGCACGGCGCTGGGCCATCGCGGGCATCGCCTTCCTGGCGGTTCGCAGCGTGGCGGGCGCGCTGCGCCCGTTCGCCAACGGCCTCGGCCCGGGCACGCGCGGTGACGACCCCGTGCTGGTCGCCACGGTTGTCGACACGCTGGGCGGACGCATCTGCATCGACCCGTCCACCTGGTCCGAACGTGCGCGGCTGCTCGTGGTCGATCACCTGCCGCGGCTCGTCGGCGGCACGCCTGCGCCGCTGGCCGACTACGGCGTGCACACGGGCGTGTACTCGGGCCTGCCGGGACTTGGGCCGTGGGTCGCCGCCATCACCGCCGCAGGCCTTCTCGCAGGGGCCTGGCACTGGATCGCCATGATTCGGGGCACGGGGCACTCGCGCCGCTTCCAGAGCATGGGGCTCGCCGCGGGCCAGGTCGAGAGGCAGTTCCCGGTTCCCGACGCCGCGCCAGCCCCTCCCGACACGCGCAAGCTCGTTCCCGACGGTGGTCAGGTCCCGACTCCCGGCTCCCGACTCCCGAACCCTGACGTGACTCATGTCGGTTCCTACCTCGTCCTGGTCGGAATCATCTCCACCCTCGTCTACGGCTTCCTGACGTGCAGCAGCATCCGCGTCGAGACGATGCGCTACAACCTGCTGGGTGTGTTGATTCCCGTCGGCGCGCTCGTGATGGCCCTGCAGGCCTGGCGGGCGCCCGTCGTGCGCGCGGGACTGGGCGCGGCCGTCGTCCTCTGGTGCGCGCTCAATACCTCGGACGTGATCGCCCTGACGCGCGAGTACGTGAACCGTCGTCCGACGGACGGGCGCCAGGAACTCGCCGACGTGCTCGAGCAGCGCGGCGTCACCATCGCCTGGGCGCAGTTTCGAAACGCGTATCACACGACGTTCCTGGCCGGCGAGCGCGTGCGCGTATCCGCCAGCGACTTCGTGCGCATCCAGGCCTATGCGAACGAGGCGGCGCGGGCGAACGCGCCGACGCTGTCGGAGACGCCCTGCGAAGGGAGCGAAGCGTTGGTGCCCGGTATGTTCCTCTGCCCTGAGCCTCATCCGCCCCGAGTCCCCGATTGACATGGCCACGCGGTTCGTCTATACCAACCCGACGATTGGGTGATTCGGCACCCGGCCTCGCGCCAAGCGCCGATCGGGTCACCTCTTGCACGTTCTGGCGTTCAAGGAGGCTGGTGATGCGACAAGCCCGTTTGCTGGCAGTGCTGGCAGCGCTGCTGTTCTGGCCGATTCTTTCGTCTGCACAGACCGGTTCTACCATCGCCGGCGTCGTCCGCGACTCGTCGGGGGGCGTGCTTCCAGGCGTCACGGTCGAAGCGGCCAGCGCCGCGCTCATCGAGAAGGTGCGGACCGTCGTCACCAGCGATGACGGCCGCTACACCATCGTCAGCCTGCGTCCCGGGACCTACACCGTGACATTCACGCTGCCGGGATTCGGCACGGTCCGCCGCGAGGGCGTCGAGCTGACGTCGGACTTCACGGCCACGGTGAATGCCGAGATGGCGATCGGTGCGCTCGAAGAGAGCATCACCGTGACCAGCGAGTCGCCCATCGTCGACACGCAGGGCGTGACCCAGCGGGTGGTGATGACGCGCGAGGTGCTCGACGTGCTGCCGACGGGGCGCAACATCCAGGCGGTGGGCATCATGATCCCCGGGACGACCATCGCCGTCGGCGGCGGCGGCGCGCTGTCGCGCGATGTGGGCGGGTCGGGATCGCTGCAGCAGTCGCCGCTGCAGTTCCGCGGCTCGGGCGACACCGTGCAGACCATCGAGGGCCTGCGCCTGAACAACCTGTGCGCGCAGGGCGCCTACAGCGGCGTCTACTGGAACGATGCCAGCTTCCAGGAGCTCAGCTACGTCACCGGTGCCGACTCCGCCGAGATGGGCCAGGGCGGCATGCGCGTGAACATGGTGCCGCGCGACGGGGGCAACTCGTTCCGCGGGCAGATCACGGGCAACTTCGCGAACGACAACTTCACGTCGGACAACTGCGAATCGGCCGGCCTCGGCCAGCCCTGCGCGCGCTCCAACCTCACCGGCAGCACGACGTTCAATTCCAACAACCGCCTCACCAACGTCTCGGAGATCCAGGAGGTGTGGGACATCAACCCCTCCATCGGCGGGCCCATCGTCCGGGACCGTTTGTGGTTCCACTACACCTTCCGCCACTGGGGCGTGAACAAGACCGTGCCGGACAGCTACTTCGACGCCAACGACTCGCCGTTCATCTACGAGCCCGACTTCACGCGCAAGGGGGTCGATGACGGACACATCGTGAGCAACGCCGGCCGCATCTCGTGGGCGGCGAGCAGCAAGGACAAGATCTCGGTCTACCACGACAACCAGCGGAAGTACCGCGATCACTGGGGCATCAGCTCGACGATCCCGCCCGAAGCGGCCGGCGTGCAGGTGACGCCCACCAGCTTCGTCAACGTGACGAAGTGGACGCGCACTCATACCAACAGGCTGCTCTTCGAGGGCGGGCTGGGCATCTACAACCAGAACTACACCGAGTTGTACCAGCCGTCGGTTACCGGCAGCGATGAGAAGGTCTTCGACCTCGCGGCGATCAACAACGCGCGGGTCTATAACGTGCTGGACCAGTCGAACAACCGCAACGCCAACGCCTGGCCGAACCCGGCAGATCACTACTCCGAGCTGTACACGTTCATGGGCGCGGCCTCCTACGTCACCGGGGCCCACGCCTTCCGGTTTGGCGCGTCCGTGTCGACGGGCAACTGGCGTCTCACGGAGGCCCGCACCGGCGATATGACGCCGATCACGTACAACGCCGGGCGACCGGTCTCCGCGCAGCTCCGGCTCCCGACCGACCGCCGGAACGGCATCAAGGCCGACACGGGAATCTTCGTGCAGGATCGCTGGACCTTCAGCCGCGTCACGCTGAACCTCGGCCTGCGTTACGACTGGTTCATGGGCGAGACGCGCGAGAGCGAGGTGCTGCCGAGCCGGTTCAACACCGGCACGAAGTTCACGCGCTGCGCCGACGGCCAGAACGACTCGCGTGCGGGCTGCGTGGGCACGGTGCAGGACTGGAAGGACATCTCGCCGCGCATCGGCTTCACGATGGATGTGTTCGGCGACGGGCGGACGGCCCTCAAGGCCAGCGTGGCGCGCTACGTGGCCGGACAGCAGATCGCCGTGGCGAATGCTGCAAACCCGGTCACCGTCCTGGGCCTCACCGACACCCGCCCCTGGACCGACCGCGACGGCAATGGCCTGCCCCTCGACGCCGACGGCAACATCCAGTTCAACGAGCTCGCCCCCTCGGCCTCCACGCCCACGTTCGGTCGCAACGTGTCGACCACGACGACCGACCCCGGTGTGCTGAACGGGTGGGGCAAGCGCGGCTACAACTGGGAGTACACCATCGCGGCCCAGCATCAGATCGCGACCGGCCTGTCGGTGAACGGTGGCTACTATCGGCGCGAATTCGGCAACCAGACCTTCACCGACGACCTGCGCTACGACGCCAGCAGCTACGACTCGTTCTGCATCACGGCGCCGGTGGATCCCGACCTGCCCGGCGGCGGCGGTTACCAGGTGTGCGGCGTGCAGGACCTGAAGCCCTCGGTCTTCGCCCTGAACCTGCCCGCCAACAATCTGATCCGGTTCACAGACGACTTCGGCGGCGTCACCGACGTGTACCAGGGCTTCGACCTGAACGTCGAGAAGCGCTTCCAGGGCGGCGCCTTCCTTCGCGGCGGCATCAACGCCCAGTCGCGCTCGTACAACAACTGCAACCTGATTGCCGCCGGCCTCGATGCGGTGACGGCCGCGGCCGCCCAGGGCACCGAGACCTACGAGGACGGCACCTCGCAGTGCGATCGCCACTACCCGTACCGGCCGGACGCCAAGGTCTCGGGGTCGTACCCGATGCCGTGGGGCCTCCAGCTCTCCGGCACCTACCAGTTCACCCGTGGCGTCCAGAACGGCGGCGCCGGGCCGAGCGTGGGCGCCAGCTGGCCGGTTGTCAGCGCCGTGGCGCGCCCGCAGATTGGCCGCAACTGGACGGGTGTCGCCTTTCGCACCATCCAGCTGATGCGCGAGGGGCTCGACTACGGGGACCACAACCTCAACCAGCTCGACCTGCGCATCGGCAAGCGATTCCGGATGGACCGCGTGGTCGTGCGCCTGGACTTCGATCTCTACAACGTGTTCAACAGCAGCTGGCCCTTCACGATCAGCAACACCTACTCGACCGCGGCCACCGGGCAGTGGCGGCGGCCGACCAACGTGTTGCAGCACCGGTTCTTCAAGCTGGGCGGGCAGTTGAGCTTCTGAAGGACCTACGCTGCGCGGCGGCTCGTGGCAGAATCACGGCGTGTCTTGCCGGCACGCCGTGCTCGCCGCGCTCTTCGCCCTGGTCTCCGTCGCCTCCTCGGACGCGCAGCACCAGCCGTCCCACGCCATTCCCCGCATTCCGCAGGCGCTCATCGAGCGACCCACGGTCGTCCGCGCCGGCGTGGGCACCGCGCACGACGCCGTCCAGACGACGTCGGCCGAGGCCCAGCGGTTCTACGACCAGGGGCTCGCCTATCTCCACTCCTATGTCTGGATCGAGGCCGCCCGGTCGTTTCACCAGGCGCTTCGCGCCGATCCCGAACTGGCCGTTGCGCACGCGGGCCTGAACCTCGCCTACGTCGAGCTGAACAAGCCCGAGGAGGCCCGGGGAGCGCTGGCCACGGCGCGGCGGCTGGCAGAGCGGCTGGCCGGCAGTCGCGCGCGGCACGACCGGCGCCACGTGGAGGTGCGCGCCCTGCAGGCCGCTGCCGAAGCGGCGCCTGCGGACCCCGCGAAGCTGGCGGCCTATCGCACGGCGCTCTGGCAGGCCGGCGAGGACTTCCCGCGCGACGTCGAGTTCCTGTTGCTGCAGGGACTCGCCACCTCGCACGATCCCTCCGAGCGAGGCCAGGGCACCGGCGCCGCGGCGGCGCCCTTCTTCGACCGCGCACGCCAACAGGCGCCAGCGCATCACGGCCCACGCCACTACCTGACGCACGCGCTCGAGAATGCCGGCCGCATCCCCGAGGCGCTCGCGGAAGCTCGCGAGTACGCGAGGCTCGCGCCGGACATCCCCCATGCGCACCACATGCTGGGGCACAACCTGCGCCGCGCGGGCCGGGTGGCCGACGCCATCGCCGAGTTCGAAGCCGCCGACCGGTTGCAGCGCGCCTACTTCACGCGGGAGAACGTGCCGGCCTCCTACGACTGGCATCACCATCACAATCTCGACCTGCTGGCGCAGTCCTACCAGTACGTGGGCCGCATCGCGAAGGCCGAATCGCTGTTCCGGGCTTCGTTCGACTTGCCGTCGAACCTGGTGACGCAGCTGTTCAACAAGCGCGAGTGGCCCGCGTTCCTCCGCGGGCGAGGGCGCCATGCCGAGGCGCTGGCCGCTGCCCGGGTGCTGGTGTCGCACCCCCACCCCCTCGTCCAGGCCACCGGCCACATCGAGGCCGGATTCGCGCACGCCGCTCTCGGCCAGCTGGGCGAGGCGACGTCGTCGTACAACGCCGCGCTCCGGTTGCTGCGCGGGAGCCCGGAAGGGGCCCCCATGGCCGCCGATGCGCTGCTCGCCCTGCAGGGCGAACTGCTCCTGCGCACCGCCGCGCGGGACAAGGGACGGGGGATGCTCGAGCAGGTCGCCGAGCGCGTGCGGGCCCGGCCAGGCCCGGACAACTGGGCGCAGGCGCTGTTCACCCTGGAGGCCATGGGCCGGGTCGCGCGCGAGGTCGGCGACTGGGATCTCGCCAACCGCCTGGCGCGTCACATCTACGACCACGACGCCGGGTACGGGGGCAGTCACTACGCGCTTGGCCTGGTCGCCGAGCGGCAGGCCCGGACCGACGATGCCCGGACAGCCTTCACCGAGGCGGTGAAGCGCTGGTCGGGCGCCGACGCCGCGATGCCCGAGCCGGCGGACGCGCGGAAGCGGCTGGCCACGCTCCGGTGAACGGCCGAACGCGCGGCACGCATCCGGCGTATCCTCCAGTAGCATCCTCACGAAGAAACCGGCATGCCCACCGACGAACAGGCCCGCCTCGCCGCCCTGCGCCGCTATCGCATCCTGGACACCGACCCGGAGCAGGCGTTCGACGACCTCGCCATGCTGGCCTCGCACATCTGCGGCACGCCGATGGCCACCATCACGCTCATCGACGAGAACCGCCAGTGGTTCAAGTCGGAGATCGGCGTGGGCGTCAGGGAAACCGACCGCAGCATCGCCTTCTGCGCGCATGCCATCCAGCACACCGACATCATGGAGGTGCCCGACGCACGCGACGATGCGCGGTTCCGCGACAACCCGATGGTGAAGGGCAAGCCCCATATCCGCTTCTATGCCGGCGCGCCGCTCATTACCCCGGACGGGCACGCCGTGGGCACGCTCTGCGTCGTGGACACCGAGCCGCGGCGCCTGACGCCGGAACAGCGCCGCGCCCTCGACGCCCTGCGCCGCCAGGCCCAGGCGCAGCTGGAGCTGCGGCGGAACCTCACCGAGCTCGAGACGGCGCTCGCCGAACGCGACCGCGCCGAGGCGGAACAGTCCGAGCTGATCGCCGAGCTCCGCGCGTCGCTCGAAAAGGTGGACAAGCTGAGCGCGCTGATGCCCTACTGCTCGACCTGCGAGATGAACATCGTCATCCCGGCCGAGCCTGCGTCCATTCCGAAAGTGAGCGAAGGGGTGAAACAGCTGCTGCAGGGCAAGGGCTGGTCGGAGGAAGAGCTCATACCCATCGAGCTGGCGCTGGACGAGGCGCTGGCCAACGCCATCCGCCATGGCTGCAAGAACGATCCGTCCAAGCAGGTGCAGTGCATCGTCACGTCCGACGCCAGGGGCGAGGTGGTGATCGTCGTGCGCGACCCGGGCCCCGGATTCGACGCCGCGACGGTGCCCAACCCGCTCGAGGGCGACAACGTGCTGAAGCCCAGCGGCCGCGGTGTGTTCCTCATCAACCAGCTGATGGACGAGGTCGGCTTCGAAGAGGGCGGGCGCGTGGTGCAGATGCGGAAGCGCCGTGGCTGACTGGGCCAGCGTTGTCTCTGCGGCGCGACGCTCCGCCGCTCAGGGCAGCGACCACTCCTCCTTCAACCGCTCGTACGCGGCACCGGGCAGCTGCACCAGGACCGGGGTCAGCGTCGGGTCGAGCCACTCCATCACCGTGCGCAGGTTCGCCGCCGGCATTGCCGTGCATCCGGCCGTTCCCCGCGCGCCCTCGCCACCGATGTGCAGGAAGATGCACGAGCCGCGCTTCGCTACGGCCGGCGTGTTGTAGTTGACGACCACTCCCCAGCGATAGGCCTCGCCCACCTCGCGCATCTTCTCCGAGCTCGTCCAGTCCGGCTCCTGCACGCGGCGACGGTCCACGATCTGGTTGTAGACGCCAGACGACGGATCGTCCACGCACTCGATGCCTTCCACGACGGGCAGGTAGGGCAGCTTCAGCCAGGCCGCCTCGGGTGCGGGCGCGAAGCCGAAGGCGCGGCCCAGCGAGAACAGCCCGGCCGGAGCGCGGCCGTCGCCCTCGGCCTTCTGCGGACCCGGCACCACGGGCGAAACCAGGGGATCCCAGGCCGTGCCATTCCGGCCCACGACAATGGTTCCCGCATCGCCCACCGGCCGCCAGGGTTGTCCTGGCTTGTCGCGCTCGAAGCGTCGCAACTGCCCCTGCACGTCGTTCCATCCCGGGGTGACGACGAGGATCAACTGACGGGCACTGGCCAGGAGCGGTGGCGTCTCGGCGCGGACGCCGGCCGTGAACGTCGCGACCAGCGCAGCACCGGCCAACCAGCGGCGTGTGTTCCGGGAAGGTGACATGTCCGCGATTCTAACCGAGGGGCCCGGGGTCGCTCGCGACAGGCATCCCGGATGCGAAGGCCCGGCCCGCGACGCTCACATCTCCTCCGCTCATGCACCATGTGGCGGAAACCGCGCGGCCCTGCGGGCTGAAGTCGCGCAGGTTCTGCGAGCCTGTCGTGCCGAGCCGTTGGCGGCCCTCGTCAGCCGCACCGAACCTCACCCACTCTGCGCCCGAATCCGGTCACTCGGCCGCCTGCGCGATGGCGCGTGGTGACGGCACCGTCCATGCAATGGCGGGGCGTGCGCCCGCGAGGTCCGCGCGCAAGGGAGGATGACACCGTATGGGCAGAGAGCGGGAAATCGCCAACCTCGCCGATCATCTGGCGGCGCTGGAGCGCCGGCTGGGCGAGCGATTCGATGCCGTGCAACGACAAGTCGACGCCCTCGATCGCCGCGTCGAGCACCGGCTGGCCGAGGTGCGGGCCAAGCAGGAGGAGGACCTGATGCTGGCGAAGGCGATGTCGTGCCAGTTGCGAGGCCGCGTGGAGCGCGCGGAACGGCGGGCCTCGCGCGGGGGATAGGACGGCCGCCTGCAAGCTCGCGGTCTCAGAGCCCGCCGTTCAGAGTTGGTCGCTTACTGCGCTTCGCCCATCCGCTCCGCTACCATCCGAAACACCTCGTCCCACGTGTCTGCGCGCGGGCCGGGGAGGTGGCGGTTCGTCGAGCTGGTGAAGACGATGGTCGGATGGCCCTCTCGGCGAAGTTGCTCGATGTTGGTCGGCGAATCCTCTAGGTAGAGGTCCGCGCCGACCGCGGACTTGTCGGCGAGGAAGCACAGATCCCAGTACGGGATGTCGTGTCCGTCCAGCCAGTCCACCGTCTGCTGCACGGCCACGCGGTGGAAGTTCTTGAGGAGCAGGCGGTGCGTGATGATGCGGATCCGCACGCCCATGTCCGAGAGGCGCCTGAGGGCCTGTGGCGCGCCCGGCATGGGCTTCAGCACCCGGAAGAGATCGCGCTGCGTGACGGCGAACTGGTGCAGCTTCGGGTACCCTCCGGGCGCCTGCGCGACGCCCCACTCGGGGAGGTTCCACGACACCTCCGTCCCGAGCGTGTCGGCGCTGACGCCCAGCCACTCGGCCGCGATGGGTCGAAGGCCCCCGTAGAAATCCGCGCAGGTGCCGTCGAGGTCCACGCCCAGCACGAAAGGAGAAGACATGGCGGCATGGTAACCGCACACGCCGCCGCACCTCTACTTCACCGCGGGAACCGCCCCATCGCCACCAGCAGGTCCAGCCGCGCCTGCCGCACGCGATCCTCCGCCTGCGCCACGGCGGTGTCGAGATCGCGGGCCGACCGCTGCGCGTCAATCACCTCGATGTTCGTCGAGGCGCCCGCATCGAAGGCGGTAATCGTGATGCTCAGGACCTCGTTCGCCGCCTGCGCCGCCGCGCGGGCGCTGGCGAGCGCCCGTTCCTGGGACTCGACGGCCGCACGTGCCGTCCGCACTTCCGCGCGTGCCTGCAGGGCCAGTTGCTCCAGGGCGAGTTCGCTGTCGCGCAGGTTGGCCTCTCTCTCCCGCCGCACTCCGCGCCTGAGCCCGCCGTCGTAGACGGGCTGCTCGAGGGCGAGCGTGAGCCGCCAGGTGCCCTTGGGCTGGAACAGCCCCGCCGGCGCCACGTACGTCGGGTCGAACGAGATATTGGCGGTCGGCCACCAGTCGCGCGAGCTTTCCCGCACGATGCGCGCCGAGAGGTCGCGATCCGCGCTGAACAGCCGATAGTCGCTGCGGGACGGCAGCCACGACTCGGGCTCACCGACGATGGGCACCTCGAACGCCGGCTCCCCGGCGGCGTCGCGCGGTCCATCGGCGTTGATCAGCACGCCCAGCGCCTCCTGCGCTCGCTGGACGTTGAGGCGGAAGATCTCCACCAGGGCCTCTTCGGTCGAGGCGATCTGCGACGCCCGCAGAGCGTTCAGCCGGCTGCCGATGCCGCCCTCGAGCCGCTTCTGGTTGTAGTCGACCTGTGCCCGCGCGGTCTCGAGCGACCGCAGCTGCCCCTCGACCAGGCGCTTCTGGTTGATGACCGCCAGGTACGCCGTGGCGGCCGACACGGCGATCTGCCGCTGGACATCGGCCGTGTCGAGGCGCGCGATCTCGATGCGATCCGCCTGCTGCGCCCGCGCGGCCCAGCGCGACGCCGCCAGGACGGGCATGCCGATGGTGGGCGCCAGCGTCCACTGGTTCTGCGGCTGCACCACCAGGCCGTCGAAGCCGCGGTCGCCATCGAGCGTGCTGTTGATGACCGACACGTTCACGTAGGGCATGGTCGAGGCCCGCACCTGCTGAAGCAGCGCCTCGGCACGCAGCACGTTGTTGGCGACGATCTGGACCGTGTAGTTGCGGTCGATGGCCGCCGCCACCGCCTCCTCGAACGAGACGCGGGGTGGTGGGCCGGCCGGCTGCCCCGGCGCCGCCGGCGGCTGTGGCTGTGCCGCCTGCCCCGCGCTGGAGGCCACCGCCGCCGTGAGCGCGGCTGGCGACAGTGCGCGACCAGGGCCCGTGGTCGAGGGCTGCGCCATCGCCGGCGCGGCCAGCACCACGGCGAGCACGACCACCGCGCCGGCCGTGGCCGCATGGCCCGGCCCGCCCGGACCGATCGCAGGCTCGTCTTCCTCGCCGTGGCCACGCACCTTGCCCGGCGCCACCGTGCGGATGAGGACGTAGAGCACGGGGATGAAGATGACCGACAGGAACGTGGAGGCCAGCATGCCGCCCGCCACCGCCGTGCCCACCGAGTTGCGAGCGGCCGCGCCGGCGCCCGTCGCCAGAGCCAGCGGCAGCACGCCCAGGATGAACGCGAACGACGTCATCAGGATGGGCCGCAGGCGGATGCGTGAGGCCTCCACCGCGGCGTCGATGATCGACAGGCCGCGCGCGCGCATCTGCTCCGCGAACTCCACGATGAGGATGGAGTTCTTCGCGGCCAGGCCGATGAGCAGTACCAGCCCGATCTGGCAGAACACGTCGTTGGCCAGCCCCCGCAGCAGCTGCGCCGAGAGCGCGCCAATGACGGCCAGCGGCACGCCCAGGAGGATGATGAAGGGCAGCACCCAGCTCTCGTACTGCGCGGCCAGCACCAGGTAGACCAGGATCACCGACAGGCCGAAGATGAGGCTGGCCTGCGTGCCGGCCTTGATCTCTTCGAGCGACTGCCCTGCCCACGCAAAGGTGAAGCCCGGTGGCAGGTTCTGGCGCGCCAACTCCTCCATCGTCTGCAAGGCCTGCCCCGAGCTCTGCCCCGGGCCCGGGTTGCCGGTGATCTCGGCCGAGCGGAACAGGTTGAAATGGCTGATCACCTGGGGCGAGACGGTCTCTTTCATCCGCACCACGGTGTCGAGCGGCACCATCTCGCCGCTGCCGGCGCGGGCGTACAGCTGCTTCAGGTCGGACGGGGCGGCCCGGAAGCGCTGGTCGGCCTGGGCGTACACGCGGTAGGCGCGGTTGTTGAAGTCGAAGTCGTTGACGTAGGACGACCCGAGGAACACCTGCAGCGCGTCGGTGACCTCGCGGAGCGGCAGCCCGAGGCTGCGCGCCTTGTCGCGATCGATCTCCACCACCAGCTGCGGGTCGTCCGCGCGGAAGGCGCTGAAGAGCCCCTGCACGCGCCCGCTCTGGTTGCCCGCACCGATCATGCCGAAGGTGGCCTGCGCCAGCCCGCCGATGTCGGCGCTGTTGGTCTGGTCGAGCACCTCGAACTGGAAGCCGCCGAACGTGGACAGCCCCTGGATGGCGGGCGGCGGGAACGCCACGACGATGGCGCCCGGGATCATGAACAGCGGCCCGCTGATGCGGTTCAGCACGGCCCGAAGCGAGTGTTCCGGGCCCTCCCGCTCGGCGTAGTCCTTCAGCCGCGTGAAGATGAGGCCGTTGTTCGGTGCCGCCCCCGCGAAGCTGAAGCCCATGACGGAGAAGGCCGCCTCGATGTCCGGATCGCCGTAGAGGATGGCCTCGGCCTTCTTGGCAATTTCGGTGGTGTACTCGAGCGAGGCGCCCGCCGGCGCCTGCACCACGCAGATGAGGAAGCCCTCGTCCTCTTCGGGCACGAAGGCCGTCGGCACCACCTGCAGCAGCGTGTAGGTGGCCCACAGCGCGCCCGCGAACAGCACCAGCATCGCGTAGCGGAACCGCAGCGCGCCGCGCACCGCCCGCACGTAGAGCCGCGTGCCGCCGTCGATGACGCCATTGACGGCGTTGAAGAATGCGCCGTGGCTGTGGCTCTCCTTGTCGAGCAGCAGCGCCGCGAGCGCCGGCGTCAACGTCACCGCGTTGAACACCGACAGCACCACCGCGAACGCGATGGTGAGCGAGAACTGCTGGTAGAGCCGCCCGGTGACGCCCGGGAAGAGGGCGACCGGCACGAAGACCGCCACCAGCACGATGCCGATGACGACGACGGCGCCGAACACCTCGCGCATGGCGTCGAGGGCCGCCCGCCGCGCAGACTTCTTGTACTCGGTCATGTGCCGCTCGATGTTCTCGATGACCACGATGGCGTCGTCCACGACGATGCCCGTTGCCAGCACGATGCCGAAGAGGGTCAGCGTGTTGATCGAGAAGTCGAACAGCTTGATGAAGGCGAAGGTGCCGACCAGCGACACCGGGATGGTGATGGCCGGAATGATGGTGCTCCGCCAGTTCTGGAGGAACAGGAACATCACGATGATCACCAGCGCGATGGCCTCGGCCAGCGTCTTGAGCACCTCGATGATCGACTCGCGCACGACGCTGACGTTGTCGAACGCCAGACGCCACTCGAGCCCGGGCGGAAAGCTCGGCTCGAGCCTCGCCATCGTCTCCATGACCCCGTCGTACACCTCGAGGGCGTTGGCCGACGGCAGCAGCGCGATGCCCATGCCCGACGCCTCGAGCCCCAGGAACCGGAGGTTCGCCGAGTACTGCTCCGCGCCCAGCTCCACGCGGCCCACGTCGCTCACGCGCACCAGCGCGCCATCGGGGCCGGTTTGCACCACCACGTCCTCGAACTCGGATACCTCGGTGAGGCGGCCGATGGCACGGACGCTCATCGTGAACATCTGGCCGGGCACGGCCGGCTGGTCGCCGAGCGCCCCGGCCGCCACCTGCACGTTCTGCTCGCGCAGCGCGCCCAGCACGTCGCCCGCCGTGAGTCGGCGCGCGGCCAGGCGGCCGGGATCCAGCCACAAGCGCATGGCGTAGCGGCGCTCGCCGAAGATGATGACGTCGCCCACGCCCGGCACGCGCTTGATCGCGTCGCGCACGTAGAGGTCGAGGTAGTTGCTGATGAACTGGTTGGTGTAGCGGTTGTCCTGGCTGAAGAACCCGAGGCCGCCCATGAAACCCGCGGAGACCTTGGTGACCGTGATCCCGTTGGTGCGCACGTCGGCCGGCATGCGGCCGAGCGCCGAGTTGACGCGGTTCTGCACATCCACAGCGGCCAGGTCCTGGTCACGCGAGATGTCGAACGTGACCGTGATCGTCGAAATCCCCGAGTTCGTGGACGAGGAGGTCATGTAGGTCATGCCCTCCACCCCGTTGATGACCTGCTCGAGCGGCGTGGTGACCGCGCTCTCCACCGTCTGGGCGTTGGCGCCCGTGTAGAACGCCGTCACCGACACCGCCGGCGGTGCCAGGTCGGGGTAGCGCGCGATGGGCAGCGTCGGGATGGCGATCGCGCCCGCGAGGATGATGAGCAGCGAGCAGACCGTCGCAAGGACGGGCCGCTTGATGAAGACGTCGGTGAACATGGCTAGGACGCCTTCTTCTCCGCGGGGGCGCCGCCACCCGGGGCGCCCGGAGCGCCCGCGGGCGGTCCGCCGGCCATCACCGGCGCGCCGTCGCCAATCTTCTGGATGCCGCCCGTGATGAGCTGCTCGCCCGCGGCCAGCCCACCCAGCACCTCGTACTCGTTCCCCACGACGTCGCCGAGCGTCACGCCCTTCTGGCGCGCCACGGTCATCTCGCCCTGCTTCTCGATGACGTAGGCGAAGAACTGGCCGTTGATGCGCGTGACCGCCGTCACGGGCACCGTGAGGCCCTGCGTGGTGCGCCACACCAGCTGCACGCGGACGAACTGGTTCGCGCGGAACTCGCCGCGCCCCTCGACGAGGGCCGCCTTCGCCAGCACGGTCTGCGTGGGCTCCACGGTGGGCGATACGTAGGTGATCGTGTTGGTGGCCAGCACCTGGTTCTGGTCGTCCACGATGCGGATGGGCAGGCCGACCACCAGCCCCGGTGCCTGTGACACCGGTACGTTCACGTAGATTTCCAGCACGTCGTTCTCGTCCACGGTGGTGAGCACCATGGTCTTGGTCACGCGGTCGCCCACGCGAACGGGCACGTCACCCACGACGCCGGCGCTGGGGGCCGTCACGCGGTAGTAGCCGAGCTCGGCCTTCTGCTGCAGCAGCTGCTGGTCCACGGCCTTCAGCACGGCCTCTGCGGTCTGCTGGGCGGTCTCGGCCTGCTCGAGCTCGCGCTGGCTCACGGCGCCCGCCGCGTACAGCGTCCTGGTTCTCGCGGCATCCTGCCGCGCGTACTCGAGCTCGGCCGCGCGCACGGCGCGTGTGCTCTCGAGCGCCGCCAGACCGGCCTGTTGCGGCGCCGAGTCGATCTCGAAGAGCACGGCGCCCTGCTTGACGGGCTGCCCCGAGCGAACGGCAATTCGGGTGAGGAATCCCTCGACCTGCGGCTGGATGGTGGTGGACCGCCGCGACTTGAGCGTGCCGACATACGCGCTGGTCTGCTCCACCGGCTTCTGGGCCAGGGTGAGCGTTTCGACCGGCATGGGCGGAGGGCCGCCACCCGGCCCTCCTGGGCCGCCCGCGGCGCCGCCCGGGCCGCTGTCGCCACCGCAGGCGGCGGCGAGGGCAACTGTCAGGATCACAAACGTGGAGCGTGGGGACAGGACAGACATGATGGGTTGGACGCCGCCGCAGAGCCTGACGGGTGCCCGGATGCGGGCCGGCGGAAGCGATGATGATAAATGACGGTTCATTTATTGTAAAGTAACGACCATGTCACCGAGGCCCAAGACCGCCTCCGACGCCGTCATCCTCGAAGCCGCCGCCCGGCTCCTCTCCCGTCATGGCCCCGCGCGCCTCCGGCTGGAAGACGTCGCCAGGGAAGTGGGTCTCGCCCCGGCCACGCTGCTGCTGCGCTTCAAGAGCAAGAAGGGGCTGCTGCTGGCCGTCGCCGAGCACGGCATCGCCGGCATGGCCGATTACTTCCGCG
>DAIRFN010000272.1:0-7563 GCA_036795065.1 Vicinamibacterales bacterium
TCTGACCGCGAACCGGTAGGTTCATTGAAGAGACTTCGAGGGCCCTTGGAACCAATTTTCCAAGGGCGTCCCCTCGCTGCCAACGGTTTGAGGCTACTCGCCCCAGATAATGAGTCGGTTCATGATCGTAACTCCTTTAGCCCCAGTTGGATAGGCCTAATCGGCCCAAATAATGGTGTCTGCCCAAATAATGGTGTCCGCCCAGATGATCGTGTCGGCCCAGATGATGGTGTCCGCCCAGATGATCGTGTCGGCCCAGATGATCGTGTCGGCCCAGATGATCGTGTCCGCCCAGATGATCGTGTCAGCCCAGATGATCGTGTCGGCCCAGATGATCGTGTCGGCCCAGATGATCGTGCTTGGGAGGGCCCTTCCTTCGGCCCAGATGATGGTCTGCGGCGCCACGGCCGCAAACGTTTCACCCCAGAACTCCGCGTGCGTGTAGCTTCTCGGGGCAACCTGGCCGGTCAAGATCCCCTCCAGCCGCAGCCGCCCCGCTCCTCCCGCGACCAGCCCGTCATTCGGCAGGAACTCCGCGCTTCCCTGCAGGGCGAGCTTCACCAGCAGCGGGTTCAGCGTCGGCTTCGCCTCCAGCAGCAGCGCCACCGCCCCGCTCACCACCGCCGCCGACATGCTCGTCCCGCTCATCCGGAAGTAGTCCAGCCGCCCCGGGCCGTCGACCAGGCGGTCCGGATACTGCGCCATCAGCGCCCCGCCCGCCGCCGCCGTCGATACAATCGCGCTGCCCGGCGCCACCAGGTCCGGCTTCACGATGTGGTCCACCATCGTCGGTCCGCGCGAGCTCCACGGCGCCACCACGTCGTCGCTCGGATCGGCCGTGCCCTGCGTGCGCAGCGCGCCGACCGTGATGGCGAAGGGAGAAATGCCGGGGGAGGTCACACTGCCGAGCACGGTCCGGCCGTCCGTGGTCTGCCCGAAATTGCCCGCCGATGCCACCACCACCAGGCCCGCGCGCGCCGCGCGCTCCACCGCCTGGCACAGCGGATCGTCACGGTAGCTCTGCGTCGGTGCCGCGCCCAGTGACAGGTTCAGCACGCGAATCGCATACCGCTGGCGGTTCTCGATGGCCCAGTCGATGGCCTCGATCACGTCGCTCGCGCTGCCCGAACCGTCCGCGCCCAGCACTCTCAGGTTCAGCAGGTGCGCGCCCGGCGCCATGCCGCTCTCCGAGCCCTCCACGCCCCGGCGGAAGGCCCGCCCCGCGACGATGCCGGCGATGTGCGTGCCATGGCCGTATCGATCCACGCCCCGGCCCCGCTCGCTGGTGAAATCCACGTTCGCCACCACCCGGCCCGCCAGCGCCGGATGCGCCGCGATGCCCGAGTCGATGATGGCCACGCCCACGCCCCGGCCGCTCGTGGCGCCCAGCTCGTTGATCAGACCCGACCACGCGGCGTCGGCGCCGGTGGTCGCGGTCGTCACCGCCATCTGTGATCGCACCAGCGCGTCCGCCGAAACCGCGTCCACCTCGGCGTCGGCCGCAAGCGACTCGAGCGCCGACGGCGTGGCCGTCAGCACCGCGCCCGAACGAAGCGACTTCTTCACCGTGAGGCCATGCCGGGCGGCCAGCCGCGAGATGCGCTCGGGGGTGCCGCTGACGATGACGTCCTTCGCCGCGGTCGCGCCCGAATCGAGGTGCGACCGCAGGTCGGAAGACAGGCGCGCGCGACGCTGGGCATCGGCCGATGTGGCCACCGCGACCAGGGCGAGGGCGAGCAGGAACGTGGTGAAGCACTGCGATGTCGACCGAAACACGCCCGGGGGGGCGGTGTGCCTCGCGTCAGTCGGCTGCAGAGTCATGGTTGTGTCCTCGGGCGAAACGAACGGTGGCTGAAACGAACGGGAAAGAGGCATCGGATCACGCACGAGCCGCGTCGAGCGACGACATCAGCACCCGCTGCGAACCGCCGATGGTCCGCACGGTCAGCAACCGGCCCTCGCGAATCCGGTAGTAAATGGTCCGGCGCGAGACGCCGAGAAGACTGGCAGCGTGGTCGATGGTGACGCTGCGTCCCAGCTGCGGCTGAAACACCGGCGTCGGTATGTAGCTCGTTGCGAAAGGCACCATCTGCATGAACCTCAAACCTCCGCCCGATACAGTGGCGAAGGCGGTGCCAGTCGCGCGTGCGGCCCCGTGGACGGGCGCTAACTCATTGCACGGATGGGATTTCGTGGTTTACGATGCCGGAAGTTCCAAACGGGGCAATCGGGCAAGACTTCGGCCAGCAAGTTGCCCCAGATGTGTCAGCCGCACCACACCTCGCAGAATCTGCACGCATTTCGAAGGAATTGACGAACGTGTGCAATTTCACAGCTGGCCAAGAAATTGGCCACCCGGTTAAAAAGTGAACCGACACCCGCGCACACTGCTGACGCTGCTCCTCGTCGGGGCCATCGCCGGTACGGCCTACCTCCTCTGGCGCGACCTCCAGGCGCCGCCGCCAGGCGAATCGCGCGTCACGGACAGGCCCATCGCCCCCCCAACCCGCGGCGGCCGCCTCACGGCGACGCTCCGCAGCGACCCACGCTCGTTCAACCGGCTGGTATCCGCCGGCACCGTCACCGAGCTCTATTCGCTGCTCGCCCAGGGCAAGCTGGTGCGCATCAATCGGGCGACCCAGGAACTGGAGCCCTGGCTCGCCGAGAAGTGGGAGGCCTCCGCCGACGGCCGGGCCTTCACCCTCACCCTGCGCGAAGGTCTGCAGTGGTCCGACGGGACTCCGTTCACCGCCGGCGATGTGGCGTTCACGTTCCGGGCGCTCTACGACGCCAGGGCCGGCAGTGTCCTCGGCCCGACGCTCCAGGTGGGCGGGAGGCCCGTCGCCGCGACGGTGCTCGACGCCCGCACGGTACGCGTCGAGTACGCCGCGCCCTTTGGTCCCGGCGTGCGGTTGCTCGACAACCTGCCTATCCTGCCGCGGCACAAGCTCGAGGCCGCGCTGGCCGCCGGCACGTTCAAGGACGCGTGGAATGCGGCGACGCCGGCGACCGACCTCGTGGGCATGGGGCCGTTCCAGCTGGCCCGCTACGAGCCGGGGCAGCGGCTGGTGCTGGCGCGCAACCCGCACTACTGGCGCACGGCGCCGGATGGCGCCCGGCTCCCGTATCTGGACGAGATCGTGCTCGAGATCGTGCCGGATCAGAACGCCGAGTTCGTGCGCCTCCAGTCCGGTGAAATGGACCTGTTGCAGCAGGTGAGGGCCGAGGACATCGCCACCATTCGCCCGCTGGTCAGCGACGGCAAATTGCAGCTGCTGGACCTTGGCGTCTCCACCGATCCCGACGTCTTCTTCTTCAACCTCCGCGACCCCTACTGGTCGAAGGATCCGCGGAGGAGCTGGATCACCACCCGCGAGTGGCGCCAGGCCATCTCACATGCCGTGAACCGCGAGGCCCTGGCCGAGACCGTCTTCCTGGGCGCCGCCGTTCCCGTCTGGGGACCGGTGACACCGGGGAACCGCGAGTGGTTCTCGCCTAACGTGCCGCGGTATCCGCACTCGCTGGAAACGGCGCGGACGCTGCTGGCCGGCCTGGGCCTCGAGAACCGGGATGCGGACGAGTGGCTGGAGGACCCGAAGGGCACGGAGGCCCGCTTCACGGTGCTCACCTTCCGCGGCAACCTCGTGCTGGAGCGCGAGGCCGCGTTCGTGCGGGACGAGCTCAAGAAAGTGGGGGTGGCCGTCGACGTCGTGGCCCTCGAGCAGAACACGCTCGTGGACCGGATGTTGAAGGGCGACTTCGAGTCGATCTTCTTCCAGTATCTGGCGTCCGATCTCGACCCGGCGCTGTCGAAGGACTTCTGGCTCAGCTCGGGTCCTGCGCACATCTGGAACAGGGAGCAGGCCAAGCCTGCCACTGAGTGGGAGGCGGCGATCGACGACCTCATGGCGAAGCAGGCCGCCACCACGGATCCCGCGGAGCGCCGTCGGCTGTTCGCGGACGTGCAGCGCGTCTTCGGCGAGCACGTGCCGGCCCTCTATTTCGTCGCGCCACGCCTCTACGCGGCCGCAGCGACACGCGTCGTGAACCTCACGCCCGCCCTCCTGCGGCCGCAGTTGCTCTGGGCGGCCGACACCATTGCCGTGACGCCGTAGAATGCGGGCGAGGTGCTGACCTTCTGCGTTCGCCGGGCGCTGCTCGCCACGTTGCTCGTCCTGGCCGTGGCCTCCGCCGCGTTCGTGCTCACCCGGCTGGCGCCCGGAGACGGCATCGCCGCCGACCCCTTCATCGATCCGCCGGCGCGCGCAGCCGAGCGGGCGCGACTGGGCCTCGATCGCCCGCTGCCGGCGCAGTATGCGTCGTGGCTGGCCGGGGTGTTCAGGCTGGACTTCGGCGACTCGGTCCTCTACTCGCGGCCCGTCGCCGACATGCTCGGCGAGCGCGCGGCAAACACTGCCATCCTCGCCTCGGCCGCCCTGGTCCTGGCCACACTCATTGGCCTGCCGCTCGGCATCTACACCGGCACGCACGCCTCAGGGGCCGGCCCTGCGCTGGCGCGGGCCGCATCGACGCTGATGGTCTCGACGCCACCCCTGATCGGATCGCTGCTACTGGTGCTGGTTGCGGCGCGCACCGGCTGGTTTCCTGCCGGGGGCATGACCTCGGTGGGCGGATCGGTCTCGTGGTCCGGCTGGCTGGCCGACGTGCTGGCGCACCTGCCGGTTCCCGCCCTCGCCCTGGCGCTGCCGCTCGCGGCCACGCTCGAGCGGATCCAGTCGCAAGCCCTGGGCGAAGCCGTGCGTGAGCCCTTCATCGGCGCCACCCGCGCCCGGGGCGTGTCGGCGCGTGACGTCGTGGCACGCCACGCGTGGCCGGCATCGCTCGGGCCGGTGCTGGCCCTCTACGGCCTGATGATCGGGTCGCTGTTCAGCGGATCGTTCGTGGTGGAAGTAGTGACGGCCTGGCCGGGCCTGGGCCGGCTGATGTTCGATGCGCTCCGCGCCCGCGACCTGTACCTCGTCGCCGGCACCGCTGCAGCCGGTGCGACGTGCCTGGCCGCGGGCACGCTCGCGGTCGACGTCGTGCACGCGATGCTGGATCCTCGCGTACGGGAGCGGCACCGGTCGTGACGCGCCGCGCCGCCGCCCTGCTCATCGCGCTCGCCGCGGTCGCCCTGGCGGGCCCGTGGCTCGCGCCCTACGATGCGGGCCGATCGTTCCGCGGCTTCGTCCACGCGCCGCCGATGCCTCCGCGCGTGTCTGAGGGGCTGGGCGTGTACCCGCTCGTGCTCGAAGACCGCATCGAGCAGCGATTCGCGGAGGACCGGAGCCGGACCCTCGGATGGCCCTGGCGCGGCAGCGCCGAGCCGGTGTTCCTGCTGGGGGCCGATCGCGACGGCCGTGACGTGCTCTCGCGCCTGCTCGCCGGCACGCGCCTGTCGATTGGCCTCGGGCTGGTTTCGGTGCTGGGCGCGACCCTGCTCGGTGCCGTGCTCGGTGCCCTGGCCGCGTCACTCGGAGGATGGATGGACGAGGCCGTGATGCGCACGGCCGACTTCATCCTGGTGCTGCCCGTCGTCTACGTCGTGCTGGTGCTGCGGGCCGTGCTGCCGCTGGTGCTGCCGGCGGGGGTGGTATTCGCGCTCATGGCCGTGATCTTCTCCGTCGTGGGATGGCCATTCGTGGCGCGCGGCGTGCGCGCGCTGGTGGCTCAGGAGCGGAACCGCGAGTACGTGCTCGCGGCGCGCTCGCTTGGCGCCGGCCCCTGGCGCGTCCTGTGGCGCCACCTCCTGCCCGCGTGCGCCGGGCAGATTGCCGTGCAGGCCAGCCTGCTGCTGCCGGCGTTCATCCTCGCCGAGGCCACGCTGTCGTACGTCGGCCTGGGGTTTCCCGACCCGCTGCCGAGTTGGGGCCGGATGCTGGCCGATGCCGGCAACGTCAACAACCTCGTGCGCTTTCCCTGGACCCTGGCCCCCGCCGCCGCGATTTTCGCCGTCACCTTCGCCACCAACCTCGCCCTCCAGTCCCGGGCACCCAGTCCGCAGCTCGCCAGGTCGGCAGATCCATCGCCAGATCACCACCTCACCAGATAAGATCACCACTGCGAGAGGTCACCACATCATGAGGTTCTCGGGAGTCTTCCACCCCCTCGTCACACCCTTCACCTCGTCCGGCGACGTGGATGCCGGCGCCATCGCCCGCAATGCCAGGCGATACCTGTCGACCCCGCTCACGGGCCTTGTGGTCCTTGGCTCGAACGGCGAATCGCCGCAACTGGACGAAGACGAGTCGGACCGCGTCATCGCCGCCGTCCGCGACGTATTGCCGGCAGAACGGCCGCTGCTGGCCGGCGCGGCACGCGAGTCCACGCGTGCCACCATTGCCGCCTGCAAGCGGGCCGCAGCCCTGGGCGTCAGCGCCGTCATGGTCCGCACGCCGTCGTTCTACAAGAACATGATGACGAGCGACGCCTTCGTGCGGCACTACACCGAGGTGGCGGACGCATCGCCCGTACCCGTGCTGCTCTACAACGTCACCGTGTACACCGGCGTCACGCTGCAGGCCGACGCGGTGGGCCTGCTCAGCCGCCACCCGAACATCGCCGGGGTCAAGGAGAGCGGCAACGACATGCAGCTGCTCGCCGATTACCTCTCGGCGTCGGCAGGGGAGGACTTCGTCGTGCTGTGCGGCTCGGCCACGTCGTTCTTCTCCGCACTGGCACTGGGCGTGCACGGTGCGGTGCTGGCGCTCTCGGGCATCGTGCCGGATCGATGCGTCGAGCTCAGGCGGATGGTCGCCGAGGGCCGCTATCCCGAGGCCCGCGCCCTGCAGACATCGCTGCTGCCCCTGGCGCGCGCTATCGGCGTTCAGCACGGCGTGCCGGCGCTGAAGGCCGCGCTCGCGCTGCTTGGCTACGAAACGGGCGATCCGCGTCCGCCCCTCAGGCCCGCGCCCCCGGCCGTGGTGACGGGTCTGCACGCGCAGCTCACCGCCCTGGGCCTGCTCGCGGAGGAACCCGCACCGCTCTGATCCGGCATCTGGTTTCCGACTCCGACCCTTCGACTATGCTCAGGGCGCCCCGAGCGTCTCGAGGGGCGACTCCCGACTCCCGACGATGACGCTACCGTCCACCGACCGCATCCTGCTCGGCCCCGGCCCGTCGGTCATGTCGCCGCGCGTCATGCGTGCCATGGCCTCGCCCGTGCTCAGCCATCTGGACCCGGAGTTCGTGGGCCTGATGGACGAGCTCCGCTCCGGCCTGGCCCGCGTGTTCCGGGCGCCTGAGGGCTCGCTGGCGCTGGCCGTCTCAGGGACCGGCACGGCGGGCATGGAGACGGCGGTGGCCAACCTCGTCCAGCGCGGCACGCGCGTCCTGGCCGTCGTGACCGGCTATTTCGGCGAGCGCCTCGCCGAGATGTGCGCGCGCTATGGTGCCGAGGTACGGCGTCTCGACGTCGAATGGGGACGCGCCGCGGATCCAGACGACGTGCGGAAAGCCCTCGAGGTCTCGCGCGCCGATC
Source organism: Vicinamibacterales bacterium (assembly GCA_036795065.1). Taxonomy (GTDB): domain Bacteria; phylum Acidobacteriota; class Vicinamibacteria; order Vicinamibacterales; family UBA2999; genus VFZN01. Next base: position 7,481 of record DAIRFN010000272.1, read on the forward strand.
TCGTCTGCATCGTCCACGCGGAGACATCGACGGGCGTGCTGAATCCCGTGGAGGCGGTGGCGCGCGTCGCGCACGAGCTCGGC
>DAIRFN010000273.1:0-7562 GCA_036795065.1 Vicinamibacterales bacterium
GATCTCGACGACGTTGTGTCGATTGGCGACATCGCCATCACGCCCGACGATGCGAACACGGTGTGGGTGGGATCGGGCGAGAACAACAACCGCCAGAGCGGCTCGTGGGGCAACGGTGTCTACAAGTCGACAGATGGCGGGCAGACCTGGAAGCACATGGGCTTACGCGACTCGAAACACATCGCGCGCATCATCATCGATCCGATCGATCACGACATCGTCTTTGTCGCCGCGCTCGGGAGTCTCTACGGCCCGAGCAAAGAGCGCGGCGTGTTCAAGACGACCGATGGCGGACTCACGTGGAGCAACGTGCTCTTCGTCGACGACCACACTGGCGCGACCGAGCTCGTGCAGGATCCGACGAACAACAAAGTGCTGTATGCCGCGACCTATCAGCGCAGGCGCGCGACGTGGGGGATGAACGGCGGCGGCCCCGGGAGCGCCATCCACAAGACGAGCGACGGTGGGCGCACGTGGACAAAGCTCACCAACGGCATTCCGGCCGGGCCGCTCGGGCGAATCGGGATGGACGTCTATCGGGCGAACCCCAACATCCTGTACGCGCGCATCGAACACGAATCCGAGAGCGGCACCTATCGATCTGACGATGCCGGGCTGACGTGGCGCAAGATGTCGAGCGTCAATCCGCGGCCGATGTACTTCAGCCAGATCCGCATCGATCCCACCAACGACCTGCGCGTCTACGTGCTGGGCGTGCAGCTCCACATCTCCGATGACGGCGGCAAGACGTTCGTCGACAACGGGACGATGCACTCCGACCATCACGCGATGTGGGTCAACCCGAACAACCCGAACCACATCATCGACGGCACCGACGGCGGCATCGGCATCAGCTACGACAAGGGCAAGACCTGGGAGGCCGTCTACAACATGGACCTCGGCCAGTTCTACCACGTCGCCTACGACATGCAGATGCCCTACCACGTCTGCGGAGGCCTCCAGGACAACTACACGTGGTGTGGTCCGAGCCAGGTGCGGAGCCGGACGGGCATCGGCAACGACGAGTGGCGTCAGATCCAGGGCGGCGACGGGTTCGAGGCGCAGATGGATCCCCGCGACGGGCGCACCGTCTACGCCGAGTCGCAGGACGGCAACATCGTCCGCACCGATCGCCTGACCGGCGAGCGCAAGTCCATCCGGCCGGTGCCCGCGCGCGGCGAGCCGGCGTTGCGCTGGAACTGGAACACCCCCCTGGTGCTCTCGGCCCACAGCCCCGACACGCTCTACGTGGGCGCGAATATGGTGTTCAAGTCACCGGACCGCGGGCTGACCTGGACCGTCATCAGCCCGGATCTCACCGAGAACACCGACCGGGACACGCTGTCGCTGATGGGCCTCACCGCGAAGGAGGTCACGATTGCCAGGAACGACGGCGTGCAGTCGTACGGCAACCTGGTCCAGCTCTCCGAGTCGCCCCGACAGGCCGGGGTCCTCTTCGCGGGAGCGGACGATGGCACCGTCCACATGACGAAGGACGACGGCAAGACCTGGACGAACATCACGCCGAAGTTCCCCGGCCTGCCGAAGAATGCCTATGTCTCGCGGCTCACCCCATCGAGGCACGACAACAATACGGTGTTCGCCGCCTTCGACAACCACCGCAACGACGACTACGGCACCTATGTCTACGCCAGCGCCGATGGCGGCAGCACGTTCCGCCCCATCGGCGAGGGCATCCCGAAGGGCCACGCCCTCACGGCATTCGCCGAGGACCCCAGGAACCCCAGCGTCGTCTACGCCGGGAGCGAGTTCGGCCTGTTCGTGAGCCTGGATCGCGGCGGGCGCTGGCAACGGCTGAAGTCGGGCCTGCCGACCGTACCCATCCACGAGATCGTGTTCCACCCGCGTGACAACGACATGATCATCGCCACCCACGGGCGCAGCATCTGGATCCTGGACGATGCCACGCCGATCCAGCAGCTGTCGGAGGCGCAGAAGTCCGCGGCGCACCTGTTCGACCTGCGCCCGGCGATGCAGTTCAACCCGGCCAACGATCGCGGCTTCATCGCGGACAAGGGCTTCTGGGGGAAGAACGCCACCTACGGCGCGCCCATCAGCTACTACCTGGCCACGGCGAGCGACAACGTGGCCATTCGCGTGCGCGACGGGCAGGGCACAGTGGTCCGGGAGCTGAAGGGCGAGGCCACGAAGGAGGCCGGCAAGGCCGGCGTCAATCGCGTCTACTGGGACCTGCGGCACGAGCCGCTCCCGCGGCCGGCCAGCCAGCCGCCGGGGCCGGCTGGCGGTGGTGGAGGGTTTGGCGCCGCGGCGCTGAACGGTCCCCACGTGCTCCCCGGCGACTATCGCATCACGCTGGTCGTGGGCGACAAGGAAGTGGGCACGAAGCCGCTCCGCGTCGCGGGCGACATCGCCGTCCAGATGAGCGACGCCGACAGGAAGACGTGGCACGACACGTCGCTCTCGCTCCACGAGCTGCAGAAAGCGGCCAACGACGCCGCCGACACGGTGACCACGCTGGGCGCGCAGTTGGAAGTGGCGGAGAAGCTGCTGAAGAGCGCCGCCAACGCGCCCGCGGCGGCGAAGGGCGCCGTGGAGGACACCGGCAAACGCCTGGCCGACCTGCGCACGCGCCTCGGGCTCAACAACCAGGGTGGACCAGGCGGCGGGGGCGGCGGCTTCGGCGGCCAGCAGCAGAACGTGCGCGGGCGCATCGGCCAGCTGAAGGGCCAGGTGATGAACTCCACCTCGCTGCCCACGGCCATGCAGCTGCGCGCGGCCAGCGAGGCGCGCGAGGACCTCGCAGCCGTGGTGAAGGACGCCAACGAGCTCATCGCTGCGGTGCCGGCGCTTTACGACACGCTGGGGGCGTCGGGGATCAGGCCGGCGGCGCTGAAGGCTCTCGCGCTGCGATAGGCTCGAACGGCCAGGCGGTCAGAACCGCAGGAGGCGGGTCACCTTCGCCACGAACGCGCGGTTGCGGAGGCCCGTGCCATTCGGACGCGTGTCGTGCTCGTCGGTCCACACCAGGAACAGCTCGCTGCCCGGGATGTACTCCCAGCGAAAGCGGACGTTGCTGCTGAAGGTGCGGTCGGCGGTGCTGTACTGCAGGAGGGCGCTGGCGAACATGCGCGGCGAGAAGCCGTAATCGGTGCGCGCGCGGACGAGCTCGGTGGTGAACTCGCCGTAGGGCAGGTCGATGCGGTTGATCGAGAGGCTGGGCTCCACCGAGAACTGCTTCAGGATGGCCAGGCGGGCGCCGCTCAGGTTGAGCGCGGTGATGGTGCCGTCGTAGAACTGTCCCGCCTGCAGTGACACGGTGCCCGAGAAGCGCCGCTGCTGCCCCATCGTATAGGAGACCACGGCGTCGCGGAAGTTGTAGCCGCCCGCGGGGATGATCACGCCGCCCCCGACGTTGAAGGGCACGAACAGCGCCTCGTAGTTGTCGTTCGCCTCGATCGACACCTGGTCGCTCGACTCGAACTCGGCCTGGGCGCGGCCGGTCTGCTGGCGCGTCTCCACGGCGCCGTTGCCGTTCACGAAGTAATCGATCGAGGCTTCGAACGTGAACTTGCGGACCGCCTCGAGGCCCTGCGGCCGGGGGCTGAAGCGGAGCGCGCCTGACGTCTTCTCGAAGTTCGACCGCCGCACGAACCCGATCTCGGGATTGAAGGCCGCTCCCACCTTCAGGTGCTCGGCGCGCACGCCGTAGCGATCCGGCGCCCACTCGAAGCGGCCCTGGTAGCTTTCGTCGTCGCCAGTGAGGCCGTCGGTGTCGGTGCGGGCGTAGTAGGCGCCGGCCGTGACGTTCTGGTAGAAGGCAAACGCGGCATCCACCCCGTAGGCCTGGTTGTCGCCGGGGCGCACCGCGCCGACGGAGCGGTGGGTGAAGATGGCGCCAATGGTGCTCCGGCGCAGGATGTCGCGCTTCACGCGCAGCACCGTGAAGTTCGTCGCCTCGGTCAGCGAGTTCGCCTCGTCGCCCGCCTGGATGTTGACGGCACCGACGCCCCACTTCCCCATCTTGCCGGTGAGGCGGCCGCCCACGTCGATGGGGACCACGCGGCCCCGGTTGAGGCCGATGCGCCGGCTGTAGAACAACGTGGGCGTGTCGCTGCCTCCCCCACCACCGGGGCCCCCGCCCCCACCGGAGCCGCGGCCGAAGTCGAAGTTCCCGCGCCCCTCGAGGAAGAAGTCGCGCTTCTCGGGCAGGAACAGGCTGAAGCGCGTCAGGTTCACCTGCTGCTCGTCCACCTCCACCTGCGCGAAGTCGGTGTTCACCGTGAGGTCCGCGGTCAGGTTGGCCGTGATGCCGTACTTGAAGTCGCCGCCCACGAGCGCATCCAGGTCATTCGACAGGCGCGGGGTCTGCACGGTGTCGGTGGTGGACCGCGCCAGGACGTAGGGCTTGATCTCCATGTTGCGCGCCGCCGGCGGGAGATCGAGGCCGACGAGCGTGCCGTTCGACGACACGCGGTTGAGCGCCATCGGGCCCGCCAGGTTCTGGGGCACCGGGCTCAGATACGCCCACTCGTTCTTGCGGCGGATCGAGCGACGCATCTGGAAGCCCCAGATGCGGTTGCTGCCGGAGGTGTAACGGAGCGTCTTGAACGGCACCGCGATCTCGACCGTCCAGCCCCCGTCGAAGAGGGCCGTGCGGTTGGTCCACACCGGGTTCCAGTCGCTGTTGGGCGCGCCCTCGTCCACCACCGAGTAGTCGGCCAGCGCACCCAACGGGTTCGTGTAGAACATGAACCCGCTGCGGCGATCGTAGAAGGTGTCGAAGCTGACGGCGATGTGATCGTTCTGCCTGAGCTGACTCGTGTCGCGCCTGAGCTCGTTCGAGACCCACTGCTCCGGCGGCGCCGAGTCCCAGACGCGCGCGGAGACGTAGATGTTGTCCTCGTCGTAGGTGACCCACACGTCGGTGCGTTCGGAGGCCGCCGCCCCGTACTGCGGCACCACCTGGATGAAGTCACCGAACGGCGGGTTGTCCTCGTAGACCCCCTCGTCCAGCAGGCCGTCCACCACGAGCGGCGCGGGCAGCTTGATGGCGCGCACCGTGGGCCGCTGCCGGTCGTCTCGCGTGATGGTGGCCGGGGGCACGGGCGCGGGCGACCCGTCGATCTCGCCCTCGACGGTGGCCCTGGGACCAGTCGCGACCGCCCGGCCTGTTGGCTCGACCTGGGTCGAGGCAGGCGAGGCGGATTGGGCGGAAGCGGCGCCGGCCGACACGGCCAGCGCCACGAGCATACGCGCGATGGTGCTGCGCACGAGGGGATTAGCGTCCGGCTGCCTGGCGACCGATCTTGATCATCTCGTCGACCGACGCCCCCTGGCCGAGCAGGCCGAGGAAGCCTTCCTTCACGCGCTGCTGCACGTCCTGCGGGTTGGCCGTCAGCATGTTGGGGAGCTTCGCCCGCTTCGTCTCGACCAGCACCTTCTGCGTGCCCGCCTCGGCGCCCGCCGCGTCGCCTTTGAGCGCCTGGCGCAGGCTGCCGATGCCGCACGCCAGCACGCTCAGGCCCTTCAGGTCCGCGATCTGGCCGGCCGCGGCTACCGCGTCAGCGTCCTCCACCATCAACATTGCGACCACCGTGCCGTTCGGGTTGGACGGCGACCAGACGTTCGCCTTCGCCTCCTGGAAGAAGGCCAGCGCGGTCGTCGCTTCGTCTACCGACCGAATGTGCGGAATGGTGATGCCGTCGGCACCGGCCGCCAGCACCTCCTTCACGCGCGTGCGCGTGGCCTCCACGCCGTCGCTCTCGATGGCGGGAATGCGGACGAGGACGGTCTTCCGCGGCCCCGCCGCCTGCGCGCTGCGCAGGCCCTCCACCACGGTCTTCGCGGCAGCCGGGTCGTAGCTGCCCTCCAGGTTCAGGAACACGAAATCGTAGAGCGGATTGGCGGCGAGCGTCGCCGCGCCCTCCTTCGTGTAGATGGCCTTCGGCGGGGGCTGGCCGCGCACGAACCGTTCGGGGTTCTCGTTGGGCACATACACGCCGAACGCCGGCTTGCCTGTCGTCCACAGCTCCAGCGCCGCATGCCGGCCGCCCTGGGCGGCACCATCCGCCGGCAGCGCCAGGAGCCACGCCGCCGCAAACACCGTCGCAAGTCGTCTCATCGTCCGTTCGAGGCCCATGTGTGTTCTTCGTGGTCTTCTTCGTGCCCTTCGTGTCCTTCGTGTTCCCGGTGTCAGCAGGTCACGCACTTGTGGTTGTTCACCGCGCCCAGCTTCTCGAGCACCGCCAGCGTTTCGGGGAACGGCTGCACGCGCTGCACCGGCCCGTTGGCCATGTCGGCGGTGGTGTTCCCTTCGCGGTTCACCTTGGTGACATCCGCGCCCCTCGAGACGAGATAGAGAATCGATTCGGTGTCGCCGCGCGAGGCGGCCAGGTGCACGGGCGTGTTGCCCTCGTGGTCGACGGCGTTGACGTCGGCGCCCAGCTCCTCCACCAGGTACTTGATGGCCGGCAGGAAACCGGTGGGCGCGTAGCGATGCGCGTTGGCGGCGAAGCCCTCGCCGTACCCCACGCCCGACGCCGCGTGAATGGGGGACACCGCAGGCCCGCCGTACGGCACCGGCGGCAAACCCGACAGGTCCTGCACCTGGCGCACGCCGTCGCCCGTGAACGGACGCCCGGCCGGCTTGGCCGTCGGGATGTGCGGGTCGGCGCCGTGCACGACGAGCAGCTTCATCGCATCCACGTCGTTGGCGTAGGCGGCGCGCCAGAACGGGGTGGCGCCGCTCTCGTCCACGCCCGCGAAGTCGGAGTTGTAGGCCTGGTACCAGACCTTGTATTTCACGCGGGCGTTCACGTCGGCGCCCATGTCCAGCAGCGCCGTCATGAGGTCCAGGTAGCCGGTTCGCTGTTGCTGGTAGGTCTTCGGGCCGGGATAGAGCGACTTCGGCGCCCAGTAGACGTTGAGGGTCGCAAACAGCGGCGTCACGCCGTTGGCGCTGGCCGCCGACGGGTTCGCGCCCTTCTCCAGCATCCGCATCGCCAGGTCGAAGTGGCCATTGACGATGGCGATGAGGAGCGGGGTCATGTGGTCGCCGGGATTCGGCTGGTCGATGCTGACGCCCGCCTCGAGCATGGCCATCACCGTGTCGGTGTAGCCCTGGCGCGCGGCGAAGTGCAGCGCGGTGAGCCCGCCCTGCGTGCCGATGAGCTCGTTGTAGCGGAACGGACGCGTGGCGCCCGGCACTTCGACCGGGCGGCGAGGCGCGGCGGCCTGGCCGTACTGCCGCGCGGTGGACGCTTCCTCGGGTGCCGTCAGCGCGGCCAGGTCCATCACCTTCGTCGTCACCGTGGCATCGGCGCCGCGCTGCAGGAGCAGCGTGACGACGTCCGCGCGGTTGTAGGCCGCCGCGTACATCAGCGCCGTCTCACCCTTCGCCGTGTCCTTCGCGTCGATGTAGAAGCGCGCGTGCGGGTTCGTCCACTCGATCTTGGTGATCGTCCCGCGCATCTCGATCGGCTTGTTGATGTCGTACTGCGTCGCGAAGGAATGATGCGCGAGCACGGGCATCCCCATCACGAGCGCCGATGAGATGGGGGAATTAGCCAAGGCGTTCAACG